>CAJTLS010000009.1:0-34272 GCA_910577295.1 uncultured Eubacterium sp.
CAGGTCTTATTGACATGCAAAAAAATCCCTGTATAATACAGGTAAGAGCAGAACCTAGATTTGGGGCTCTGCTCTTTGTAACTATCAATATGTCTTATATCAATTTTTGTAAAGCTTCATTTGAGGTGATGGAATTAAAATTAGCTAGACCAATTTCTTTTCTTATTTGTTTTAATATATCAGCAATTATGTATGTAATTAGTGTATCATCATAATATCGACTTTTTTAAATGCATCATGAGTTGTATAATCCCTGAAAAAAATATACTTCTTATAAAGTTTTTTTGATGCATAAAGCATCAGAGAAGAACCAACATCAAAAAATTTTTGCTGCATTTCACTAGATGGCTTCCCATTTTTGGTTGGTTTCATTTTGTTGGGTTCAGTATATATGAGATTTAAAAAGTCAATTAGTTTTTTGTATTCATGCTTTCTTTCCTCATATTTTTTATATCGGAGTTCTGCTTGTTTGTTAAGTATAAAAATAATTATTGTGACGACAACAGAGAAAAGAGCAACGTATTCTGATTTCATATTCAATATAATATTTCTTAAAAACTCATATAAATTTTCTATTATATGCAATCTTAACCACTCCTCGAGCTAATAATTTAAATTTTTCAGCAAGTCATTCTTTTATAATAGTTACCATATCTCCATACAAATGAAAAGAAAAATAAGAGAAAACCACTGCAAACCAGCACCCCATTGTAGCCAATAGGATGCCAGTATTAATCATAGTCCATTTCTGCTAACATTTTAAGCTGATCACGTTTTTGATAAATGACATTAAGAATATAGACACGCTTTGCATTTTCGTCAATTCGGTAGTAAATATAAAAGTTTTTCACTATTATTTTACGAATACCATGAGAGTGCCAGGGTTCCTCGGGAACTGGTAATATCCTTTGGGGCATATTAGCCAGTTTGCTTATTTCTGTACGAATAGTACGTATATATGCTAAGGCTATATCTGGCACAAGTAGGACATCGGTTATATAGTTACGCAGTTCTACAAGGTCCGTTGTTGCATCGGATGTCATGATGATTTCATAGGTGTTCATTGCACAAGGCTCCTTTCGAGTTCATCAAACACCTCATTGTAAGGCATACCTTCTCCGGCAAGGGATTGTTCATAGCTGTGCTGAAGTTTTGTGTTCAATTCAGCATCTGACATAGTGTCTAATGTGCGTGGCTCCTTCGGAATTGTTAAAGAAAACGGTACGCCGTGTCTGTATATGATTTGACGGTAAAGGGAATTGATAACAACAGAGACAGGAATACCCAATTTCTGAAGAATATCTTCTGCTTCTGTTTTTATGTCGTTTTCGACACGTGCACTGACAGTTGAATCTTTCATAGAGAACACCTCACTTTCAAAAATATTGTACTACATTGTATTGCAAATTACAAGACAAAACATTTTATTTCTCCCAAATTCCCTTTATCCTCCCCCAACTTCTCCTCGTCGGAGCCTTTCTGCCTTTCTCCCAACCCCGATAGACACTCCGGTTTACCCCGATTTGTTCCGCCATTTCCTTGTGAGTATATCCCAACTGCTTTCGTACAAACAAAAAAGCGGCGAAAAAATCAGAATCCAGAAAACGCAGATAATCGTCAAAAATCTCTTCCGTGTTCACACAAAGATACTCGCAGATTTGCCTGACTTTCTCCAAATCACTCGGCTCATGTACCGGAGATTCAAAACTTCTGCGGTAGGAACCTTTCGTAAAGCCAAGATGCTTGTCCAACTCGGAACAACTCACACCGTTTTGGATGCGGTGGTACTGGAGATGGCCGGACACTTTGGAGAGTTCGACGTTTTCCAACTGTCTTTTCTTCCAGTTGTCAGAGTTTCTTCGTACCTCATGCCAGTCAGGAATCTGGACTGTCCCGATTTCCCCAATTTAGCCAAAGCGATGTATCGCATTGTCGATACATCGGGAAGCATAGGTGGCGAGACGAACACCTTTCCCCTGACGGTATGTGTCCACTGCCTTTATGAGTCCTATCGTCCCAATCGAAATCAAGTCATCTACGCTATGGTCGGTATTACTATATTTTTTTACAAGATAGGCAACGAGACGTAAGTTATGCTCAATTAAAATAGTTCTTGCCTCCCTGTCTCCCTGCTCCCATCTCTTGATATACTCATTCTCTTCCTCGACACTCAAAGGTTGTGGAAATGCCTGCATACAGACCTCCGTCAGAACTACATTACTTCATTCTATGACTTTTTTTGTCCATTAGTGCCTGACTACCTGCAAGAAATATTTGAAATCAACCATCAATTTGTGATAAGATAACTATACTTTGTGAATCTACGCATTGATAATGAAATGGAGGAACAGACATGAATAAAAAAGAAATTGCAGAAATCAAGAAGCGTTTTACGAAAACTAAATGCACCGTAACCCGCATTTGCGGATGCTATGTAGATGCGGAAAAACAGAAACGAATGACACTAAAAGAAGCATTTCTCGGACTTCCAGAAGAGGAAATGTTTAAATACATAGATATCTTTCGAAAAACTCTTTCCGGCTCGATTGGAAAAACATTGATGAATATGGAATTTCCAATGGAAGAAGAGACGAAAGAAGACGGAAAACAGCGGTTTCTTATGCAATTGCTGGAGAGCAAACTTGTGGATGAACAGCTTCTCAATCAGTTTTACGACACAATTATTGAAAACTACAATTATACAGAAAATTATTTCATTATTCTCATTCACGACGCCTATGATATTCCTAAAATTACAACTGATGGCATCGAAAATTTCGACGCCTCCGAGTATGTATACGATTATATACTGTGCAGCATATGTCCGGTAAAATTAACAAAACCGGGATTGTGTTATAATACCGAGACCAACCATATTCAGGACCGAATACGCGACTGGCTCGTACAGCCTCCGGAACTCGGCTTTCTGTTTCCGGCTTTCAATGACCGCAATATGGATATCCACAGCCTCCTGTACTACTCTAAAAATTCAGACGATTTAGATTTGGCAATAACGGAAAATGTCCTCGGCTGCCGCCTGCCTCTGCCGCCAAAGAGCCAGAAAGAAACCTTTAACGCTATTGTGGAGGAAGCGCTTGGTCTGGAGTGTGATTATGATATCGTAAAATCCATCCACGAAAACTTGAATCAGATGGTGGAAGAAAATAAAGAGAATCCGGAACCTCTTGCTTTAGACCGAACCGATATCGGGAAACTTCTGGAAAAGAGCGGTGTGGAAGAAGAACAACTTGCCGTGTTTGAGACGCGCTATGACGAGACGGTAGGAGAAAAAGAACATTTAATGGCGAATAACATTTCCAATACGCGCAAATTTGAAGTGCGGACGCCGGATGTAACCGTGCAGGTGAATCCGGAGAGAACCGATTTAATTGAGACAAAAGTAATCGACGGCGTACCATGTCTTGTAATTGAAATCAATGACTTAGTAGAAGTAAACGGCATTCAGATTGTATCGGATTTAACCTGACAATGGCAAATCCAACCGAATTAAAAGAACACACGCACGAAGAGCGCTGCTTCCAAAATCAGAAAGCAGCGCTCTTTCAGCGTAACACATCTACATAATTTTTCACACGGCTATTGTAATAATTCCTGTGCAAGTATTTCCATCTGTGCAACGTCGTCCTCTTTCATCGTTGACTTAATGGTTACCATATGCTCGCACAGTGTCATATTTTTCATTCCCTCTACGATTTCACGCATTTTCCTGTTTGCCATCGGACCCCAGCTTCCATTCTCCAAAAAGGCAACTTTCTTATTTTGAAAGTTCTTATGGCCAAGCCGATACAGAAAATCCTGCATCGGAGAGAACAAACCGCCGTCATAGGTAGCGCAGGCAAGTACTATTTTATCATAGCGGAACGCATCCTCCACAGCCTCTGCCATATCCTCGCGGGATAAATCACTGACAACTACTTTGGCAGCTCCTTTCGCAGTCAGTATCTCACCAAGTTTCTCTGCTGCCTTTCCGGTATTGCCGTGAATCGAAGCATACGCCACAAACACGCCGTCGTCCTCCGCCTCATAGCTCGTCCATGTCTTGTATTTGCCTATGTAATACGATAAGTTTTCCTGTAAAATCGGGCCATGTAACGGACAAATCTTCTCTATATCAAGTGCGGCCGCCTTTTTCAACAGCGCCGCCGCCTGCACGCCGTATTTGCCGACGATATTAAAATAATAGCGACGAGCTTCACACGCCCAATCTTCTTCCGTGTCCAGTGTGCCGAATTTACCAAAAGCATCGGCAGAAAACAAAACCTTTTCTGTCGTTTCATACTCTACCATAACTTCCGGCCAATGAACCATCGGCGCCATCATAAAAGTGAGGGTATGCTTTCCCAAATCAAGAGTATCCCCCTCGGCCACTTCTACTTTTTTTCCCTCCAAATCCAACTCCATAAACTGAGGGAGCATGGCAAACACTTTGGCATTACTAACGAGTTTCATCTGTGGATATTTCGCCATCACATCGGCAATACTGCCGCTGTGGTCTGGCTCCATATGTGATACGATAAGATAATCCGGCAAACGGCCATCCAATTCCGTCTCAATATTAGAAAGCCATTCATCCGTTTTACGGCCATCTACCGAATCCATCAGGGCAACTTTTTCGTCCATAATCAAATACGAATTATATGACACCCCATTGGGAACGATAAACTGACTTTCAAATAAATCAATGTCTTTGTCATCCACGCCAACATAACGAATGGCATCGGAAATTGTAACTTTACTCATGTCTTTTTTCCTCCTTCGAAATGAAAATACATAAGTTCAGTATACAATTTAGCAATGCCAAAATCAAGAATTATTCTTCAACAAGAAAACAATCGTGTGAATCAATTGTCTGCTCTTCCGTAAAATCAATCTTTTCATCCGTCCACAAATTATATCCGGATACACCGTCTGCATACTGCGACGGTGTCACGGCAATACACGTATCCGCAATATTGAAAATAGCGGTATACTTCTTATCATCATACCGGCCGACTGCTTTCCATACAATCATTTTGTCATTCCGGAACACCTCTTTTGCATGGGAAGAGTTCTCTAACAGATAGAGCACACGCTGATTCGTAATCAGTGACAGCGTCCAATCATCCAGTTCCGGCAATTCCGCACCTAACATCATCGGCGAACGGAATATGCTCCACAGCGTCATCATCGTGCGCTGTTCCACTTTTGTAAAATTGGTCTGCCGTTCATCTCCAAACCCCTTGCCAATCCGTCCGAGCGGAAGCATATCGCAGTCCGGATAACCGCCATCCCTCACCGAATCCTGCCAATTGCGGCAGCGGTCGAACATATCGCGCAGAGACTTCCAGTTATCCCAAAAATCATCCGTAATACGCCACATATTCGCATTTTCGTGATAATACTCCGCCAGTTCTAAGATTGCCGGACCGGGAGACAGACTGAGAACAATATCACGCCCACACTTTGCAATAGCCCGATGAAGCATGGCAATCTCCTCTTTTGCCGTATCGGCGTCTAAGCGGCAAATATCATCACATTTAATAAAATCTACACCCCACTCCGCATAGAGATTCATTAGAGAGTCGTAATATTCCTGCGCCCCCGGCGCGTCCGGAAGAATACCGTACATATCCGGATTCCAATAACAAATATTATTGGCTGCGGCAATCTGGTTCGCCGTATATTCCGTTCCCAATATCCTGCCGTGATGATGCGCTGCAATACGTGGTATGCCACGCATGATATGAATACCAAACTTTAACCCTCTGTCATGTATGTACTGTGCAAGCGGCGCAAAACCCTTTCCACCGGCGGAAGAGGGAAAGCGCTGCGGACAGGGAAGTAAACGGGAATACTCATCCATTTCCACATCCCAGAAAGGAATATATTGATGTTTATTTCGCTGTGTACCGGCATCATACGCATACCATTGGATATCAACTACAATATATTCCCATCCATATTCTTTTAAATGTTCTGCCATGTAGTCGGCATTTGCTTTCACCTGCTGCTCATTCACGGTAGTATCATAATAATCATAACTATTCCACCCCATCGGTGGTTTTTTCCATGTCAGCATATTTATCCTCTTTTCCTTTTTATAGACATATCCGGTTTCTGGCATATATCAAATGTTATAACTGCCGCCTCCCGCCATCTGCCAGTCGACCAAATCGGCAAGAGTAATGTTATCAATCACTTCACTAATCGCCTCATTCAACCGCTTCCACACAATTGAAGTCGCACAATTTTCCATGCGGTCGCAGGCAATAATTTCCTTGTCCACACAATCGACAGGAGCCATACTCCCCTCTGTCAAGCGCAAAATCATCCCAACCGTATAATCTTCCGGCTTCTTTGTGAGAAGATAGCCGCCCTGAGGCCCGCGGATACTACGCACAAAACGCGCCTTATTTAATATCGAAATAATCTGCTCCAAATATTTATCTGAAATTCCCTGCCGGCAGGCAATCTCCTTGATTCGAATCGGCTTTTCCGTATCATTTAGCGCCAAGTCCAGCATAAGACGCAATGCATACCGTCCCTTTGTAGAAATCTTCACAATACATCTCTCCTAACCATACATTTCCTACTACAATTATATGATACAATAAGCACAGGCAAAATGCAAGAAAGATTAGTTATCTAATATGACAATCGCTTAATAATTGTGGTTTTCAAGACAGCGGGTATCATACCGTATTTTATCCTTGTACCACTTCCCGAAAAATTATTGTTTCTTTCGTTTACAGTTCGCTGCCCGCAGCATTGTTTGAGGTGTCTGCTGTCGTTTTTTCCTGACTTTTGGCAGCCCGTTTGCACTAGACCGCTACGCAGCGGTGCTAATGCACCACCGGAACGATTACTTTTATTGTCCGATATCAAACCCGCATGCCGTCAGCATTTCCCTATCCTGCCTCGTACGACTTCCCGAAGTAGTAAGCATATCACCCGTAATTGCCGCATTTGCTCCGGCAAAAAAGGCATTCTTCCCACTCTCTGCCAGCAATTTACGTCCTGCGGCAAGTCTTATATCTGCCGTCGGATTCAGAAAACGGAAGATAATTATCGTCCGCAAAATCTCTTCTTCCGTCAGCGGAAGCAGCTCTTCAAACGGGGTGCCTGCTATCGGAATCAGCGCATTCAGCGGAATCGAATCTACCTCCAATTCCGCTAACGTCAACGCCATATCCATACGGTCTTCCCATGTCTCGCCCATACCTATAATGCCGCCGGAGCAAACCTGCAGTCCGGCGCTTTTCGCTGCGCGGATACAGGCAATCTTATCCTCGAAAGTGTGCGTGGTACAGATATTCGGGAAATTCCTCCGTGAAGTTTCTATATTGGCGTGATAACGCCTGACTCCCGCTTCCCGCAAGGCGACAAACTGTTCTTTCGTCAATAGTCCGTGCGAAGCGCATAACCGGATGAGCCCGCACTCCTCTCCCATTTTTCGGTATGCCTTCAGCGCCCATTCGAAATCTTTTCCGGCGAGCGTGCGTCCCGCTGTCACTATGGAAAAGCGATGCGCTCCCATCTCTTCGTGATGCCGGCATGTCCTGACAAACTCATCCGTCTCCAAAATTTCATATTCCTCTGCCCCTGTGTGATAGTGGGACGATTGGGCGCAAAATTTACAATTTTCGCTGCACCGTCCAGAGCGTCCATTGATAATTGTACACAAATCAACGTGATTGCCGCACAACCCCTCTCGGATACGGTTCGCTCCCGCTTTCAACTGCTCAAAATCGCTCTCCAAGAGAAAAGATAAATCATCCGCTCTTGTCAGGCGGCGGCCCTCCAAAATCTCATTTACCATTTTTTCCACCATATCCATATCACAAATCCCCTCTTATTTTTAGTGGTGGAACAGACGTATGCCCGTAAAGCTCATCACCATGTTATGGCGATTGCAGGCATCTATACAATCCTTATCACGAATCGAGCCGCCCGGCTGAGCGATATATTTTACCCCGCTGCGATATGCTCTCTCAATATTATCATCAAATGGGAAGAACGCATCCGAGCCAAGCGTCACGTCTTTGGCGTACTCAGACAACCACTTCTGTTTCTCCTCTTTCGTAAATACCGGCGGTTTTTCCGTGAAATATTTCTCCCAGCATCCATCTGCCAATACATCCATAAAATCTTCACCAATATAGTTATCAATCGCGTTGTCGCGCTCTGCCCGCTTCATGTCCTCTCTAAATGGAAGCCCCAACACCTGAGGAGACTGGCGTAACAGCCAATTATCCGCTTTCTGTCCCGCAAGACGGGTGCAGTGAATACGAGACTGCTGACCGGCTCCGATACCGATTGCCTGCCCTCCCTTGACAAAACAAACAGAATTGGACTGTGTGTATTTGAGCGTAATCATGGCGACAGCCATATCTATCTTCGCCTGCTCCGGCAATTCTTTATTTTCCGTGACAATATTCGCGAAGAAATCATCATCAATCACTAATTCATTTCTTCCCTGCTCAAAAGTAATGCCAAATACTTCTTTGTGCTCAACCGGATTTGGTACATAAGAAGAATCAATCTCAATAATCGCATAAGCGCCCTTTTTCTTTTCCTTTAAAAGTTCCAGCGCTTCCGGCTCATACCCCGGCGCAATAATACCATCTGAAAACTCCCGCTTAATCATTTTCGCCGCCGAAACGTCGCACACATCCGACAGAGCAATAAAATCTCCGTAAGAAGACATCCTGTCCGCACCGCGCGCTCTCGCATAAGCGGCCGCCAGAGGAGACAACTCGCCAAGGTCATCGACCCAGTAGATTTTCGCCTCCACCTCAGACAATGGCAGGCCTACTGCCGCCCCTGCCGGCGAGACATGCTTAAACGAAGTAGCCGCCGGAAGCCCTGTAGCTCTCTTTAACTCGCTCACAAGCTGCCATCCGTTAAAAGCATCTAAAAAATTAATATATCCCGGCTTGCCATTCAGCACCTTAATCGGCAGCTCGCCATCTTTCATATAAATTTTAGAAGGTTTCTGATTTGGGTTACATCCATATTTTAATTCCAGTTCTTTCATAACTATCCTCCATTCCGAAGCGTCTATGCATTATGCCTGATTTTTATTTACAATATTTGTTTTATATTCTCCAGTTTCAATATCAATATAGCGGACAAACAAAGATACTTTGTTATCCTCATTTAAGTTTTCCCAAAGCGTTTCGGTAAAAGAATCCATATCATCACTCATCGCAACAAGCTTTGGCTCTCCCTCAAAACTTGGCAGCGGATCCCCGTCCTGCATGTAGGTATGAATAAAGTGCCCCTCTCCTGCTACCGGATTACTGTACTGGAACGTATAACGGTTACAGGAAACCGGATTTCCCTGATTGCTTTTTAAAATCGACATCTCATACTGATACGTTCCCTTTTCCACCTTCATCATGGCAGAGATACGCGGCGTATAGTTCGGAGCGTCCGGCTCAAATTCCCTCGTACGGAGAGCCTGCTCAAACGTTTGTTGCTTTTGCATCAACTCATAAACCGTATCGGTCTGGTCGCCATTCGTTACTATCGTCGTATTGCCAAGAACGCGAACCGGCGCATAAATAATCAGACTGGGATCGCTCAGTTTGGAATCATCAAACGCCTGTGTGCGAATCCCCTCGCCATCCTCAACAAAGATGCGGTTGCGGCTGTTTTCACTGCGCCCCATAATGAAATAGGCAGCTACGGCATACTTCCCGTTTGGCGATTTGCCAACGACAATCCCCCGTCCCGGATAAGGATTGCCTTTCAGCTCGTTTTCGAGTAAAATTGTGTTCATCTTCTCTTTCCCTCCTGTTCTATTTTTTGTGTCCGTCAGCTCTTCTTCGTGTTTTTTGCTCCGCATAAGACACACTTTCTTATGAGATAAAAAAAGACCATCTGGACAACCAAAGAAATGGTCACCCAGACGGTCGGCAATTCGTTTCCATCCATACTCCCCGTGAGTACTCTCACAAACAAAATGATTGTTTTTTCCGCCAGTCATATGGAATTACGTTTAGTATACTTCAATTGTTTTGAAAAAGCAAGCCAAATATTACGAAAAAGTTTGCTTTCCCTTACTTTATATCCGGCAGCCGAATCACAACACCCATTCGCCATCTCGTATTTGATGAATTTGACTCTGATAAAATGCCTGAACCGCCTCTGTCATATATGGTAAATCTTTGCATCCTGCGGTTTCCACGGCGCTGTGCATCGCCAACTGGGGCAGTCCGATATCGAGCATCGGTACGCTGAATTGATGACTCAATAAATTCCCCAAAGTACTGCCTCCCGGCGCGTCTGCGCGATTGGCAAAACGCTGTATCGGAATCCCTTTCTTTTTGCACAGTTCAGAAAAGACTGCCGCTGTCATCCCTGTTGTCGTATATCGTTGACTTGCATTATACTTTATAACAATTCCCCCGTTCAGAACAACCGGATATTCACTATCTGTCTTGGCCGGGAGATTTGGGTGCGTGGCATGTGCATTGTCTGCGCTGAGAAGCAGACTGCTGTTTCTTGCCGCGGCCTGCTCCTCTTCTGACATATCCAATGCCCGTTCGATACGGCTCACAACATCCGGCAGAAAGGAGCCCATCGCTCCCTGTCTCGTCCCGCTTCCCACCTCTTCATTATCGAACATGCACCAGAAATTGATTTTCCTGCCGCTGTTTTGCTTATCGGTTTGTCTGCGGCAGGCAGACAAAAAACCATTCAGACTGGCGTAAGCACACCCCAAATCATCAATGCCGTGCGCCATGTAAAATTCTTTGTCGACTCCCACCTGACAAGCTTTCTGCCTGACGGTGAGCACAACATCCATATCCAGTATGTCCGCAGGGCTCACATTGCTTTCTTCTGCAATCAGGGCGTGAATATCTTTTTCTTTACTGCCGTAGAGCGGCTGCATATCAATCTGCGGATTGTAGGCATACCCTTTATTGATTTCCCGATTCATATGAACGGAAAGATTCGGAATCACAAACATATCCCTATCCGGAGCAATGAGCTGTGTACGGACGCCCTCTGCCGTGCGCACCGTGACGCGGCCGGCCATCCCCAGCGGACGGTCAAGCCAACTGGCATGAATCATGCCGCCATAACCCTCTGTCTCCGCCCGCGCATAGTATTTCCCCTCCATCTTTGTTTTCTTAATACGGTAGGTGGGCGAATCACTATGCGCAGCCGTAAGATGATAAAATTCCGGTTTCTCTTCAGGCATCCGGAACGCTATGATACTCGATTCGTTACGGGTAACATAGTAGCGCTCTCCCGACTGCAGATTCCACTCCGCCATTTCTGACAGCGGATGAAATCCCTCCTGCTCCATTCTCTGCGCCGCCTCTCTGACCGCGTGAAAAGGACTTAGCGCGGCGTCCAAAAACTCGAAAAATTGTCTCATAACAATATTGCTTCCTTTCTTTGCCATCATATTGGTAGTATATCAAATTTAATTGTTTTTTACAACGACGTGTGCTACACTGAGAAAAGATGATTGCGATTTCACCGATTATGAATGATACAAAGGAGATAGATATGCGTATATTATATTTTGACTGGAATTCTTTCTGCCGCAAAGATGTTTTAGACAGCTTTACCGCACTTGGTCATTCTTACGTGTTATGCGAACTGCCGGAACGGGCGCGCATGCTCGGGCTCGGCGCCTCTACCATCGGGCAGTTATATGAAGAAATAAAAAAAGACAACTATCACTGTGTCTTTACTATGAATTATTTCCCTATGGTTTCAGAAGCTTGTCAAAAGGCAGGCATTCCCTATCTGTCATGGATATATGACAATCCTTACATGAAAGGATATTCCATCAATATTATCAATTCCTGCAACTATATCTTTACCTTTGACAGCGCCATGTATGAAGAACTCGCCGCCCAAGGGGTGCAAACGGTGTACTACGCCCCGATGGCGGCCAATCCGGACAGAATAGCAGCGCTGACTGCCAGCGGTAATCCTCATAAGTACGATATTTCTTTTGTCGGCGCTCTCTATAACGAAGACCACAATTTTTATGATGAGTTCACAGCAAATGCAGCCAAAAACAACAAGCAATATTATATCGGCTATGTTGACGCGCTCATACAGACCCAGCTTCATTTATATGGTACCGACATATTAACCCCAATCCCAAAGGAAATTATCGACGCGAAGTTCGCGTCTGTGAATGAGTGGACGGAAACCAACTCCTACTTTACAACACCGGAGCGAATCTTTGCCGACAGCGTGCTCTGCCGCAAAATAACCGCATTGGAACGGGAGCAGTTACTGTCGCAATTATCCTCTGTACACCACGTCGATTTATTTACAAGATATAAAGAGGCAACCGTCGGCTCCTGCCACAACCACGGATATGTTGACTATACAACGGAAATGCCGAAAGTATTTGCCGGCTCACGAATCAATCTCAATATCACGCTTAAAAGTATCCGCCGCGGTATTCCCCTGCGGGCAATGGAAATCATGGGCGCCGGCGGTTTCTTATTGACAAACTACCAGTCCGACTTTCTTATGCACTTTGAAGCACAAAAAGACTTTGTCTACTATGAAGATATGAATGACGCCGTGGAAAAAGCAATGTACTATCTGCAGCACGAAGACGAACGCGCCCAAATTGCCGCCAACGGTCTGCGGAAAATTCGGGAGGCTCATACATATGAAATCCGTATTGATGAAATGCTTTCACTTCTTCGATGACTTGGAATAACTGGTCAATCATCATTCTCCGATGTTTATTCGCTGAATTTATAACCGGCAAACATGGTTTTTATTTTATTAGCTGACCTATGAAATAAAAGCCATTTGATTTGTTGCCATTCATTGTCGTAAATATCAAATGTCGGTACTCCTGCTCCGAAAAATCTTTTAAAAGCTGTTTTACCCATGTTTCATCATGGTGTCGGCATACGGCTCCCTCCGACAGTTCAAATACACCATAGACCCCATAGACTTCTTTGAATTTTTCATATCTTAAAAGATTGCGTTCATCTGTATTCAGCAAAAAATCATTGACATACAAAATTCCCTGTGGTTTTAATACCCGCTTAATTTCTGTCAATAGTTCTTTTTGCTCCTCATTTGTTCGTATGCATGTTAAAACTGCAAAAAGAATTATAGCGTCAATGCTTGCGTCCGGCAGGGAAATTTTAGTGTCTTTCTTTACCCGCAAATCAAGATACGGAAACTGCTGTTTTCCCCGTTCAATCATACCTCTTGAAAAATCTATACCAATCAGGTTGCGATATCCGGTATGATATAACTCATCAAGCGTTCTCCCATATCCGCAGCCAACATCAAGGATTATGCTATCCTTTTTTACATATTTTGAAAATTCCCCAGCTTGGAATGGAGTAGTAAATTCCTTTTTCTTTGATACGCTGTTCCAATATTCCTCTTGTTTCATTTTCAGTCGACCTCCTTTTTCCTGAATTATACAATAATCTGTTATGAGAAATCTCATACTGATGGAGAGGCATATAAGTATGCGTATTAACGATTGTGCTATGTGCGTTTTTATTTACTACCGCTTCCTTTTCTTTCTGACAAAAGGCACGGAAGCGCCGACAGCAACTGCACAAAAAGCAAGGATTACATACATACGGGTTTTCCACGCTGTGTCCTCCTCTTGGGTTCCGCATTTTTCCACTTCTTCCTCCTGTGTCACACTTTTCGCGAGAGGGGAGGCAGACGGAGCCGCCTGCTGTTTCTGTTCTTCCTGCTGTTTCTTGTCCGCAGTCGGCGTCTCTGGTTCCGCCGTAACTTTATTACTCTTATCTGCAGACTTCTTCACGGACTTTTTTGCAGATTTCTTTTTCTTACTCTTCTTCTTTGATGTTTTCTTCTTTTTCTTGCCATTCTTATCTTTTGAGGACGATTTGCCAAGCGTCTTTTCAACACGCTTCTGCTCCTCTTCGCTCAATTTGAGTTTTCCGCTCTGATAGTCGCTGTAAGCCTGATAAGCCCCCTCCATCGTAGGCGGATAGCCATGCGCAGACAACCATGCTTTGGCCTGCTGTTTCTGCTCCTCCGTATAAGCCTTTGTAACCGTCGCCGGACTATTTACCGTCCGGCAGATACAGCCTGCCAATACAAACAAGAATGCTAGCAGAATAATACTTTTCCTCTTCCCATTATTTTTCATCGCTTCCTCCCGTCTTATAAGCATAAATCCACAAAAATCCCCGCATTTCCGGACAAATGTGGTGCAAATGGTATAGGCAATCAACATATCCTGAAGCCAATTCATAAAATTTCATTACCACCCTAACCCTCTTATAGTTAAATGGGGCGGAAACCGCCCCATTGTTAAAATTGCACTTCAAGTGGCGAAACACTCACTTATAACCGTCTCACTTTGGGTGGAGATACACCTGCTGTTAAGTTACCAGCACTTAACTTCTAGTTATAGTATACGCAATCTAAAATTAAATAGCAACTATTTTTTATTCATTGATTTCACATCAAAAATCCCCACATGGTACGCCTGTCCGGAAGTGAGTTCTTGTCAGAAGTAGATTTTCTTTCTTTAAATTTGCAATAAAAAGCAGCTATGGTTTTAACACACATAACTGCCTATCATATTCTTTTAAACTCTGGCATTATTTATAGCACTACTTAAAAAACTGTTGTATAACTATCTCCCATAAGTATGTCGCCGCTATACTTGCCACTACACCTATCAAAAAACCAATAATGCCATTTACCAAAGTAACTCTACGATATTTGAATTTCGCCTTTAAAATCAACTTCCTTTTTTTATCAATCAACTTAAATATCTTATCATATTTAATTGTTGATTCCTGTAGCATCTCACACGATTTGGCAATATTCTTTGATTCCATGCTCCTTGCCTCAGAAAAGATTCTCTCTCCCTCATCTTCTAAATCAAGTATCGTTTCCCAAAAATTCCCGTCATTTATATTCTGCAAATCATATTTACTATATTTTTTCTTCCAACGTACAAACTCACGCTTTTTATAATCACTGACATATTTGTATGTATCTAACTTGATTCTATTAAAATGGTTTTCTGCTTTCTGAATATTTTCTTCTTTATATTGCTCTGTTGCATCTTCCTCATAACATCTGGAAACATGGTCAAAGACATCGCGAAATTCCTTTAATAAGCCTTTAGGAAATCTATGAAATTTACGCTCAACATAGAATGTCAAAGGCTTAATATCATTTTGATATTCTACATATAACAGTTATCTGTTTCTCTTGTCTCTCAGTAAGCATTGAATCTTATACATTACCCTTCTATAAATATTTCTTAATTCCAGTATAGTCATTCCCATTTCTCTATTTTCAGCAAGATTTATGTTGCCACTAACAAAAAACATATCTTTAGGACGGAAAGCCTTTCCCCTTTTTCTGGGAATTTTGTCCAAGTCCTCCCACGATGATGTTCTGATTTTTTTAACTGCAATTCCCAAATCTCTTGAAATCATCTTTTCCATCGCTCTGTTCATAAAATCATCTCCACTTTACTTCTATGTTGCATTTTTAGTATTCCTTCTCCTGTCTAATATATTCAAGAAAATGCAACAATAGCCTATCCACTCTAATATTTTGAGTAAGCTTGTCCTCCGTATCAACGTAAACTATATGTTATTTTAGCACTTTTCGTATCAATCCACAAGTATTTTTATTTTGAATTATAAAGCTGAATTATAAAGTCATTTCACCTCAAAAATCAATTGAAAATTGATTTCCGTGGTCTCAAGCAAAAATAGGTTGTCAACTTGCGGAGATTTGTTATAATAAATGCGTGACAACATTTTGTAACAGAAAATCAGTGAGCCATTCCTGCATCCGTCGATGACCTTCTCAAAGCTCACAAGTTGATGATGAATGACCTTGTACCAGAGAACGGAAGATTCCGCTCCGATGGCGTGGGTGTGTTCGACGGCAAGGTGCTGCTCCACATGGCTCCTCCGGCAGAATTCGTACCGGAGCATATTCACAACCTGTTTGCATGGTATCAGCAGTCAGAACTTCACCCGCTGATTAAGAGTGCCGTCTTCCATTACGAGTTTGAATTCATCCATCCCTTTGCAGACGGCAACGGCCGCATGGGACGGAAGTGGCACAGCCTCCTGCTCGGCAAGTGGAAAGAATTGTTTTTTTGGCTACCGATTGAAGAATTGATTCAGTCGCGTCAGAAAGAATACTATGATGCTCTCGGTGCTGCCGACAAGGAGGCAGACCGCGCAGGTTTCGTGGAACTGATTCTCGAAATCATCCGTGACAGCCTGACAGAGGTTACGGTTATTGGTCGTAGCACCGACCAAGATAGC
The DNA here is from genome assembly GCA_910577295.1 of uncultured Eubacterium sp. GTDB lineage: Bacteria > Bacillota > Clostridia > Lachnospirales > Lachnospiraceae > Eubacterium_F. Next base: position 16,302 of record CAJTLS010000009.1, read on the forward strand.
GACCAAGTAACCGACCAAGATAAAACGCCGACTGGGCAGCTTCTCTCCGCTCTCGGTGATGAGATACTATCGGCTACAGAACTTATGGAGCGGCTCGGTCTTTCTCATAGACCGACTTTCCGCAAGAACTATCTGAATCCCGCTCTGGAGCAGCGTTTAATTGAGCGCACGATTCCAAAAAAGCCAAACAGCAAGAAACAGAAATACAGGAAATATAAAAACTGAAAAGTTATATGCCACGCTGAATACCAGCGATGGCATCGCGGATTTCCACCAGTTGCGCACCATTTTCACCAAGGTTTAGTATCGCTTCCTCCTGTCTTACAACTATGAATCCACAAAAATCCCCGCACAAGACATGCTCCTGCCAAACAGCCCAGCGTATTCATAATTAAATCATCAATCTGAAAATAGCCGCGTGCGGTAAGCAGCTGCAGAATTTCAATACAGAGGCTAAGGACAAAACCAATCAGTGTTATTCCCCATATGGGAAGCTTTTTCAGACAGAGAGCAAGCAGCATTCCAAAAGGAATGAACAACAGAATATTCTCTATCACATAAGCGCGACCCTGTGAATCCTGCGTCCATGTTCCGCCGATAACAAGATTTAAGTCTGTGCGGCTGCCGGCTTCTCTCGAAAAAAATACAATCTGAAACAGCAAGACAAAATATGCCGCCAGCAGTCCATACCACACATCATGGAAACAAAACCGTCTCTCATCCTTTCCCTTTCGTTTTCTTACCAAAAGGCATACGCCATAAACGATAATTCCGGCGACGAACGTCATTTGCAAAAAACAAAACGTATTCAGTATATCTCTAATTATACATCCCCACATGGTACGCCTGTCCGGAAGTGAGCTCTTGTCAGGAGTAGATTTTCAAGAAATCACTACATTTTCCTTTCTTTAAGATTTTCACAAATGTCTGATGATATCGGGTACAAAAATCTAAATTTGCTGATAATACACTGACATTATTGATATCATAAGTCTCGGATTTTTAAGTATCGTATTCACATTTTTATCTGTAATTCCACCCAGCATAGTTGCCGCTTCCCGCAATACCGGCTTAACCGCCTTTCCATCCAATCCCACTTGTATCAGTTTATCAAGTGTTGGTTCTGTCAAAAGTGAATATATAATATTTCCCTCGCGGGGAGCACTACCCGCCATCTTGAAAAACCTGAGATATTCATTATTTTCCACTACTTACACCCCCGGATAATCCTGCTATTCCAACAATTCGCCATATATATCCTGTACAGATACAGATAAGCAACTCCACAAATTCACTCTGAATCCTCTCTGACAAATTCTCCTATAAATCTATCGCCTCGTCAATAACATCTATCTGCACCTTCTTTCCGTTCAGCATCCGGTTGATTTCCATCTGCCCAAAAATCTCCACAGGCCACAACCTTCTTTTTATTTCTGAACCCTAAAACCGTATCACACACTGAAAATCCCAAAAAACCGTAGATTTATGTACCAATATATTCACAGACAAGGCTTTTAAAATAGATGAGCTGTATATATTTTTCTGTTAAGATAAAAAAAGAAAAATCACACGTTAAAACAATATAGCTATGTACAAACTAAATTATCTCAATATCATCAAATACAATCGGTATCTTGCCTTTTAACTCATTCAATAAGGGAATTGTTATTTCACGCATTTGAGGATGAGCTGCTGTTGCCGTACGAAGTTTAAAAAAATGTCTCCACTCTCTCAAATTCATCGAAACAACAATTTCAGTTTTTAAACTGTTAGGCAAAATGCTTCTGGCTTCTTCCGGTTTTACTCCTGATGCAATTAATGAATTGTACGTTTTCTCAATCAAATCCATTACTCTTAACCAAGACTTATACTGTTCCGATTCCTCATTCCAAAATAATGGTTTAACTAATGTTAATTCCTTTCCAAATTTTTCATTCGAGTAATTACAGTATCTGGTACTCTCCTGACTAAAACTTGCAATCCTATGCCTTACCAATTCATGGCTGACACCTCTATCACAAATAAACTTAACTGTAATTTTTTCATGTTCAATAACTGATTCATGGCCACGCTTCAATAGATTAGCAACAAATTTTTGAGAAGAATCTTTTGTTATTTTTTTTTCACTTTTGTAACAAACCCTTCCTATACTTTCAATTGATTTCAAAATTTTCATCCCATCAATTTCACTTATTATCACATACCCTGCATTAATAACTCTCATAAATGCCTCCTATAAAGCACCACAATATTCTGACAACAAACAACGCAAATTTCTTACTTCATTTCTAAACTCTTTATTCCACTTCTCAATATCATTTATATCTGTTATTTTTTTCCTTTGTTTGACTGCTTGAAAAATTTTCTCTAACTCTTCTGCAATTCCTTTATCAGCAACCCCAGATTTAAAACATAAATGAATTTTCAATGAATAATTTCGTATTTGCGTAGGCACATTGTCAAATGTATCATACGAAACTATTTCCGCCAAATATGTTAACAACTCAGCAGATGTCTGTGCCAATTCTTGCTTTATTTTATATTTATAACCTAACCTCAACTCACAAAATATGTAGAAACCAACATTAAACAATAAAGTAATAATACTAATAATACTTGGTACCCATATGGCCAAATTGTTCCCTTGCGTCGCATTGGAAGCCGTATCCATATACGCTAATAAATTAATCATGGTCACTTCTCCTTACAAAATCTTCTATTTGTAGTTCTTTTTACAAAATATGTCAAATCATAATAAAACGACTGTCCATATTCTTTCGTATTTTCATTTCCCTGAAAAGGGTTGTCTGTCAATAGCATATCTTCGCTGTTTTCAATTATATACATAATACTTCCTAAAATTGTTAATTTTGTTCCTATTGGTGATATCTTCATTCTAACCCCTCCTTCTTTTTCACTTAATAAAAAGTTATAAACATCAAATGGATTAACTGCCGATACATATTTAAATCCTTCATGTTCTTCTAATCTATCTATAAAATCTAAATTGGCATCCATTGCAAAATTATGCCACTCAGCATTCATAGCTGGAATACACATAACCGGAATAACGTATTTTCTTCCTGGTGCCGCTTCTTCCTCTAACTTTTGCAAACGTTCTCCTTCAAATCCCATAAAAACAACCCACTCACACTCTGTTGTAATATCTCCATCCGTCTCCAAATTAGGGATTTCATCAAAACCTAATGTAGTGTTTTTTAAATCAAATCTGTCATTCTCTCCTTCTCTCTTAAGATATTCTTTTGGTTCCGTATAACAAAAACATACTGTATTCCAATCAAATTCTGGAAGAAGAGCCAAAAAAGCCCCTAAAAATCTAGTATTCAATAAAGTTATATCAACAAGAATCTTTTTATAACTCGCATTAATAGATTGTATATACTCCCTCATTTCTTCAACTTCAATCGAAGCATATTCTATTTTTTGTCCACAATTATCCACTGTACAAAAACTATCGCAAATGATTTGTTCTGATGCATGAAATCCTATTTCATATTCTATTGATATATAATTAGATGGTTTAATATTTTCAAAGCAAATATCTCCTCTGGATTTTTGCCGCTCTTGTTCTCTTTTCCACTTTGGTTCACCGTATATAAATACAGCATCTTTGCCACAAAATGTTTGACGCACAACGTCTGGATTACAAACTCGATTATACAATTTATTCATATTCTTACTCCTTATTTATCGGTAACTCCAGCTGTCCATCCATATCTTTCCCCGACTTCTTAAGCAAATGGACATTGCTCATTTTACTAATAGCCTTTTTCTCAATTTCGAACATAGCCATTACCTCTTCATCTTTCAGTGTATTTTTCTGCTTTTTTCTATACGAAATTTTGAAATAGACACACAATATTGGATTCAACACATAATCTTTATCGTCAAAACTAACACTTGCTGATTCCTTTTTCTTGTTCGCCTTATGAGGTAGCAATATTCCCCAAATTATTGCATTTTTTATTACTATTCTAATCTTTTTGATATCTTCTTCACTTACATTACCTGTTACCTCTATGTCAAAACTATTTGCTTCAAATTTCTTTGCTTGTTTATCAAGTATAAATGTTCTAAACAACGTTCCTAAGGCTTGTATAAAATTTTTGACTGTAGGCCCAACTGCCGGAATATATTGTATCTGTTCAAAACATATTTCAGCCATTGTTTCTATAGCATCTGTTTGCTTTTTTACTGAGATTTTATTATCCTCATCTTTTTTAGTAAAATCATAATTTTCGAAAGAATAGCTTAAAATATTTAAAATCATCCGTGTATTATAATTTGCCAATTTTATTATAATATCTAAACCACCATAAATCTTTTTTTGGCCACATGCGTCAAGAATAATATAAAGTGCATTTGTTTCATAATTATGCTTCCAATTTTGATATTTCGAAGAATTCTGTCTCATATTTATTAAAATTTCATTTATTGAATATCCCTTTTCTAAAACAATAGACATCAACTGTAATTCTAAAATATCTGACATCCTCTCAATTTCTTCATCTTTATCTTTCCCTATTTTCTTCAATATGTTTTTAATTAGCTGTTTTCTGTATACATTTACATTCTCTATTCTATCAATTTCTATATTTTTTACCTTGTTTTCCAAATACTTATCTATATCTAAATCTGATTCGTTATAAGGTATTTTATTCTTGTCAAAATAAAATCGTAACCGATTTCTACATATTTTCCGAATCATATCATTTACTTCATTCTCTTTACCTAATATTTCTTTTACATACTCAATTGGTACATAATCATCAGTTTGTGTCAGGTGCTCTCTTTCTGCTAAGGTATTATCATCCCAAATTCCATCTGGACGCATAAAAACCTTATATATGACTAAATATGAAGAATTTTTTATCATTGAATTAATAACACGTTGTTGCAACAAAGTTAAATTTTCATACTCATCTAAAAGAACACAAATACTAACATTTCTAAAACATTCATTTTTTCTTAGAGCCATCGCAAATTCTTCCAAAACTGAATTATAATCAAAGAGGCATTCAACTTTTCTATTTCTAATTGCAAATAAAGTTTCTTTTCTTATACACTCAAACTTTCTTTGAAGTTTATCAATTGTATCAATATAAACACTTTCATCTTCTTTTAACAGCTCGCATACATCACGACATATGCTCTTTTCGTCAAACTTTATACCATTCTCTTTTATTTCTACTAACTTATAACAAATCAACTTACAGAGAACAGCATGAATATATTGTGAAAAAGCGTGAATATTGTCTTCCTCATCAAACTTTTTTGAATATAGAGAACGCATATTTGCAGTTTCAAATCGGAAATACACTCCTAAAAAATCATGTTGGGTATCCTGCAAAAAAACTTTCTCCAAATATTTTAAAATTGTAGTTTTTCCTGAACCTCTCTCACCAAAAATAAAACTTGTTTGCGTTGTCATCAATTTTGAAATATATTTTGGTTCAACAAACAAACTTTCCTGCATATCTGGTGGTATTTCTGTTGCTTTATAATCACTAAACGGTCCTGTCATATTTTTATTCTCCTAACTCAAATAAACTTTTCCATTCTTTTGTCTCCGCAAATAAAAGAATCAATGCATTATTAGGACACCTTTTTTGAAAAACAATCGGAATATTCTTTTCATATTTTTGCATTTTTTCATAGCGAATATCACTCTTTATAATTTCATCTCTTTTTTTAGAAATAAACTCGATAATCTCTTTTCTCTTTTCACTTGATAAATTTTTATAAATAATACTTTCTGAGTTCAGAAAATTCAAACCGTCATCTATCAAATCTATGTATCGTACCTCTATCTTAGGGAATTCTTCCTTTAATAATTTTAATGCTTCCTTATGAATCACATATAAGGCAACAGTTATTTTAATGTCCGGAAATTCATCTGGCAAATCACATAAACGATATTTTTTTTTCCTAATTGTGATACTATTTTCAAGAAAACTTTTCATTTGATTACCAGAGCCAGAAAAATCATCTACAAATACCAATTCTTTTAACTGATTAGTTAGCAAAGATGGAATTTTGTCAATTGAAGAAATCATAGCGTCGCAAAAAAACTTGCGATATCTTCTCACCACTTCATAACCACTAGAACCAGCATCGTCTGAAGTAGCAGCTGGCATAATACGCATATTCTTACAATATTCTTTCCATAATTCAGTATAATATTCATCATTTTGATAATACTTATTTTTTTCCATATCTTTCTGATAAATATCAGCTTGCATCTCATTTACTATGCAACGAGTGTACGATTTTAGCTGCTCATCACTATAGAAAATAATATTATTTAAAATAAGTTCTCCAATCTCCTCATTACCACTAAAGTTTTTTAGCCACCTTGCTATATGCCTTTTTTCTACTCCTTCCCACCATTGAAACTCGACATATTTATTTATTTTATCAGTTTTGTTCATATAAAAACTCCTTTTCTTTTGAATTCAAATTCATATTTCGAGTAGGTTACATATATCATAATCACTTACATATTTTGTTGAAACACCTTTCACAGGAACTAAGAGACGACCATTTTTAGAATTTTGTATAAAAATCCGCCTTAATTCAGAAATATCAGTAGCTGAAAATGCAATAATACAATCCGATATATAAGCTTCCTCTTTGCATTGGGCCCAATATCCTGCATACTTTCCTATTCGATTGACAATAATATCACCCGGATAGACTTTTTTCCCACTTTCTAAAACACATTCATCATTGCAATATCTCACCCCTGGTTTCCATTCTTCTCTCAAAAACAAACTTGAACAATGTAATATTCGCTTTCCAGTTGCACTCATCTGACTACTTGAAATATTACCGCGATAACTTTGCACATGAAGACATTTTGACTTCCTATTCTCTATATTCTCTATCCAGTTTCCACTTAAAATCCTTTCTTCTTTAATGTTTTTAAGTGAAGTTATTTCATATTTTTCGACTCTTTTTTTCGACATCACCAGATACTCCGTACTATCTGCTTCTGCACATCCTCTTAATTTCATAATCAACGCATATGTACTTATCTTTTTACTTCCAAAAGTTTCATTGGGCAATTGCACAATTTTCAAAATACAAAACTTTTTTGCAACAGCCTTTCTGATTTTATGAGCGGAATATCCCTCTACAAATGTACTAGGTAAAATGAATATTAAAACTCCATCTTTCTCAGTCAACAACATATTAGCTTGCATCATTTCATGCTCATATCTTTTTGTCAAAAGTTCAGGAATCAATTCATCTATAGATATATCTGGGAATACCCTGTCATCTTCTGAAATATATCCAAACGGCGGATTAGACAATATTAAATCATACTTCTTCCCTAATTCATGTTGTGCAATTGCAAACTTTCTCCCATCCTCACACAAAAACTTTGCAGAATCCAAGCACAACGCTTTTGCTTCTCTGTCTACATCAACACCAAAATATTTTGCATTAGGAAATTTCATTTGCGCCACATTCAACAAATTCCAAGAACCACAACATATATCAATAACCTTGTTATATTTCTTTGCTGGAAGTAGTTCCAATAATATTTCAGCCACTTCCACTGGTGTATAATATTTATAACTTTTCATTTGTTACCTCATTACAAATTGAATATTGGGGACAAATTCATTTAACATGAACACATTATATCACAACCATTTCCTTTTGTCTATAATTTACAAGTCCGTGAGTTTCCGTAATTTTATCCACAACACTCCTATTTCATTACTATTACCAATTCATCTAACAGCAAAACAAAAACTTTCCTTCATAACAAATGGTTTCCTGCGACGGAACGGTGGAAGCGGCGGAAAGATAAAATTATCACAACAAAACTTCTCATTTTAATTCTCCATTCCGGAAATGCTTTATGTCTTTCAGAAAACTGGCTATAATTAATACCATAACTATCCCAATCGGAAATGCTGCCACGATGCTGACCGACTGCAGATTATTCATGGAACTTTCGGAAAATACCAGTGCAATTGGCAGTATAATCAGAAGCACACACCACAACAACTGTATCATTTTGTTTGGTGATTTCCCCTCTTCCAGCTTATGATAGCTGTAACAGGAAACCGTATACGCAATGGAATCAAAGGAAGTAGCATAAAAGGCAATCATCGTCACTAATACAAGAACTAGAACAAATGGTGCGCACGGTAACGTCTTTATAACATTGATAATCATTGAATACAAATCTCCAGTTTCATTATATTGCGCAATAAAATCGGCCGCCTTTGATGTTTGCAAACCTAGAGAATAATTACCTAAAACAATAAAACTCACAATTGTCGAACCGACGCCAAACACATATCCGCCCAGTATCGTCTGTCTGATAGTTCTCCCTCTGGAAATATTGCCGATAAAAAATGGAGCGGCAACGCACCAAACCATCCAATACGCCCAATAATAAATAGTCCAGTCCTGTGGGAAATTATTTACACGAGCCGCATCCGTATAGGTAGCTAATCCAATGAAATTCTGTACCATTCTCCCTAATGATTCAAATCCCGTCTCAATGATATATCGTCCTTCGCCGCCAAACAGCAGAACAAAGGCAAGCAGGGCAAAAAACATATAAATGCAAACTTTTGCTAACACACTTATACCCTTAAATCCGTGCAGGAGGGAATAGGTATAAACACAACAAGTTACAAGCAAAATAATAATTGTAATAACCGTCCTGCTTATTGTGATATGGAACAATTCTCCAATAATACCCGCCATCAGCGGAGTAGCTACACTAAACGTCGTAGCAGTTCCTGCCAGTAATGCAAATACAGCTAGTAAATCAATAATCCTCCCTGCAATTCCGTCCGTTTGCTTTCCCAATAATGGACGGCATGCCTCGGAATACTTCTGTCTGCTTCTCTTTCTTACATGCAGCATGAAACCAAAAGCAACCGCCAGAACCAGATAGAACCCCCACGGGATAAAACTCCAATGGAAAATTGGGAACACCCCGGACCACTCCTGAATACTGCCCAGCTCTGCTATATGCGGGTTGGTCGCATACATAATCCACTCAGAAAATGAGTAAAACAGAATATCTGCAGCAAGTCCACAGGTGAACATCATACTTCCCCAGACAAAGAAAGAGTACTTAGGCTTTTCATCCTGTTTACCTAAAACAATATTTCCATACTTTGATACCGACAGAAAAATCGAAAGTAAAAATATACCTAATCCAATAATCAAGTAGTAAGTACCTAATGTATCTCCAAAAAAGAAACGAATCTGGCTCAGAACACGATTGGATTCTTCCGGCCGAAAGAAGAATAGCACACTTAACACTAATATAATAACTAATGGTACAATTGTAATCATCCAGTCAATCTTATTTTTTTTCATGTTTTTTATCACCTTTTCTGTTTATAAAAAATTATTTGTTTATCGAATAACTTTTATCAATCTTAATTAACTCATCATATCCGTCAATTTCCAAAACATCTCCTGTTTCCATCGGTCTGATACCTAAGTTGTATTCATCAAAATGACAAAACATTGCTACGTCATCCCAATATATTTGTCGGTTCTGTTTTTTAATAAATTCTTCTTCTAAATGTGTTCTTAACCTTTTCCCATCTTCTTCCGTCCATCGTGATATGGAAAAGAGCTGCCATCCCCGCTCACCGCCATCTCTGGAACACGAAATAACTTTTCCATTCTCTACCTGCATTAACCATTCATCTGTTTTTTGCTCTGTCCAAACAGCATTATATCCGGATTTTTCAAATTCCGGTTCAAGAACTTTATGATTGTTTATTATCTGGTCCCCATCTAAAATTATGGCGTCCTCTAAATAGTTTCTTGCCATATATAATGACGATATATTATTGCATTCAGAATAATATGGATTCTCAATGAAATTTACATCACTATACTTTTCCTCTAAGATGTGAAATTGCTCTTTTAAGTAGCCGACAACAATATATACTTCACAAATATTGTTTCTGTGTAAGGCATCAATAACGGTGTCAATCATTCTTACTCCATTTACCTTAACCAATGGCTTTGGTACAGACAATGTCACCGGCTGCATTCGTTTCCCCAAACCGGCCGCCATAATAATTGCTCTTTTTACCCTATGCATTTATCCCTCTCCCATTCTGTCTTTGGCTATCTGATAATAATCTTTCGCATACCTATACTGTCTCAGTGAGTATTCTCCAAATTCTACCCCGAGACTTCGTTTGTATTCACACCAGTTACTCCAGAGCAGACCGCAGGTCGCAATATAACAATATATTTTTGTTCTCACGGCCTCCTCACAATTTCCATCAAAATAGATATCAATTAATGTATCAATTTCCCTCTTATCATACAGTGAATAGATACAAAACATGGCAATATCCACATGAGGGTCCTGCATAGCTGCATACTCCCAATCAATTAGGTATATCTCTTCTGTTCCATTGTCATTGGGCGAAAAAAGAAAATTATCCGGCACGGCATCAATATGGGTTAAACATCTTTCCGCACTATGCAAATTGATAAAAGATTGTAAAGACAGTACATTCTTTTTTGTGTTTTCGTAGTCACGGAAAATAGACGGTACACCGTTCCATAACTTCTCATAAAAATCAATTTGCTTAACAAGAGAAAACTCGTGCGGAACAGTAAGCCTCAATTGATGAAATTCTTTCAATTTTTTCATACATTTTCTAATATCATCTTCCTTAGCAGGGTCGCAGACTCTTGCATTTTCGATAAATGTTGTTATTTTATATCCGTGAACAGAATCAATATATATAATATCTTCACAAATTCTCTTGTTCTTTATCTTATTATAAACCAGTGCCTCTTCTTTTCTGTTAATCAGCAAATCGGTTCCCTCACCCGGCACCCGCATAATATATTTCTTGCCATCCGTTTCAAACAAAAAGGAGCGATTCGTCATACCCTTTTTCAACACTTCAATATTGACAATTTCATTTTTATGTACTCCCAATACTTTTAAAATAACTTCTATGCAAACGGAATTGAGATGCCTTGAATCTTCATCCAACTCTCGCAACTGCTCATAAGTGTTTATTTCGACCACATCTGCAGAAGAAACTACTTTGGCCTGAATAAACATCTTTCCGTTTTCATACAATACCTCTTCCCAAAAAGAATTCGTATGTTTCTTTTCGGAATCATATTCAATAAGTCTTTCCCTCACTCTCCTACTATCTTCAGCAGTCAAATACGCAATCCCAATCATCGAATTTCCGACCTGCTTATCGTTGCATATAACTAATTCTTTCTTCCTGCTGACTCTGACTTCACTTTCACCGTTCGTCCTATTGCTCACCATATACCATGAATACAATTCGTATCGGCAGAATGGGTTGTTCGCACACCATATATCACACGGAATGATATAAGTATTGGATAATTTATCAGCCGCTATTTTTAGCGAATGTAAATTATTTTTTGAAGAGTACATACTATTGTAAATCAGCGTCACATCATACTTGTCAATAAGATATTCAAACTTTTCTTTCATAAAGCCAACCACTACCGATATATCAAATATGCCGGCTTCATTTAGCTGTTCTATTATCCTTTCAATTAATGGCTGCTTTTTTACCTCCATAAATGCTTTCGGTGATTCCAAATTAATGGGAACCATTCTCATTCCATAACCCGCAGCCAGAATAATGGCATTCGCAGGTCTGTTACTCTCAAGCTCTTTCTTTGCCTGAGAAGTTACCGCAAAGTCTTCATTCAAAAAACCCTCTTCCACTAACCTTTTTAAAGACTGATTCACAATTCCTAACGAATACCCGCTTATTTCTGATAACACTCTCTGATTCGTATAGGAATTAGAACAAAGAACCTTTAGAATATCGCTTTGCTGTCTGTTCATAGCTCTCCCCTCTTTTATCCTGTGAACATTTTCACGAAAATGCATTATTGCATTGTCGTGAACACTGAGGAAATAATAGCACTCCTCTGCAAATTTGTCAATAATTATTTCCCCTGCTTTCCATATGGGCCGAAGTCAATTTTAAAATTACTGTGCACGACCCTGTCTTTCTCGTCTGGAAGCTGCATATAATCACCATATAACGATTTCAGAAAATCATCATATTTCTCAAATCCTTTAAATGTTTCACTCTCAAACTCATAATCAGCCGGTTTCGTAAACCATTTATTTTTAATTGTGCTTTTCGGATAATCACTCGTAAAACACGTTTTTGTATCTTTCTTATTATTTTTTGTAATAAGAGCATACCGCTTCTTTTTCATAAATTGGATGGAAAAGGGAGCACCTAATATTTTAAAAACTTTATAGCTTAATTTTCTTCTATTTTCTGCCGTTCCATAACCGCATTTTATCCACAACATATTTTTCCACAGATGATTCCTCCATAACATCCACCGCTGTTTCGAAGCTGTATCCGGCAAATTGTCATATGGAAAAATATCTGCAAAAATGCCCTGTCTTACATCTACATCCTTTGAAAAATTTTGAATAATATGAGTTCCTGTCAATTGTATTTTCGCAAAAGCAAAACAATAATTTTTCTCCGACCATTCTGTCTGCAAAAAATATTTATTCTTATCAAGTTCTTTCTCGCACACCTGTAAAAAGCGCTCAAAATCACTACGCTTCATTGCAATATCAAAATCATCATCCCAAGGAATAAAGCCTTTATGCCGCACAGCTCCCAGCATGGAGCCACCGTCCAGATAATAAGCAATATTGTATTTGTCACAGATTCTCGCAATCTCTTTTGCTATCAATAAAATCAGTTGTTGCAATTTCTGCTTTTCTGCTTCTGCCATAAGATTATTCACCATCCATTCTTATACATCGTAACATCTCTTCTTTTTTATTGCTCACAATTCTCTCCGCATCATAAGGCAGTCTGTTTTCATAGCATTTTTTTGCATAATCCTCCGTCTTCATAATATAGCGGGCCGGAACTCCGCCCCACACTTCACCGGAAGGAACGCTTTTCGTAACAACACTTCCCGCTGCAATAATGCAGTCGCTTCCAACACTTACATTGGGTAAAAGAATACTGCGTAATCCAATAAAACAGTTATCTCCAATCTTAATCGGGCCAAATTTATAAGTGCCCTTATATGGTTCCGTTTCACGAAATACAAACGTTGAACCATCGTGATTAACAAACGTAACCTGACTTGAAATCAAAACATGATTCCCTATTGAAATAAGATATGGTTCTGTTCCCCATGATGGATTATCTACAAAACGGCAGTTGTTTCCCACTTTTACTCCAATATATCTGGCATATTGAATCGGGTCCCGCCGCCGATAACTGTTAATTATTTTTTGAAACATTCGTCTTAAAACACTCATCTGTCCTGATTCCCCTTTTCCCATATATTAAATTAGAACAACTTCAACTTCTTTCCCTTTAAGAAAAATTTGATACATTCTTTTGTCGTTTTAAAATCCGTCGCCATGTGAACAATAAGTACAACAAAACCCGTTATAATGCTGGCAAACACGGCATACAAAATCCACATAAGCCAAGTGTTTATCATATACTTTCCAAAAAGCAGATGATAGATGGCAACACTTATCAATATACAGCTTAAAACACGAATTATACGCGCAATTGTTTTCTTACAACTAAGGAATAAAATATGTTTATGTGAATAATAAACAATATCTGCCGTCCGATAAGAAAATGAACATACCGTTCCAATCAAAAGTCCGTACATACCAAGTGGTTTTACGAGAATGAGCGAGACACTGAGATTGATTACTGCCTCCAAAACCGCTCTCCACTGTGTCTCCTTAAAATGACCCGCCGCATTAATCATTGTCGTAGAAGGAACTTTCATATTATTGGCAAATCCGATGAGTACAAACAAAACCGCAAGCTTCACATCAACATATGGAATACTCACCTGCTCTCTCGTATAGACACTTACAAACGGAAGAATCATGGAAGCTGTTACGCCATAGACAAAGGAAACAATCACATAATATCCAAATTCATACAAATCAAAGGCGCGAAGCATTGATTTTCTCTTATCCTCGTGTAAAAGCTGACCAAAACTGGCTACTGTTCCATTTGAAAAGATGTTGGCAATCAGATTATAGAGATGTCCAAAAACGAGATTGTAAACGGAATAAATGCTCACCTCAATCAGGCTTCCGAAAATCGTAAGGAGAGTTACATCCGTATTATACACGACCAGACCTGCCAATTGATGTATCATCGCTGACCAGCGCTTAGAAAGGGCAGAGTAATCCGGCTTAATTTTGCTGTCCAGTTGAGGAAATACCTTTTTGCAATAATACGACAATACTACGGTTCTGGCAAGAACAAGAACCGCCGGAATCCCCATAACCAATACAATACTGCAACCGGTCTTAATGAGAAAGACCTGAACGGCAATGCGAAAGAAGTACGCAACCGTGTCCACCATTGAGACAACAAATAAACGCTGGTCTGCCTGTAATAAGGCCCGATATTTACTATAAACAAAACAGTCTAACGTGTTGGTCGCACCAATGGCAATCATCAAAGAAATGACAAGATAATCCGGTATCTGATTGGATATGACAAAAGGCAAAACGACTGCACATAATATGACTGCCACGGTATATAGAAATCCTGATTTCACATAAAAACGGTTAATGGCATTGAGCACCTCGCTAATCCGTTTATTATCCTTTTTGGCTAACGGTGCATAGAGCGCTTGTACTGCTGCCGGCGCCAGACCGGCATTAATCAGGGCAATGTAGCTCATGATACTAGTTACCGTTGATGTATATCCGTGTAACTCTGCCCCATATGTATTTAACAACATGTGGGGCAGAATGAATCCAAATAAGGCTGTCACTAATTGATAGGCAGCCGTAAAAATCATATTTAAAAATGTAGCCTTTTTCCTACTCAGTACCATACACTACTCGCTCCAATATACGAATAAACTTTTCCAGAATTACATCCAAACGAAAATCATCTGCCCTGCGAACCGCTTCCTCCGACAGTTGTTTCCACGTTTCTTTATCATTGAGAATCCGAATGACGCCATCTGCATATCCATCCACATCTCCCTGTTCAAACAAGTAACCATTCACTGAGTCCTGTATTATCTCATCGGGGCCATACGCATGAAATGCAACAACCGGAATACCGTGTGCCATAGCCTCCGTAATTACCAAACCAAAACCCTCGTATCTTGATGTTACCAATAAAAGGGAACTCTGCTCATAATACTTCTGTACCTGATTCGTCTGCCCACGCAGTACTATATTTTTTTCGAGGTGCTCCTGCCCGATAAGCGCCAAAAGCTTATCTTTATCCGCCCCATCTCCAACAATGTTTAACTTAACATCAGGGAAAACAGAACATACTCTTTTCATAATGGGAACTAACAAATCGATTCCTTTCACTTCCATATTCAGCCGCCCCACAAACAATAACTGCTTATTACCTGATACCGACTTTTCAACAACCGGAATCGTAAGCGGATTATAAAATACAACCGGATTGCTTTTTAACGTCCTGACCCTTTCCATAAATACTTCTCTATCCTTATCCGTAAGAACAAGCAGTTCGTTCATAAAAGAAGCATACTTTTCAAAAAGCAAAAGCATTCCATAAGTATCGTGTTCCGGCATATTAAAATACCCCTCAAATGTACTGTGCAGCCATGCCACACAGGGAATGTGGAGCTGTTTTGCTACTTTGGAAGCCAATATTGCATAATAGGCGCCCGCTCCTACTACACAGTCAGCTTTTTCCTCTTCAAGGATTTCTCCATATTTTTCTATCATCTGTTTGGGAAAATACTGTTCATCAATAAAGTCAGTAAACTGTTTTTTCTGAAAAAAAGCGGTCATTTTATTTATCTTTCGCAGCACGCGAAAAGGAAAGGAAATTTCTCTTAATCCTCTGGAGTTATATAGTTTAATTTTCTCACTGACAGGATAAAGCTGTTCGCAATCTTCTGTTATCGGAGAAATAATACATACTTCATAAGCAGGATTTTTCACCAACTCGTTAAGCAGCGTCGTCACTACTCTTTGTAGTCCACCTAAAGTCTGAATCTCCTGCATCAAAACACAAATTTTCACTGCTCCATAACTCCCTTTGAATTTCTAGCCATATTCACAAGAAAAATCACCGTTGCACAGTATAGCATCATATGGTCTCTCTGCAAAGCAAGTCCATTATAAGTATTTACAAAGACAGCTACTATGCCAAGCCCAAACAGCCACTCCTTTTTAACCCTATACTGTAACAATTTAAGCGCCGGATTGACAAAAACCGCAAATGTCAGTGACAAAGTAACCGCAATACCAAATTGGTACGCCCAACGAAGCACCGGATATTCCAACGCCGCCACCATCTCCCAACTATAGTCAATATTCTGCCCCGAAAACCAGTCAAAAGTAAGTTCTCCTCTGGATAGCAGCGCAGCCAGAGCAGTATTTCGAGTCGTTGTGATATCACCACTTTGAATTCCTATACGCAGCCGTTCAATAACCAAATCAAACAGCCCCAACCCATACAACAGAAGAATACCCAACAGTGCAAACGGCACTATTTTCTGCCCCTGCCAGTTTGCGTGAAACAAAATAATGGCAGCCAGAATAAGAACTATACCCGCCTTGCTTCCTGTCAGCGCAATGCCAAGCAAAGAGAATAATACCGGATAAATCTTTTCTCTCTTCTGCAAGTATTTTGTCGTGTATAAATAGTATGTCACATAATAAATAAGAAATAACTCGCAAGAGAGAAGTGGATGACCCATATAGGAAACCATACGTCCTGCCTGTGCACTGTTATATAGTGATGTAATCTGAAAAAAATTAGTAAAAAACATCGACACATAATTATCAAAAAGAATGTCGCAGAGCGAACCGACAATCATAAATATAGCCGAACCGTGCAAAAATACCATCCATACCTTTGCAAGTCCTTTAAAAATAGCACTATCCTTAAACTCAAAATTACTAAATAGTGCAGGAAAAATAATCATGACAAAATAGGCCAGACAACTTTCGTAGTCCTTTCGTTTCACCGTCAAAATAACAAACGTAATTAGCAGCAGTATAAGCGACAGCATACACCACTTTTCCAACCATTTATTTGTCTTAATTGCCGAAATACAAGCCGGTTTCTTAATATTATTCAAATATATACAACAAAGCGCCGCCAGTGCAATAAAATTAATTTCCATATAAGGACTGTCATTTATTGCCCCGCGCAATGAAGACGGCAGAACAAACAAGCCCACGCATAAAAAGAAAACCAGCAATTGAAATTTATTAAATCGTATTTTCACCAAACATCACTCTCCTATCACTCGTATCCATTCTTCTGTAATTTTCTGTGCATTTAATGTCTCTCGTATAGAAACCGCCTCCTTTGAAATAGAAGCCGCCATCTGCGGGTGATTTATCAATTCCCGCATTTTCAAATACATGGCGTTGGCGTCGCCAACCGGCACAAGCATTCCATTCACACCGTCTCTGATAACCATCCTTGCTCCTCCACATGGACAATCCGTAACAACAGACGGCAGACCAATGGCCATTGCTTCTAACATGGAATTTGATAATCCCTCATAATCCGAAGACAAAACAAACATGGACGCTTTTAACACTTTCTCATGTATATTATCCACAAATGGGTATACGCTCACACAATCATCCAGTTGCAGCGACTGAATATACTCCACAATGCTGTCTCTTTCCTGCCCATCTCCATAAATTTCAAAACTATAGTCCGAAAATTCTTTATGGAGTTTCGCAAACGCATCTAATGCCATTGGGATATTCTTCTGCTTTTCCAGTCTTGCAAAGCAGACAATCTTCTTGTCACGCACCCCCGTATAAGGCTGTGGTAACTTTTCCGGATTTAATGGATTCATTATAACCACTGACTTTTTTCGGATATCGGCAGGAAAATAATTTTTGGCGTCCTCCGTCTGGCAAACTAAACAATCCATCTTTCGG
>CAJTLS010000009.1:34301-37967 GCA_910577295.1 uncultured Eubacterium sp.
AAAGTTGTCTTCTCATCCAGTGAAGCACCCGCCTATCTTTTATCTGTGCCGGGTCATTTCTCTCGGAGCCGATGATTCTCACATTAAGGCCAGCTCCTGCCACAACGGAATACATTGTATTATAATGCGAAAAGGCAATCACGGTATCAATCCCGTGTATTTTAATTGCGTTACGCACTGTCTGGATTCGTAACATTTTTTCTTTTATGCCATGAGCATACTTATCCGGTTTCAGAATCTGAATCTGCGGATGAACCTCATATACCTGCTCTCTGTCAGTTAAGACCAATACATATACGGTGTACCCTTTTTTTACAAGCGTATCCGACAAAATAGATACAACCCGCTCTGCACCGCCATTCGAGAGCGCCAGACACACAAACATAATCTTTTTCATCCATTCAGCCCCTTCCATAGGTACTCTCTGACTCATCGCTACAGGGAATTGATGAGCGCCGTCACGTCAAGTTTCCTGCTCTTTCCAAACGGTTCATAAGAAGCCCTAACAAAATCACTCTTTACCATCTGTCTCAGTTTCACATAGTCTGTGCGAGAATAACCTGACCATGATTTGCATGTTAAAAAGAGCTTATTCTTATAGGGCAGCTTCATAAAACAATCCAAATCATTCTCTGTACATCCGTTCTGGTCATTGAACTTAATCAGCATCCTATCCCAATTCACACGCTGACACCGCCTTTTCCATTTCGATAAAGCTTCCTCTTCACTATGGTAATGCAAAAAGAATATTTCAACGTCTTTAATCTTTCCGATAGGATACGAGCCAAAGCTTTCACTCTCCTCAAACTCTTCTTTCCATTTCGATTCTTGCGGACGGATAAAAGTAAGGTCAGCAGACAAATACTCTTTTAAATCCGAGACAAACAATATATAATCGCTTGCCATAAAAAATAATCCCACTGTCGGCGATTGTTTGGGAAGATTATAACTCTCATAAACCATTCCGCCCCAGCAATTATTGGAAATAATTGTAAAATCCGTATTTTGTAATCCCTTTCGCCGAATGTCCGCAAAGAGATTTCTTCTGATTTTTAACACCTTTAACCGGAGTCCCTCATATGTCGGCATACGTTTTCCCTCTTACTATCATTTATTGTAATATTCAAAATATAACTCTCTCATTCGGTTTGCATTTTTGTAAATATCATATCCTTTATCTGCAATCATTTTCTGCCACCTCTCACATACGGCCTGTCTGTTATCCCAATCGGATTTATCTTCTGTTTTTTTAATTTCTATTGCCCAGTCTTTGGGATTATCGATTGGAATATATGTTATACTATCTGTCAAATCTGCTTCTTTTGTAACCTTGTCAGAGACAATACATGGCAGCCCCGCGGACTGCGCCTCAATTAAAACAACCGGAAGCCCCTCATGTAACGAGGGAAGTACGAACAAATCCATCGCCTGCAGATAATGTTGCACGACAGTTGTCTTTCCAGCAAATATAACATTATCCTCAATTTGCAGCAGCCGTGCTTTGTCTTTCATCTCTTCAAATAGATTTCCATCGCTGACAAGCAACAGTAAGTAGTTCTCATCCACTTTCAGTAATTCAGCAAAGGCGTCCAACAAAAACGTATGATTTTTCTGTTCAATAAAATTTCCTACATGCCCGATTACCGTCCGTCTACCGGCAGCCAGCTTCTCTCTATATTCTCTTCGTATCTCTTCATCATAGCGATACTGTCTGAGATTAATACCATTTCTTATAATTTCAAACGGTTTGTTATGAAACATCCATTTACCGGCGTCTTTTCCGCACGCAAATCCGTGTGTGTAGAGCAATGAAAAAAACGGATACAGTATTTTATTCATCAATGGGTGCAACGTCGATGTATTGTGGGAATGCGCAATCCGAATCCGGACTCCTGCAAGCTGGCAAGCCAGAATTTCAACAACCATATTAGCGCTGTTCCCGTGAATATGAGCTATATCATAATTGCCTGCTCTGGCAAGACGGACTAACCCCCAAAAATAAGATATAAGTTTTGATTTATGAAGCACATGGCAGATTATGTCATTTTGTTTAAACAGTTCTGCATACTCTGGAGTTGGCTCATCAATTGCCACAAACTCTAGTTGCAAATCGGATGCATTTATTGCTTTGAAATAGCTCATAATAACCGCTGAAATACCATTTAATTTAAAGCGCACCGTGTTGATTACTAATACTTTCATTCATTACTCCTATCCCAAAAGGTCTTTAAATGATTGCCGGCATTGCAGTGAATAACCTCTCCAGAAATGCATTTAGCAGCATCGCTAATTAAAAAGCAGGCAACCTCTGAAATCTCCTCCGGTAAAAAAGTGCGTCCGGAAGCGCTATCACGTGACAGATTTCCATCCGATGTATCTGCATACTCTTTTACCATATCGGTAAGGGTAACTCCGGGGGCAATTGCATTGACACGTATTCCACTCTTATATACCCTCCTTGAAAATGCACCTACCAAACTATTTAATGCTGATTTCGTCAGACCATAAGGAATATCATAACATTGATTTCCTGTCTCAGATGTTATATATAAAAGATTTCCTTCTGGATTGTCCTCTTTTAACTTCATTTCAAGAAATCCCCTGCCAAGAAAATAACCGCCTCGAAAATTAGTGTTAAATTGTTTGTCAAATCCTTTCACTGTTACATTTGAAAAATGATTTTCATGCAAAGATACTCCCGCATTACTAACAAGACAATCAATCGTACCATTCAAAGCATTTCTTGACGATTCCAGAAAATCAGAAATCTGTTCAACCTCACAGACATCAAATACAACCGGCCGACAGTTTATCCCAAGTTCAGAAGCAGCTTTTTCCAAACGATTCTGATTTCTTCCGCTTATAACAACTTGCGCACCCTCTGATATAAATTTTTCAGCCATTGCATATCCAAGGCCACTTCCGCCGCCGGTAATTACAATTTTTTTATCTTTTAAAATGCCGCCATATTGAATTTGCGCTATTTCCACTTTTGTAAATGTATCTGGCTGTGATGCTAATACAAATTTAGCAATTTTTCGTATGAAACGCTTGTATCCCATTAAGAATCCTCCTAAATTACACTACTTCTTCAACATACCGGCAATCTTCTGCGCCTTTTCCTGTCCAATCGTTTTCTTTATCAGCTCTTTACTTTTTCGGAGCGTTTCTGACTGAATATCTTTGGGCCGGCTCAAATCAAAGAAATCATAAATCGTCTCCGCGTCGGCTCTCATCTCCGTAAACACTTCGAGAAATACCGGACAATCAAGGTCTTCACGCATAAATTCTTTTAGCGTCTCCTGCATCGACGATTTATCACAGGCACTCAGATAGCGAAAATGGTTGGAAGTTACCCACCCCTCCGCCTTTGTCTTATGTCTGGCCGTCGTATGCCTGTCACTGGCTTCATTTTTCCACATACGATTAAAATAAAATTCCGAGCCGCCTTCATTATTAATGAGAAGGACATGTACATTATTGTTAATGTGACGCAGCCGCATGGCATTCATATCATAGAAAAACGCCAAATCCCCAACAATGCCAATATAAAGCTTATTGGGATCGCCCAGCGACGCGCCGATTAATGTTGATACACAACCATCAATTCCAAATATACTGCTATTTAAGCAAAGATGATAAGTTGTTGCACTTCCCCAAGGTTCA
>CAJTLS010000009.1:37977-91854 GCA_910577295.1 uncultured Eubacterium sp.
GGCTTATTTGTTGCCGCTGCCTGCCCGAGAAAGGAAGACAGACAACCATCAATACCGTGCGTACCAATGTTTGCATATACTTTAATATCCGGATTGAGACGAAAAAAATTCGTTATACGGATACTGTCATTGATACTGAGGTGTAAAATAGATTCGGAAGGTATCTTTTCTACCACTTTCTTTATGGCATAAACGTGCGAATATGGAAAATCCGGATAGACTACCGAATCCACATATCCTTTCAAAGCATTATAATAGCTGCGGTTATTCACGGACGTCTCTCCGGCATATTCACAGCAATAACGGAAGAAATACTCCGGACTGCATTCAAAGATTGTCGTTATGCTTTTGTATAAATCCACTACCCGACCATCTTCCTGTACAAGCCAGTGCTCAAATTGGCCGGCAAATTTACGCAATTGCTCTTTTATCCCACTGAAAATATTGCCGCCATAAGAAATTACAATTTCCGGCAGAAATTCCTTTACTTTCTTTGGTATGGCATAGCGGGCATCCATACAAATATTAAGATTAAGCCCCTCCTGCAATTCCACATTTGACATATATTCCACGGAAACCGCGGCGTTGAAACGGGCAAAAAAGGCAGTCAGATTTTCTTTCATTTTCTGACTGATAAAACTGCTTTGTCCGCATGTAACAAGAATCCTCTGCGCCTTTTTCAGTTTCTCTATTTTTTCATCCCACACATCACCGGAAGTCTCCAACTCCAGTCTGTCAATCTTTGTTACCTCCGGCAATTTTTTTATATTAAAAGAATTATTGTACGCTTTCATGGGCACATTGATATGCACCGGACCAGTACCATGATGATTCAATTCAAGCAATGCCTCATTAATCAGACGTTTACAATAGATTTCATCATCCTGATTATGAATAATCGGCAGATTAACAGATTTTCTAACATGCCGGTCGTACATACCTACTTGATCAATCATCTGGTCTTCCCATTGTCCAAGCATAGCGGGATTGCGGTCACTCGTCAATACAATTAGAGGAACCCCCTGATAATATGCTTCCGCAACGGCTGGCCAATAATTACATGTAGCAGTGGACGATGTACAGGAAATAACGACTGGCTCCTGTAATTCCTGTGCCAGTCCCAGAGCAAAATAACCCGCACTCCGCTCATCGACAACCGAATAACATTGAAACTCCGAATCCTCTTCAACCGAGTGGACGAATGGTACATTACGGCTTCCAGCAGAGAGTACACAATGACGGATACCATATTTTTTTAACAGGGCAATAATAAACTGATAAACTTTCAATTCCGTGTACATTGTTCCAGCTCCTTTTTTAAATATTCTCTCACACGCTCTCTTTCGGCATGAATAATATCATTCGTTTTCGCATAATCTATCGTCGTGGAAAGCATTTCTTCCAGTCTGCTTAAATCTCCAATTCTACGTTTCTGTAAACAAAGTCGTTCCAAAATATCCGTCAATTTTTCGGCATTTCCATAACCGCTGCTTCTAACAAAAGAAACAAACTTTTGCTGCGTTATCACAGACAGAATAGTGCCATGAAAGGTATCTGTGACAATACAGGCAGCATGTTGAAAATAGGTTATTACCTGAAACGGATTGCAATCAATGTATCGGTCGCAGCACTGCTGTACGCCACCGATACAAAACACCTTCCATCCGTTTTTATTTGCGTATGCACGTATTTCCCTGCATTCTTCCGTTGTAAATCTCCCCGAGTACCCATACAAAATCATATAGTCACTCTCTGGTACGGAAGCCGGAATTTGTTTGCACCTGCCAATAAAATCATAGGCAAGAACGGGGTCTGGATGATATTCCGGCAACATCCCTGTCAGTTCCTTAACGATGTTACCGCTATTTTTATCTCTGACAGAAAGGGCATCAAATCTTTTGAGCCACTGACTTACTTTTTCTTTTACCTTATATTTTTCCAAATCCGAAATCGTCGTATTGCCAAAAGAAGCCGCATAAGTAATCAATCTCTGCGCACGGTTTCCCTCGCCAAATAATTCCGATGAAAATCCTACATTCGTGTTATCCTGCACACAATTAAAGACTTCATCGCTGCCGATTACAAGCAAATCCAGTTCCGGCGCATAGTTTTTCTGAGCGCCGATTTCCAGATAAGGATAATAATTTTTACCATACTTCCTTTTATATTGTATAAAACGAATCTTTTCTTTCAGTGGAGCGTTGAGTTTGATAATTTCCGTGGCTTTTGATAATTTCCGTGTCATTCCTTTGGAGCATTCATCCTGAACAAGGCATTCCCCGACACGATAGTCGACAAACTCAACCCCGCATCCAAGTTCCTCAAATATCTTTTTTAGACCGTATGCCTGAAGGAAAGAACCATAATTAGCAATTCTCTGCATCGACAAAATTCCAACTCGAATCATCTCTTTTTCCTCTCCCTCATCAACTCGTCCACTACACTTTTCAGCTTCGCATTAAATTCCGCATTATTGCTGTTTTGTCCTGCCGTCATACCGGATACCCTGTCATTATAATTTAGTATGACATCTTGCAAGCAGGTAATATCCTCTACCGTTATGATATTCTTCTGCCTCTCTGCAACTGCTTTGGCAAACTCAACCTGATGGTCATTGACATGCTCATCAAACTGCTTTTGGCGTGGAACAACAATAGGAATCTTACCAATCTGCAGGGGCATGATGAAACTGGAAGGCCCTCCGTGTGTAATAACAATACGGGCTTCTTCTACATACTTTACCATTTTCGGATAGGGAAACAATTTGCTCCATGTACAATACTGTGGCTCATATGTGCTATATCCAATCTGGATAATCACATCTTCCTCTATTATTTTATTCTCTTTTAACCTGTCCATATATTCCACTAAACGGTTAAATGGCTGTTCATGCGTTCCTACCGTTACAAAAATCATGCTTTCACTCCATGCCTGTTTACTAAAAAATGCTCCCGAAGTTAATCGCTTTCGGGTAAACCTGTTTCATCTCTTCCCATTGGACAATAAATTTATCCGTGACCGGATAAACCATCTTCCCAGTCATAGTCGGTTTATCTATGCGGTCAAAAACTTCAATATATATTGTTTTTGCGCCAAATAATTTACCAAACCAAAAAAAAGGAACTGCCACAGCCGCTCCGGAAGAAATAATGAAATCCGGTCTCTCTTTTCTCAACAGTCGGATGGCAAGTGTCGTATTGATAAAAAGCGCCTTTAAACTCCGATTTGTCGGATAATAACAGGGGTACACCGTCTCGCCACTCAAAAGGCTCCTTGCATCCTCCTTATCAAACGTCACCCAGAAACGTTCTTTATTTTCCCAGAATGGCTTCAACATATACAAATGTGTCAAATGTCCTCCGGAAGAACCAACAAAACAAACTTTCATCCGTCTACACCTCGCCTGTCAATCTCTTTGGAAAATATCTCTTGTGTACACTTTTTCTTTTACATCATCCAGACAGTAGTCATACCGGTTGGCAATAATAACCTGACTTTGTTCTTTAAAACATTTCAGGTCTTTCACAATCCGGCTCCCAAAAAAAGTTTCGCCCCCCTGAAAAGTCGGCTCATAAATAATAATCTTCGCCCCTTTCGCCTTGAGACGTTTCATTACGCCCTGAATGGAACTCTGACGGAAATTATCGGAGTTGCTTTTCATCGTCAGACGATATACACCAATCACAACTTCCTTTTCCTTACTCACACTCCATTCTTCATTTGCCTCATAAGCGCCGGCAAGCTCTAAAATGCGGTCGGCAATAAAATCCTTTCTCGTGCGGTTGCTCTCTACAATTGCTCCAATGAGGTTTTCCGGAACATCTGCATAATTGGCCAAGAGCTGTTTCGTATCTTTGGGCAGACAATAGCCGCCATATCCGAAAGACGGATTATTATAATGCGTCCCTATCCTCGGGTCTAAACAGACGCCTTTGATAATAGCCTGCGTATCCAGTCCTTTCATTTCCGCATAAGTATCCAGTTCATTAAAATAGGAAACCCGCAACGCCAGATAGGTGTTCGCAAAAAGTTTCACCGCCTCTGCTTCCGTAAACTCCATAAACAGCGTATCTATATCATCCTTTGCCGCTCCCTCTCTTAATAATGCGGCGAAAGTTTCTGCTGCCTCTCTCGTTTCCCCGTCACAGCCAACAATAATACGGCTGGGATACAGATTATCATATAACGCTTTTGTCTCACGTAAAAATTCCGGACTAAAAAGGATATTCCTGCTGCCTGTCTTTTCTCTGATTGCTTTCGTATATCCGACCGGAATTGTCGATTTAATAATTATGGCGGCATTGGGATTATATTTCAGCGCCAAATTAAGTACCTGTTCTACCGCAGATGTATCGAAAAAATTCCTTTTCGAATCGTAATTTGTCGGTGCGGCAATGATAATAAAATCAGCGTCAGTATAAGCCTCTCCGGCATCTAATGTCGCCGTTAAATCCAACTCTTTTTCCGCCATGTATTTCTCAATATATTCGTCCTGAATAGGAGATTTTCTATCATTAATCTGCTGCACTTTTTCGGGTACGATATCAAGCGCATACACTTTGTTATACTGTGCCAGCAGTGTGGCAATTGATAATCCGACATAGCCGGTACCTGCTACGGCAATTTTATACTTTTTCATACTCGCATCTCCCTTCAAAACGTTTCATTTTACAACTTTGTTATTGCGTAAGCTTACATATAAAATTCTTTATACCACTCGGCAAATTTACGAAGTCCCTCCCGCAGACTGGTATCCGGCTTATATCCAAAGTCTCTTTCTAGTGCGGAAGTATCGGCATATGTCACGGGAACATCACCTGCCTGCATGGGAACGAGCTCCTTATGTGCATCAAAATCAAAATCTTTGGGAAGCACACCCGCTCTCACAAGCTCTTCCTGAAGAATCTGAACAAAATCAAGAAGATTTTCCGGCTTGCTATTTCCAATATTGTATACGGCGTATGGTGGAACGGGAAGTCCGTCAGCTCCATTCTCTCTCTCCGGTGCGCCTTTCATAACACATATCACGCCTTCCACAATATCGTCAATATAAGTAAAATCCCGCTTACATTTTCCATAGTTAAATATCTGTATTTTTTCCCCCTGAAGCAGTTTATCCGTAAAGCCAAAATAGGCCATGTCTGGACGTCCTGCCGGACCATATACGGTAAAAAAACGCAATCCAGTAGCGGGAATATTGTACAATTTCGAATAAGCATGCGCCATCAGCTCATTACTCTTTTTCGTAGCTGCATATAATGACACCGGACAATCAACCTTGTCCTCTGTCGAATAAGGTATTTTTTGATTTGCACCATAAACAGAAGAACTGGAGGCATATACCAAATGTTCCACCGGATAATTCCGGCATCCCTCCAAAATATTATAAAATCCAATTAAATTACTCTCTATATAAGTATCTGGATTTGAGATAGAATAACGAACACCGGCCTGCGCTCCAAGATGAACAATTACAGAGGGACTATACTTTTTAAATATCGAAAAAACCAATTCCTTATCAGAGAAATCCCCCTTTATAAATATAAAATTATCCTTATCGGAAATTTCTGAAATCCTTGCTTCCTTTAAGCGGACATCATAGTAGTCATTCATATTATCTAAGCCAATAATTTTTATCTTGTCCATATCGCTTAAAAGCTTTTTGGTCAAATTGGAACCAATAAAACCGGCAACTCCAGTAATTAAAATTGTTTTATTCGCCAAATCAATGTTCTGCAACGTAATTCTCCATTCTATTCCTCATCATTTTCCGAGCCATAGGTACCATAGTACTTACCATAGTATTTCCCATAATATTTGCCGTAATACTTACCATAGTATTTCCCATAATAACCCTTTTTCTCCATTGGCACCTTATTGAGAACCGCTCCGAGAATCTTACAGTTACTCTGCTCAAGCTGGCTTTTTACTCCCTGTGCAAAGCGATAGCTGATGGCGTTATCCTCAATGACAAGAAGCACACCGTCTGTCTGCTGGGCAACGATTGCAGCATCAATAACCGAGCCAAGCGGCGGACAGTCGATAAGTACATAGTCATATTCTTTACGAAACTTTTCTATTGTTTTCTGAAACTTCTCGGTACCGAGCAGCTCGGCTGGATTTGGCGCATACGGTCCCGAAAGTATCAAATGCATATTTTCCACATTCGTCTCGTGAAGCGCTTCGTCAAGCTCTGCTTGTCCGGCTAAAAAGTTCGTCAATCCAGCATCTACAGCGCCAATCTTGTATCGGCCAACAAGAACAGATTTTCGCAAATCTGCATCAATCAATAGCACCTTTTTATCATTCTCAGCAAACGAACGGGCCAGATTAAAGGTAACGTTACTTTTTCCCTCATTCGGGGTACAACTCGTAAAGGCAATTACCTTAATATCGTCTCCGCTGAATTGTATATTGGTACGAAGTGTTTTAAATGCCTCATTCGCACGGTAAGACAAATCATCCAGTTTTGCAAATTCCATCTTCTTCATCACTTCTTACCTCCCTTATGATTTGCTTTTCTCTTTCTTTTCTTCGCCGCCTGTTTCGCCATCTCCTCACGCTGTTCCTCTTTCAATGCACTCTCCTCGATTGGCAGAATACCAAGTGTGTTCAGGCCGAGATAACGCTCCACATCTTCTGAAGATTTAATCGTATCATCCAGCATATGGCGAATAATAACAGCAGCACACGCCAGAATAATTCCCAAAATACCGGCAATCATTGCATTTCTTGTTGTCGTCGGACTCGTCTTTCTCTCTGCCACATGTCCCTCTTCAATAATACCTGGCTCGTTAATACGCATGAGTTGGGCAATACGTTTCCGTGAAACCTGCGCATACTGGTCTACAATCTGCTTTGCCAGCGTCGGGTCCGGATTGGTAACCGAAATTGACAAAATGCGGGTGTCCGTAGGATTTTCAACAGATGTCACGGAAAGCAACTCTTCATAAGTCATGTCAAGCTCCAGATTATCAATTACCTGCTCTACGACCGGACGGCTCTTTGTGACAACGATATAGTCCTGTGTCAACTGTGTTCCAACTGCCAAATCGGATAAAGAAGCAATACTTGTCGTATTGCTCAAGATACAGAGTTGTGTCGTTGATGTGTAAATGGGCGTCGCAATAAATTTACAAAACACACCGGTAGCACCGGCAAACAGGACACCAACTAAAACAATCAGCCAAAGACGGGACATCAACACTCCAAATATCTCTAGCAAATCAATTTCCATTTCGTCTTGAGATTTCGCATTCATTTTTTACTGTTTCCTCCATTCAATTCTCTTGTTCATTATCTTGTTCTATATTACAAATATTTTTTTTCAAAAATATATGTTGCATTATTCATGGTCAATTCATCTGCCATCTGTTTCCCACTCAATTTTACGATGGTTTCATATGTCTCCCGCATTTTCGGCGGACGCTCCCCATCGTTATGACAATCGCTTCCCAGAAAATGCACAAATCCGTTCTGTACCATTTTCCGGCAAAGTTTTACTCTCTTGTCAAAACGTTTACCTAACAGACTGCGGCTGTTCATCTGCATGACGGCGCCCATTTTCATCAACTCACAAAGGCGGTCATATTCCTGCATCAGACACTCATATCGCTCTACGTGGGCAATAATCGGTATCAGGCCCTCGCGTATCAGAGAAGCGATGGCATCTTCAATTTCGCGGTACGGGCTCCTTGGAAAAAACTCGACAAGCAGATACTGGCTGTCTGCCATTGTCAAAATATCACCTTTTTTATAGGCGTCGATAATCCCCGGAGAGTAAAGTACCTCGCAACCGGTATACAACGTAAGCTCCGGCGTCACTTTCTTCGCATGTTCGTTCGCCTCGGCAACCAGATCACGAATTTTATCCGCTTTCTGATAATTCTGCTCCATATCAAAATGAGGAGTCGCTATCACATGGGCAACACCCTGTTCGCGCTGCATTTGCAGCATTTTCTCCGTCTGCTCCCAGCTCTTTGAGCCGTCGTCAATCCCCGGCAAAATATGGCTGTGAATATCAATAAATCCCTGCTCCATTATTCCGCTCCTTTCTTACCAAGCACAGCGGCTACCGTGTAACAAAGTATTTTTATGTCCAAAGAAAGGCTCCATTCCATGATATACTGGGAATCCAACCGAATAATTTCCTCAAAATCTTCTACGTCATTCCGCCCGCTCACCTGCCACAAACCGGTAAGCCCCGGTTTCGCGGCCAGCCGCTTTCTGTGATGAATTTCGTACTGTTCATACTCATCAAGCGTCGGCGGTCTTGTTCCGACTAGACTCATATCACCTTTCAATATATTCCAAAATTGCGGCAACTCATCAATACTGCAGCGGCGCATAAATCTTCCAAACGGAAAGATGCGGGGGTCGTTTTCAAATTTGGAAATCGGGCCTTTCATTCGATTCGTATTCATCAAATCCTTTTTTCTCTCCTCGGCATCCATATACATCGAACGGAATTTATAAATATAAAACTGCCGCCCGTTCTTACCGACCCTCTTTTGTTTAAAAATGACAGGGCCGGGACTTTGAATTTTAATAATCGGTGCTACAAACAGAAAAGCAATTCCAAAAAAGATAAGGCCCACGATGGAACCCGCAATATCCATAAACCTCTTCAGAAACAACTGTTTCGTTGTCGCACTGTTAATACACATGGTCAACACCATATAATCGCCCAACTTCGTCACATGCTGATGTACCTCGTATAGCATCATCTCTTTTATGTTGCGATGTATCACCACCCCCATATTGAGACAATCTTCGATAAAATAAGTCGGAACATCCTGTTCCAAAACGGTGTAAATAAACACTTCATCGACAACGTGATTGGAGACAAACTGCAGTGCCTCTTCGGCGCCAAAGATGAGCGGCTCTTTTATTTTCTGCAAGGCATCATCCGTCTCCTCTGGTAAAACAACTGCTATCACCTGAAAATCACATATTTCCTGCTCTGCAAAATGCTCCAATACCTCCTGCGCCATCTCAACATTGGATGCCATCAGAAGAATCTGCCGCTGGTCAATATCGCGACGCATTTTGTGAATGAGAACGGATTTCCATATAATATGCTCAATATAAATAAGATATAATCCTATTATCCAACACATCAATATGACATAACGGGAGTAGTTACTACTCGTCCGTACGACAAACAAATAGGCTACTAACAGCAGGAATACTGATGATATTACTTTTGCACATTGCCGCAGTTCCTGCAAATATCCCCGCCGGAGAATATTTTTGTACCCCTCTGTCATAAAAGAGACAAAAATGAGAAGCGCTCCCATAATAATAGCTAACTGCCGACAGTCTTCCGTGGAATACGGATTTTGAAAACCATACCGCAGACAATTACTTATGATAAAAGCAATTTGTATCATAACACTATCTAAAATCAGAAAATCTATATGCTTTAAAATACTATGTTCGCTCTTTCTGTACATATCTTCCTCCAAACGGGTATGTCTTTTGCACATAATAAGAAATGTTCCATTTACATCCCCTACTATTTGAGTCCCTGTTTTTCAATATGATTTTTCTTCGTAACATAGGCGGCTCCCCATGTGAAAATGCTGATGCATAAAAGCAAAATACCAAAATACAAAATATTTTCACTGCGCCAGTCCATATAGTGCTGAAAGAGTGACTGATAGGCCTGTGGTTCTGCCTGAAGCTTTTTACCCCATAACAGATTGGTAAGATTTGCCACGATAAAACTCGTTCCTGCCACACCAATCCCATAAGAAAGACCGCGGAATTTACGGTGTACATACTTGCTGCCTTTCCATATGAGTATAACGGAAACAACCAACAGCACAAGAGAACCGATAACGATTATCACACTGATGTTCTGTTCTTTCTGACGCAATTGATACAAAAATGAGGCATATGGCATATCCAATACTTTGCGATACCTCTCCATAATAACTTCGGATAGCTTATCTATATTTTGCGGCGGTTCTCTCACCAGTACAAGCTGCAGCGCTTCTTCTATTTCCTTCTGTCTCTTTTCTAGTTTCGGCAGTTCCCTGCCGTTCAAACGAGCGGTAAAAATGCTCTTGGCATCGCGGTAAATACCACTATCTTCCAAAGCCAGAAGTTCCACGCCGGAAGCCATTTCAACACCGGAAAAGATTTTCTGTATATCCTCCTGTACGAACTTCGAGCACTCTTTGAAATAACCGCTCTCTACCGCTACCGTCTGCCACGTTTCCGGATTGTACGCCCATGAATCATAGACATATACGCTTCCGGCAACAAGAATTGACAAACTCATCAGACTCGCCCCGAGCATAACTAAAAACGCCTTTCTCCGATGTTTAAACACTTTCAGATAAATCGTGAGAACCAAAATGCAAACAACACACGCAATCAATATTGTGACTGCCATCTGCCCCTCATTGGCATTTAACTGGCCCGCTATCTGTTCATTTGACGTATATTTCTGCACGGACTCAATCTCAGAAGTCCGCAATGTTTCTAATTCATTAATCCGCAGCGGCGTCTGCTGAATGGGATAAGTCTCGCCATCCTTGCCAGTGACAACCTTTTGATTCGGTTGTTTGTTATGTCCGTTTTCCTGCGAATAGTCCTCATGCTGTCCGTCTTTATTTTCATCTCCCAGACCAAGCTCACTGAGACTGCGGACTTTTCCCTCTTTTTTCGCCTTTTCTGCATCCTCTTGTGGGAGTATCATCAGATATCCATCTCTTACACCACGTTCAATATTTCCATAAATCATCCGAATAGCTTCGTCTGCTTTCTCTGCCGTTATATCCACATTTTCCTTGTCAAATTCATTTCTCAAGGTTTTCAGATATATCGGACGCACGGTATAGAGTTCGCCATTGTACTCAAACGTCCCCTCTGCCACATCCAAAACCCGCTGTTCATTGGCGTTAATCAAGTACCACACCCCCTTTCGTATATATCAATATACTACAATCTTCGATGTAGTATCCCCTTCCGTAATAATCATCCCATACGGTGTTCCATATTTCTTGTCCTGCTGCCATGCCATGAGATGATACTGCTGTCCACTTTTAAGGTTCTTAATCAGCCATGCGCTGGATAAATCAACCCTTGACACAAGCAATATATCACGCCACAAGCCAAGTTTCTCGTCAAAAAATTTATTTTCCGGTTTATTTCCCGGATTCACGGAGACGGCATTTCCCTTTCCAGTCACTTCTGTCTCCAGACGCTTCAAGGCATTAATCACTCCACTGTTACTTGTCATATCCATACCGTCTACAGCAACATGCATTGTTCCCTGATAAGCACGATTCACAAAATAGAGTGTACTTGTTCCTTCTGCTTCCTTTACAACAAAACTGGCAGCGAGCAAAGTAGAAGAATCCGGCGTCGGTATTTCCTTAATTGCCTGTTCCAGAGTCTTTGGCTTCTCATCTGGCTTATCCGTTGTCCCATCGCCCCCAACAACAGGTGAATTACCATCCGGCACATTTGGAGTCGGCGCTGAAGGCGTATCTGCCGCCACATATATTTGAATTTTTTTACTTATTTTCTTTCCTTTTTTCGTTGTTCCCTTTGTCTTAACCGTAATCGTGGCGAATCCACTTTGAACTGCCCGCACTACTCCGTCCGAATTAACGATGGCAATGCTGCTGTTTGAACTTTTATACTCAACTTTCCGGTTCTTCGCCGTCTTCGGATAAACAAGCGCACGAACCGATTTTTTTTCGCCCTCCTGCAACATCACATTAGTCGCAGACGAAAGGCGCAGCTCTTTCACATAATCAACTACCTTAACTTTTATTTTTATCTTTTTTCTGTTTGATTTCTTCTGCAAGGTTACTTTTGTCGTCCCTGCTTTTTTGCCTTTCACTTTTCCTTTCGCGGAAATAGTGGCAATTTTCTTATTCGCTACCTGATAGCGGTACTTCTTACCTGTTTTTTTCTTCTTACCCTTTTGTGTAATCGTCAAAGAAGAGCTCTTCCCCCGATAAACGGTAAAGGTCTGCATCCCCTTTGCTTCTGTTTCCTCTAATCCTTTTGCTCCGCATAACGAAATACTCTGCGCAAAAACCAAGCTGCAAGCCATTATAACAGCTAATTTACGTTTTTCTTTCATCGAATCCCTCTTTTCACAAGAGACCCCTTGAACCCATACGGATCCAAGGGATCTTCTCATCATAAAATATACGTTGTATAAACTCTTTCTCACGAAAGAAACAATCTTTGCAGATAACTTATATCCTCTGCATTAGGATGGCAATTAGGCTTTGAAAGTTACCTTTTTGATTTCAACACTACCTGCAAAACCTTCGTCACTTGTCAGTAAACCAAAATCTGACGCTTCCACTGTTCCAGTATGCAGTTCTTTCAAAGGAACAATAAATTTGCCCGCTTCACTTTCTTCATAAACTGAAATTACCTTCTTTTCGCCATTAAGCATAGCATTGAAATTTACATAAAGAGTATGGTCTGCATCTGATTTTTCATACTCAATTTCGCAAGTTTTATATTTCGAATAATCAATATCTGTCGGCAACGTTGTTGAAGCCGTTACCTGCCATTTGCTCATTGGTGTCGGTTCGTATACCCAAGCTTCCGGCAAATTTGTAATTGGCCTACCATCTATAGCAACACTCGTAACCGTAACTGTTCCTCTAAATCCTGCAGAAGAGGCACCAACCTCAAACAAAACATAAACATTGTCTTCAGCAGTAAGGGCTCCGAACTTCGTTGCATCCAAATCCATGTTAGCATTGTTACCAGTTCTGTTCCAGCCTACGCCAAGTTCAGTTGCTCCACCATTGCCCCAGTTAGGCTGATTCTTTCTCAGAACAATCGTGCCAACTAAAGAATCTGTTACATCGTTACCATCTTCATCTTCTGCTCTCCACGCAAGATTTAACTTAGAAGCACTACTAAGCTGATCTCCCGGTATTGTAAAGTTTACAACACGTGTTCCCTCAGTCGCACCACTTCCAGAATCAAATGCTGCTTTTTCTCCCAACGCTGCACCCTCTATCACAAGCGGTGCTGGTGTAGCTGTAGCTGTAGCTGTAGCTGTAGCTGTAGCTGTTGCTGTTGCTGTTGCTGTAGCTGTAGCTGTTTCAGTAGGTTCTGCTGTGTCAGTAGGCTCTGCTGTGTCAGTAGGCTCTGCTGTGTCAGTAGGCTCTGCTGTGTCAGTAGGTTCTGCTGTGTCAGTAGGCTCTGCTGTATCAGTAGGCTCTGCTGTATCAGTAGGCTCTGCTGTATCAGTAGGCTCTGCTGTGTCAGTAGGCTCTGCTGTATCTGTTGGCCCTGCTGTATCTGTTGGCTGTGTTCCTTTTTTCACCTTAGACAACTCAAGACCATTATTCTCAGCCCATGTAGCATCTACATGCAACTTATAACTTCCATCTTCGTTCTTTGTCACTGTTGCAACAACAACATCATCACGAGTTACAGATATTGTGTTATTTGTAACATTGACAACGTCTGCTTTTTCAGCGCCCTCTTTCAATACAGTAAACTGAAGCTCGCCGTTCTCTGTCTTTGTTGCTGTCACTTCATATCTCTTTGTGCCGGCAGCTTCTTCAACTACTACAGTTCTCTTGCTGCTGTCCTCATCATCGCGAATTGCTGTAATCACCGTACCATTGTCAAGAGTCTTAACAAGGTCTCTGTCCTCTGTTGTCCACTTGCTGTAAGCATTCTCTGTGTCAAATACTTTATCAAGTGCAACAATATCATTCTGACTTACAGAAATCACTTTTCCTGCTGCTGTTACATAGTAATCATCTGTTGCAGCCAAGTTCTCATAAATTACACTCTCTTCATCTTTAACACTTGGCTCAATTACTTCTGTTTCCGGCGTTGCAGATGGTGTATCCGTAGATGGTGTATCCGTAGGAATATCATCTTTTCCTACAAGAACGATAGAATGAACGGTAATATCTACGTCCTCTTCACCTTCATAGCTGTCATCAGATGTCCATGTGTTGAACTTAACCAAAGCGCCATAAGCCATCTTGTCTGAAGCCAAATCAATTTCATAAGTCATCGTAGTATTTGGCTCTGCTACATCTCTGTACTCAGCAGGAGAAGCAGCAGTCGAATTCCAGAATACCGGTGGGTTGTCACCTAACAACTGCATTACGATTGGTGTTCCTCTGCCTTCCAAAGCACTTTTGTTTACAGAAATTTTGTAAATCACTTTGCTGAACTTGTTCAGGTCAAGACCTTCCTCGCCGTTCAATGTCCAAACAACACCGCCGCCTGAGTTAGCAGATAATGCAGTGAATGTTGCGGAGCCGTCAGCGTTGTATGTAACGTCACCGTCAATACCACCTTTATTACCCTCTGTATCAGCGCTCAATGTAATCTTCTTATCATTTGGTCCAAGCGGATCATCTGTTGGCGGATTACTTGTTGGCGGGTTACTCGTTGGAGGATTACTTGTTGGCGGATTACTTATTGGCGGATTACTTATTGGTGGGTTACTTGTTGGCGGGTTATTTGTTCCCGGATTGGTAGGTGTAGCATTGGTTCCACCATTAGTTGGTGGGGTTGTCTTTGGTTTAGTAGCTTTCTTTACTGTTACCTTAACTGTCTTCTTGTAAGTTTTCTTACCTACTTTAATTTTTGCTGTTACTGTAGCTTTACCTTTTTTCTTACCTTTAATGGTAACGCTGTTCTTTTTCTTCTTGGAAAGGGATACAATCTTCTTTCCTTTCTTGTTTACAGACCATTTTGTTTTCTTTGGCTTTGCTTTCTTGACAGTAATTTTCTTTTTCTTACCAACGGTAATCGTTACCTTGGTTTTACTTAATTTAGGTTTTTTTGCTTTAGCTGCGCTGCTAACGCCGGCATTGCCAAAAACCATGCTTGCTGTCAAAGCAAAAACCAGAACTGATTTTGTAGTTCTTTTCATTTTACTTTCACTCCTTCGTCTTTTTAATTAAAACAACTTAATCGCTTTTTATCATATCATTCAATCCCTCCCATGTCAAGCAAATTCCCTTACCATTTCTGACCATTTTTAATCTTATGTAAAAGTTCTCCTGTTTTCAAAGAACTTTGGTTCTTCAGGCCATGCTTTTGAGCCAGCCCTTTTTACACAATATGAACGTTCACCTTGTGCGGCGCAAGAATCGCTATTCGGAAGAAACCCTCTTACTACTCTTGTATCATAGTCTGCCGGAAAATATGCGGAAACATATTCTGGCAATATTAGAAGCGCTTGTATGATAAAAGTACGGAAACTAGCGCCAACTCTCTGGAAACAGATACCCCGGATGCTTTTCCAGCGTGTCAAATTCATATCCCTGTTCACGAATGTAATCAATAATCTGCGGTAAGACAGCAGTAGTATGATTTGTCGTAGCCGAATCATGCAGTAAAATAATCGGCTTATCGTATCTTGTTAAATCCCTTTTGACATTGGTGAAAATCGTTTCCTCTGCTACGCTTGCCCCGACAGAATCTTCCCCCGAAACATTCCAGTCAAAACTTCGCACTCCCCGTCTCTGCAATTCTTCTATCAGACTGTCTACAAAAGAGCTGACAAATCCATTATTACTCCCCCACGGAAAACGATGCAGCGTCGGTTTCCTGCCGAGTATATTCTCAAGTACCTGCTCCGCTTTATCGTAATCCGAAAAAAAATGTTCTTTATCCTTGTAAATATTACATTGTTCATGGCAGTATGTGTGTACCCCTACCGCATTTCCCTGTTTAAGCGCCCGCTTTATAATTTTTTCTTTTTCCTCTGAAATATCTTTACCTATTATAAAGAAACTGGAAACTGCCTTTTTCTCTTTCAAAATATCTAAAATCTTTTCTGTATTGTAACTCGGCCCGTCATCAAAAGTAAGATATGCTACTTTTTTTCCTTTTTCCTCTTTGTTGTTTTCTTTCTGAAGCTGCGACATAAGACGCGCGGTTGGCACATAGACGCCACCGTTTTTTTTGTCCTCCCCGCGTCCTGCTTCATAAAAAACCAAAACCATAAGTACACAGACACAAATAATGTAAACGGATTTTCTCACCCTGCCTCCATTTCCGGAGCGTCAACGGAAATGTATTTACCTGATACCGCTCCCGCATATATTGTCTGTAACAATATATGCAGGATTCGGATTTCGGTGAATCTGTCAATTAGCCTGACGGCGCCAGACGAAACTACACAAGAAACGGCGGCACGCTCGCCCGAATAAAAATACCATCTTCACGGTATTCTTCTTCCTCCAGTCTGCCGTGTTCCCGAATGCGGCTGATTTTCCCCGCCTCCTCATAAGAAAATACCCGCTCTATTTTCACGAAGCCCTCGTTAACAATCTTGTCCAACGTCTGTAGCAGCTCTGTTATGCCAAGACCATATTTTGCCGATATGTGCACTACGGCGTCGCTCCTGTCATCGCGCAATCTCTGACAATCGCTTTCCCGCAGACAATCCATCTTATTAAAAGCCGTTACTATTTTCTTGTTTTCCACACCAAGCTTATGAAGCGTGTCGTACACAACATCCCGCTGCAGATCCAGTTTCGGATTCGAGGCGTCCGCCACATGCAAAATTATATCGGCATACTTTGCTTCTTCCAGTGTAGACTGAAAGGCGCGAATCAGCGGATGGGGCAGCTTGTTAATAAATCCCACCGTATCCGTAAAGAGAAACCGCTGCCCGTTCTCCATCGTAAGTATGCGCGTCGTGGGGTCTAATGTAGCAAAGAGCTTATTTTCCTCTAACACCTGCGCTCCGGTAAGAACATTCAGAAGCGTTGATTTGCCGGCATTTGTGTAGCCGACAATCGCCACAACAGGGATTTGCTCCCGACTCCTTTGTTTACGCATCGTATCACGGTTTTGCACTACCTCTGCCAGACGGCGGTTCAGTACCGCTATCCGCTCCCGAATCAGCCGCCGGTCCATCTCCAGCTTTTTCTCCCCCGGCCCTCTCGTTCCAATACCGCCGCCGAGGCGCGACAGTGATTTCCCCAATCCGGCAAGGCGTGAAGAACGATAACGCAATTGCGCTAATTCCACCTGCAATTTCCCTTCGCTTGTTTTGGCATGTTTAGCAAAAATATCCAATATCAAAACCGTACGGTCAATTACTTTTATCTGCAGCATTTCCTGAAGATTTGTAATTTGTGCCGGCGACAGCTCATCATCACAGACAATGGCGTCCGCCTGATTTTGTTCTGCCATCTCTTTTAAATCGGTA
Source organism: uncultured Eubacterium sp. (assembly GCA_910577295.1). Lineage (GTDB taxonomy): Bacteria > Bacillota > Clostridia > Lachnospirales > Lachnospiraceae > Eubacterium_F. Next base: position 55,166 of record CAJTLS010000009.1, read on the forward strand.
ATCTTTCCCTTTCCGATATATGTGCCCGCATGAACCGACTCCCGCTTCTGTATAAGACTCCCAACAGCGACTGCTCCGGCGGTTTCCGCCAGTTCGTTAAGTTCATTCAGCGAATTTTCCACATCCGTACCGTCTTCCACGTCCACCGCCACGAGAATAACCCGTTCTTTCTCTTCTTCCGTTTTATATGTCACTGTCATTGTCATTCCTCACTTTCCGTCACAAACCCGAAGACTAATCTCCCCGGTACGGAGCACCTGCTCCTCTCCATCATCCGTGCGTATCCGTAGACCTCCGTCGTCGTCAATCTCTACGGCCGTTCCGTAAGCCCACTCATCACCAGAGGAAAAACGGACTCTTCTGCCGAGCACATTCGACCAGCGTCTATAGTCTTCCATATATGTTTTTTCAGATAATCCCTCATAGAGGGAAAACAGCTCATTCATCACGGCTGCCGCAAGAGTATTGCGCGGCGTCGAATTCTCTTTAGTGCAGACCGCTCCGGCAACATCCCGAATGTCCGACGAAAATCCTTCCTTTGGTTCACGATAATTAATACCAATACCGACAACGACCGTATCAATTCGCCCGCTCTCAAAATCAGAGACCGCTTCAGTAAGGATACCGCATACTTTTTTGCCACCCAGATAGACGTCATTTACCCACTTAATCGACGGCTCTTCGCACAAAACCTTTCGTATCGCGCGGCAGACGGCTACCGACGCCGCCGTCGTAATCAGTACGACATCTGTAGACTGCTCTGGTTTGGGACGAAACAAAAAACTCATATAAATGCCCGTTCCAGACGGAGAAGAAAAACTTCTCCCTCTTCTGCCCCGTCCCGCCGTCTGCTCTTCCGACAAAACAACAAGGCCCTCTTTGGCGCCGTCCAGCGCTCTCTTTTTTACATCGAGATTTGTCGAGGCCGTACTTTTGTATACGACGATTTCATTGTCCTGATAACATTCCCGCAAACAGGGCCTTATGCCCTCGGCCGACAATACATCGCTCTTTCCCATCAGCCGATATCCGCGGTTGTTTGCCGCCCCAATCTCATACCCCTCATCCTTGAGCGCTTTCACCGCTTTCCAAACGGCCGCTCTCGTCACGCCAAGTTTTCCGGCAATATCTTGCCCGGATAAATCGCAGTCCCGATTCGCTTCCAATAACATCAACACTTTCGTCTTTACACTCATAGTATCCTCTCATTTCGATGCCATTATTCCTGTTTTCCTGTCTGTTTCTCCAACTGTTCCTCTATCTTTCCCATACGCATTATTTCACCGGGCTGCACCTCTGCGTCTACCCGCATGTGAATGCGCTCTGCCGGGTGCGGACAATCTTTTACCTGTTTGCCATATTGGTTCACCATCTCCTGCACGGTCACGGACAGGTTTCTGCCATCCGTTTTCATTATCTCTATCGTGTCGCCAACGCCGAATTTGTTCTTCTGCTCAAATATAATCTGCCCGTCTTTTGTCACTTCTTCCACTATGCCAAGATAGACGGAACCTTGCGTGTACGTGTTCGAATCATAAATTTGTGACTCGTGCGTTGTCTTCCCAAAGAAAAAACCTGTCGTGAACTGTCGGTAAGTGCACTTCGCGATTTCTTCCTGATAAAATGGGAGTTTCGCCCGATAGCGTTCGGGGTCTTCCCAATAATCATCCAACGCCTGCCGGTATGCGCGTACAACAACCGCCACATAGAGCGCTGTTTTCATCCGCCCTTCAATCTTAAAACTATCAATCCCCGCCTCTGCCAGTTCAGGTATATGCTCTATCATACACAAATCTTTGGAATTAAAAATATATGTTCCTCTCTCGTTTTCCTCAATCGGCAAATATTCTCCTGGCCGTGTTTCCTCCACGATATGGTATTTCCAACGGCACGGATGTGTGCAGGCGCCGAGATTGGCATCTCTTCCGGTAAAATAGTTGCTCAAAAGACAGCGCCCCGAATACGAGATACACATCGCCCCATGAACAAACGTCTCAATCTCCAATCCCTCCGCTATGTTGGCGCGAATATGTGCGATTTCCCGCAACGACAATTCGCGCGCCGTCACAACGCGCGTCGCTCCTGATTGATGCCAGAAATTGAACGTCATGTAGTTTACATTATTGGCCTGCGTGCTTATATGAATGTCAATCTCCGGACACACCTTTCGGGCAATCATAAATACTCCCGCATCGGAAATGATAAGGGCGTCCGGCGCCAGTTCTTTTAATTCCCAAAAATAGTCTTCCACACCTTGCAAATCCCTGTCATGAGCGGTAATGTTCGCAGTTACATAAACTTTCTTCCCTCTTTCATGGGCATAAGCAATTCCCTCCCGCATGTCTTCTTTGGAAAAGTTTTTTGCCTTGGCGCGCAGCCCATACATTTCTCCCCCGATATATACTGCGTCTGCGCCGTAACGTATCGCTGTCTTCAACACTTCAAGACTGCTTGCCGGCGCTAAAATTTCAGGTTTCTTCCGTTTCATTTTCTCCTCCATTTCCGTATGCGCTCACTGCCGGTAACTAATTGTCATCCCATCGCCAACAGCAAGGCAAATCGTTTCCAGTTCTTTCCTCTCCGTCAGCGCCTGCAAATACTGCCGCATACGCCCGTGAATCGTGCGGTCTCTCCTTGTAACCGCATAGCGCGATTCGAGCACATCCCCCTCGTGAAGAATGTTATCGGATACCAACGTTCCCCCCTGCGCCAGCAGACGACAGACAAAGGGCAGAAAATTCAGGTATTGTCCCTTCGCGGCGTCCATAAAAATAAAATCATATTGCTCTCCCGCCTCCGCCAAACGCTGCAGGATATCGGATGCGTCTCCCTTCAACAGCGTAATCTGCCCCTCTTTATCGTAACGGGCTATATTTTTCCTCGCTTCTGTCAGACGCATTTCTACTTTCTCAATCGTTGTAATCGATGAAGTTTCCGGCAAACATGATTTCATAAAAAGCGCCGAGTATCCGATTGCCGTTCCTATTTCTAAGACACGGGCTGGTTTTCCCGTGCGAAGCAGATAGCGCAGCAAATCGCGCGTACCGCGCCGGATAATCGGCACATCTGCGGCGAGCGCCTGCCTTTCCAAATCCGCGACATAAGGGGCGGACTGCCGACGATATTTTTCCAAAAAAACTTCCATGCGCTCCTGCTCCATGCTCATCCTCCATTCTGTCTTATAAAAAGCCCGCTTCTTTCCGGCGGGCTTTCTTTTTCATTCTAATGTATCTGTTTTCTTTCGGTATATGGCATGACGAATATCGTCATACGTCATACTGCTGTTCAGCGTATAGGCACCCGGCTGCAGGCGTACGCTGTCATTCTTTTCCAATTGCATGCGCAGATAAAAGGAAAAGCGGTCTCCAATTAAATCTTTGCGCGCCAGATCCTTTGCCACCTCATATTCCGTTTCGTTCTCACCAATGTAAAACTTCACTTCTCTTCCCGGCGGCAAATCGCGCGACGTATCGCCGACCGTCCGATAAGCCAACCGATAACCGACATGGCACAATTCCATCCCGCCAAAAACAACTATGCCAATCAATAAAATATTCAATAATACAATCAGCATCGTTCGCACCGCTTTCAGCATGAACTATACCTCCATAATAATCGGTAATATCATCGGGTTCCGCTTTGTCTTTTTCCAAAGGAAATCATTCAGCGTATCTTTGATTTCTGATTTTATATGCCCCCAATCAGTAATCCCTCTGTCATAAAGGCGGTCAAGAGCAATATTCACCACTTCTCGACACTCATCCATCAGATTCTCCGATTCTCTCACATAGACAAAACCGCGGGATACAATATCCGGCCCCGACAGGATTGTATTGGAGCCACGTTCCAAAGTAAGAACGACAACTAACAAGCCGTTCTCCGACAAATGCTGCCTGTCGCGCAAAACAATGTTTCCGACATCACCGACGCCCAGTCCGTCTACCATGATACCCTGTGCTATCGTCTTTCCTACTATGCGGGCGCTGTCTTCCCGAAGCTCCAGAATGTCTCCGGAACGGAGTATTTTTACATTGTCCTTTGGCACACCCATCTTCTGCGCCAGCTCACTCTGACCTAAGAGATGGCGGTACTCACCGTGAACCGGAATGGCGAATCGAGGCTTCACAAGAGAATAAATCAGTTTTATCTCTTCCTCACAGGCATGTCCAGATACATGCGTATCCTGAATAATAACCTTAGCTCCTTTTTGGGATAACTCGTTGATTACTTTCGATACCGACTTCTCATTGCCCGGAATCGGACGGGAACTAAAGATAACAACATCGCCTGGCATAATGGCGATTTTGCGGTGAATGCTCGCTGCAATGCGGGACAACGCAGCCATCGCTTCTCCCTGACTTCCGGTTGTTATCAAAACCAACTGCTCATCGGAATAATTTTTCATCTCTTCCAGACTAATTATCATATTTTCCGGCACCTGAATATAGCCGAGTTCTACTGCCGTATTGACAATATTAACCATGCTCCGCCCCTCTATGACGACTTTTCTGTTCTGCTTCTGTGCAGAATTAATAATCTGCTGTACGCGGTCGACATTGGAGGCAAAGGTAGCGACAATAATCCGGTTTTTTGCATTTTCTTCAAATATCGTGTCAAACGTTGTTCCAACTGTTCTCTCCGACTCGGTAAATCCCGATTTTAGAACATTGGTACTGTCACACATCAACGCCAGCACGCCCTTTTTGCCCAGCTCGCCAAAACGGGCCAAATCAATCGTGTCTCCGTATACTGGCGTATAGTCCACCTTGAAATCGCCCGTGTGAACGATAACACCAGCCGGCGTATAAATCGCAAGCGCTGCGGAATCGGCAATACTGTGATTCGTACAGATAAATTCAATACGAAAATCTCCTAAATTAATATACTGGCCGTACGAAATCACCTTTCTTTTTACATTGTTAATCAGATTATGCTCTTTTAATTTATTTTCAATAATCGCCATCGTCAGCTTCGTGGCATAAATCGGAACATTCAATTCTTTCAACACATACGGCAGGGAACCGATATGGTCTTCGTGCCCGTGGGTAATGACAAATCCCTTCACTTTTTCCCGATTGTCTTTCAGATATGTGATATCGGGAATTACCAAATCCACACCCAGCATATCATCTTCCGGAAATGCCAGTCCACAATCTACTACAATAATACTCTTTTCGGTTTCAAACGCAGTAATATTCATACCAATCTGCTCTAATCCACCTAAAGGAACTACTTTTACATACTCGTTCCCTGATTTCTCTTTCTTTTTCAAAAAATACACCTCTCTATTCTGGTTTTAATTCTATGTCCTCTAATAATTCCTCAAAATATTTAGAGATAATCGCCAATTCCTTTTCTTCCTCCACAACTTCGTACATCACCATGTCGCCCTCTTCCATTTCCCTGAGAATAAGCGCTTCTGCCTCTTCCTCTTCTATCGAATCGCTCACAAGCAGATACGAATTTCCGGCAATATCTGCTTTTTCCAACACAAAAAAAGCCACCTCGCTGCCATCGTCAGCCGTAAGCATAATCTGACCATTTTCTGACATTTAATTCCTCCTAATCACGTATAAAATCCAAATACCCCTGCAAGATTACGGAGGCCGCCAGTTTATCCACGTACGCTTTCCGCCGGTCTGCCCGTACTCCGCTTTCTTTTAACACGTCCATCGCGGCTGCAGTACTCAGGCGTTCGTCCCACAACACAACTTCCAAGCCCGTGCGAGCTGCTAATTTGTCCATAAATTCTTTCGTACGCTCTACCCGTTCACCCTCCGAATTATTCATATTCTTAGGATATCCGAGTACAATACGTCCTACATCGTTTTCCTCTGCCAACACTTGAATGCGGGCGAGAGTCTGCCGTAACTTATTTTCACTTTTTCTTTTTATTACTTCGACGGGCTGCGCAGTAAGCAGCATGGCGTCACTGATAGCCACACCTACTGTTACAGAACCGTAGTCAAGTCCCATAATTTTCAATCTATGCTCCATTCAAACTGTCAACAAACAAACGTGGGTTCACTTATATAAAAGAGTAACAACCTAATGTTTTATTTTTTTAAATTATTTTCAATATAATCTTCTAAAAATACTTCGATAATTTCATCTCGTTCCGCACGCATAATCAAACTGCGCGCTCCCTTATGGCTCGTTATATAGGTCGGGTCCCCCGACATTAAATAACCGACTATCTGATTAATCGGATTGTATCCCTTTTCCGTTAAAGCTCCGTAAACAGATGCAATAATATCCCGAACATCTAATTCCTTATCAAGTTCGACTTTAAAATATTGTGTATTGTTAAATTCCTGCATTCTGTCACGCCCTTTCTATTATCACAAACTAATCATCAACATTGTAATATATCCCAAACTAATTCGCAAGGGGTAATTGTAACTTTTTTCACTTTGAAAATAATTGTCAGAAAAAAATATGCTGCACTCTCACTTCATGTATCTCATTTTCCCGATATCCGCTCTCCTCCGCCTCTGCGAGCGGCACTCCTATCTTCACATAGCGTTCATTATGTCCCATTAAATAGCAGACGCCATCCTGCTCCTCCATATCTTCAAATAATACTTTCTCTATTTGCCCCTGAAACAGATTTCCATAATTGCGGCGGTAACAAGCCGTATCTGCTATGAGGCAATCCACTCTTCTCTTCTTTTCTTCCGGGCGTACCTGCGCCGGCATATCCGCCGCTTTCGTACCGGCCCGCGGGGAGTACGGAAATACATGAATATCCGAGAGCTGAAGCGCTTTCAAATACTCTCGCGTCTTGTCAAATTCCTCTTCCGTCTCCCCCGGAAAGCCGACAATGACATCTGTTGTAATCGCCGGACAGGAAAAATACTGTCGAAGAAGTTTGACCTTTTCTCGATATTCATCGGATGTATAACGCCGATTCATCCTCTGTAACACACTATCACAACCACTTTGCAGAGATAAGTGGAAATGCGGACATAATTGTTCTATTTTTACGAGTTCCTGCAGAAACATTTCTGAAATAATACGGGGTTCCAAAGACCCTAAACGAATCCTCTCAATTCCATCTACCTGTGCCACCCTGCGAATCAGTTCCAATAACGGCTCACCTTTCGCCTTTACAAAATCTGCCGTTCCCATCCGCTCTACTCCATAAGAGGACAGATGGATTCCAGTCAGTACAACTTCACGACAGCTTTTCTTTGCCAGCAGCTCCACTTCTGCAACAACCTGCTCTTCCGGCATACTGCGGAGTTTCCCCCGTCCTCTCACATATGGAATCAGACAGTATGTGCAAAATTGGTTACATCCGTCTTGTACTTTAATATAAGCTCTCGTCCGCTCGTGACGGACATCACGACTGCCGGCTGCTGTCAACAGGTTCTTTCGCTCAAGAGAAAACTGCTCAATCATCCGCTCGGCTAGATTCTCTTTGTCACCATTCGTAAAATAGGCGTCAACCGCACTATCCGTCTTCAGCCTTTCGCTGTCGCTTTCCACATAACAGCCTACCGCCGCCACAAGGCTTTGTGGATTTTTTTTCTTCGCACGGTGTAACATCTGTCTGGATTTGCGGTCTGCTATATTCGTAACGGTGCAAGTATTGACGATATATATATCTGCGGAATCGGAAAAATCCACAATTTCAAAACCAGCTTTCTGAAACTGCTCCATCATTTTTTCCGTCTCATAAAAGTTTACCTTGCAGCCCAATGTGAGAAAGGCCACCCGTCTTCTCTCCAGCAAATTTTCTCCTTTTGTCATTTTTCTCTCCATTCCGTTAGCAGTTTGCACAAAAAACGCATTATTTTTTCAATCACCTCGTCAATTTTGGATATTGACATAATCTTTGCTTCATACTAGTATAATACATGAAGAAAGAGAAAACTATCTTTCAATACAAAAAAAGGAGGTATTGATTATGAAAACAGTTAAAATTTCTTTAAATTCTATTGACAAAGTAAAAGCCTTTGTAAATGAAGTAGCAAAGTTTGATGCTGAATTTGATTTAGTGTCCGGACGATATGTCATTGACGCCAAGTCCATCATGGGTATCTTTAGTCTTGACTTGTCCAAGTCCATTGATTTGAACATCCATAGCGAAAGCGATGTTGATGAAATCCTTGACAAGTTATCAGAATTTATTGTGGACTAATGTCTGCACAGCAAAAAATTGGGTTTGTTACTTTACGGGGCGGCAGCACAGCCGCCGCTTTTTTATCTTATAGGGAAGTATGTCCTATTTCCGGTCGTACTACAACAACTTCTCTTTCTTCAATGGCCCAGCTCACCATTTCATCAATCTTTTCTTCTAATTGTTTCTCGGATTCTTCCATTTTGCTAATATTCGGTTTCGTCACCGGATGTTTCGCCACAAAAATAGTACAGCAGTCCTCAAATGGCTGAATCGATGTCTCAAATGTATGAATCCTCTCTGCCACTTCAATAATTTCATTTTTATCAAAAGCAATGAGCGGCCGGAATACAGGCATCGTGCATACCGCATCTGTCGCTGCCAGACTCTGCATTGTCTGACTGGCAACCTGCCCAACGCTCTCTCCCGTAATCAAAGACAGACAGTGTCTCTCTTCGGCAATCGTCTGTGCAATCCTCATCATATAACGCCGCATAATTATCGTCAGTTCGTCGTGTGGACATTGCTCATAAATATATAACTGAATATCTGTAAAATTTACGATATGAAGCTTTATATCTCCGGCGTACTCGGACACCAGACGCGCCAAATCCACAACCTTCTGCTTCGCGCGGTCGCTTGTATACGGTGGTGCATGGAAGTATACTGCCTCAATACGAACGCCTCTCTTTGCCATCATATATCCCGCCACCGGACTGTCAATTCCGCCGGACAAAAGAAGCATCGAGCGGTCAGCCGTTCCAACCGGCATTCCGCCGGGGCCTTTAATACTTGTGACATATACATAAGCGCGCTGCCGGATTTCCACAAAGACCCTCACTTGCGGATGGTGTACATCTACCGAGGCATTCGGCATATGCTCTAAAATGTAGGCTCCCGCTTCCATGCATATGTCTGGACTCTGCATGTCATAGTTTTTATCGCTGCGCTTGGCGAATACTTTAAACGTAAACGGCTTATCCCCCAATTCCTCGCGCATATGTTCCACCAATTGTTCGCAGATATGGGAAAACGTCTTATCCTCCACTAATACAACCGGACAAATATGAGCGATACCAAAAACATGTGTCAATCCATCAATGACCTCGTCCTCATCAAAATCGGATTTTGCCTCAATATAAATCCGCCCCTGTTCTTTTTCTACCAAAAAATCTCCCTGACAACGCTGCAGCCGTTCCTTTATCCGGCGCACGAGAGCGTCCTCAAATACATAACGGTTCTTTCCTTTTATGCCAATCTCCGCATATTTTACTAAAAAAGCTTGTACCATTTTCTAAACTCCTTTTCATTTTCTGGTATATCGCGCCAAAACCGGCGCTATTTCTTTTAATTGTTCGATTGTATAATCAATTTCTTCTCTCTTCGTCTCAAACGAAAAACTTACACGTATTGTACTATCCAAAAGAGAATCTTCCACTCCGATAGCCTTCAATGTCCCGCTTATTCCCGGATGATGAGAAGAACAGGCAGAACCGGACGATACATAAATCCCCCTATTCTCCAAGGCATGAACCAATACCTCGCTTCTCACTCCGGCAATACTGACACTAAGGATATGCGGCGCCGTCTGCTCGATTTCCGGCGGCAGACAGGCATTCACGGTAACCCCTGACATCTCACCAAGCCGTTCAATCAAATACCGTTTCCTGTCATATAGAAGATTCCGATGCTCCTCCAAATTTGCATACATTTTTTCCGTTGCCAGCCCAAGACCGGCAATCCCCGGTACGTTTTCCGTTCCTGAACGGAGTCCCCGCTGCTGTCCGCCACCATGTATATAAGGATGAATCTTCACCTTATCGCCAATATAGAGAAATCCTGTACCCTTTGGCCCATGAATCTTGTGTCCGCTGACACTGAGAACGTCAATCCCCCACTTCTTCGGCGTTATTGTCATCTTTCCATATGCTTGTATGGCATCTACATGAAATATTATATCACTTTGACAAGCCTTTACCGTACGGGATATTTCTTGTACGTCGAGAATCGCTCCCACTTCATTATTGACCATCATTACAGATACCAGTATTGTATCTTCCCGGATCGCATCCCGCAAAACATCTAAAGAAACATGCCCCAGCCTGTCCACCGGCAGATATGTCACTTCAAACCCCTGCTGCTCTAAATAAATCAACGTTTCATGCACCGACGAATGCTCAAAACAAGTCGTGATAATATGTCTGCCTCTCCTCTTATTGGCAAAGGCGCTTCCTATCAGCGCCATATTGTTACTCTCCGTTCCTCCAGAAGTAAAAATAATATTTTTCGGCGCACATTTTAACGTTTTCGCAATCTGTCCGGCCGCATGCCGCACATAATTTTCCCCCTCCATCCCTTTCCGGTGTAACGAAGAAGGGTTTCCATAATCCTCATACATCACCTTTGCCACCAGCTCGCACACCTCTGGCAGCGCTCTGGTTGTAGCTGCATTATCGAGATAACATTCCATTGTGTTCTCCTATCAATTCTTGTTTTTTCCCTCAATCAGAAACATCAACACAGACAAGATGGCAAGTCCCGCTGTCTCCGTCCGCAAAATCCGCTTTCCCAAAGAAATCGGAACGGCGCCGCCGTTTACTGCCTGCTCCACTTCTCCCCGTTCAAAACCGCCCTCTGGTCCAATGAATATGCCGACACTTCTCCCTTCTGCCGCCCGTTGCACCGCCGTCACGGATTCCGGCATATCGCCGCACAGTTCGTAGGGAATAAGTACCGTATCATATTGTGCCGCCATCTGCAGCGCCTGCTCAAAGTCTGCTATTCTCTGTATTTCCGGTATGATACCTCTTCCACTCTGCTTTGCCGCCGCCTCTGCAATTGCCTGCCAGCGGGCTAACTTCTTTTCCTCTTTCCGCTCATCCAGTTTCACAACACAGCGTTTTGTCCTGATGGGAACGACACGGGATACTCCCAATTCAATAGCTTTCTGAATAACAAATTCCATTTTATCACTCTTTGGCAGAGACTGAAACAGGGTAATAGAAACCGGAAGTTCACTTTCTGTCGCATGTTCCTCCAATATACGTGCCGTAACCGCATCTTCCCGCAGCTCTTCTACCGCACACATATATTCCACTCCTTTTCCACAGGAGATTGCCAGCTTTTCTCCCAAAGTCATACGCAGCACATTACGGATATGATTCACATCATCTCCCCGTATTATAATCCGGCCGTCCAAAAGATTCTCCTCCGGTACAAAAAAGTGATGCATTTTCTCAGCCTCCATTCATATGCCTGAACCACGAGCGTCACGCTTCGCGAGACCGCTCGCGTTCGCGGGTGCGCTCGCATTCTTTGCGAGCAAGCTCGCAGAATTCTCACTTTACCTTCGCGCAAATACACACGAAAGGCACAAACAGCCAACTGTTTGTGCCATCCGTCACTTATTCATATACTTCCTGCTTAAATCAATGTTCCAAACCTTGTGTACATCATTTTACCCTGATTTACAGCTAACTGGTTCGTACTTTGGTTGTACATTGTAGACGCCTTTTGGGAAATACGGTCTGCCAGAGAACCGCTTCCTGCAAACAGAGCTTTCAAATCACTCATCTTAGCTGACTTAAACTTCTCCTCATCAATTGAAAGAGAGTTGTTATCACCAATCGATATACCAACTTTATTCAATAACCCCTCGCTGATATTCATCTGCTCTGTTCCCCATACAGCAGTCTGTAAAATACTGTAGGAATTCATATTTTTCGTCGTTGACAATGTACTGTTATAGTTGTTGACAAAACTCTTTGCCTTATCAAGCAAATCTTCCGGTTTGGTATCTTCGGAATAGTCCGCATTTTTCAACGCATTCGCTGATTCATACAGTTTTTGTGTGGAACTCTTAAGGTTGGAAAGCTTCACTTTGCTATCTGCCGCACCAGAGCCGCTAATGGTCTCTGTGTCTTTGCCATTTGTTTCGGATTGTGAAACCTGATTAGCATAGTACGCTTTCATTGCTTTCTTGTAAGCGCCGCTCTTAATCATCTGCAAATCGCCCAACGATGAAAGCAGGGACGGACCAGAACTGCTGCCACCTGTACCGAAGAAGCTATTCATGAAAGAATTGCCCGAATTCATTCCATAAATACCGTTCATACATATCACTCCTTTGATTAATTTAATTTTGGTAATCCATTACCATATTGTATATCGACATTTCCTTTGTCAAATATTAGGCTTACTTTAAGTATAGCAGAAAAAAATGAAGTTGCAACCCCTTTTCCGCCCTAAATTGCTTTTACAAATATAGCATCAATATCCCCGCCATAATTCTCCAGTTCATCAATTTTCTCAAAACCATATTTTTCATAGAAGCCAACCATGTCTGAGGGGATATACACGTGAGAAAAATGGAGGCTTTTAGCATATTTAATAACTGCCTCTATCATATGCCCGCTGATTCGTTTGCCTCTGTATTCCTCATCCACAAAAATGGTGCTAATCCACGGAAAATATTTATTATTCGGATAATAATCGGTTTTCATAAAAGTACAGAAACCAACAATGCGGTTATCGACAATAGCAGCAAATGCACTTTCCCAATCAACAAAGGTACTATTCTCCAACAAGTCTGCAAGATGAGCTCCTGCTTCCCACGAACAAGTTCTTGCGTAATTAATTAAATCATTAAAAAATATACTTTTTTCATCAATCTTTTCTATTTTTATCATACACCCTCCTATTCGAAATTCCCTATACGAATGCGGAGCCAACTTACTGCTCCTCATAACATTGTTAGGTATTTCACCCTTTACGAACGGGCGAGTGCGTGTTCTACTGCTTCTCGTTCGCTGTAGTGGTATTTTACGCCATTAATTTCCTGATATTCCTCATGTCCTTTCCCGAGAAGAATTATCATATCGCCGTTATGCGCATGGTCAACGGCATAATTGACCGCTTCCTGACGGTCAGGGATGACAATATATTCTCCCTCTGTCTTTGCTAATCCGACTTTGATATCTTCTACTATGTCCATCACGTCTTCCGTACGCGGGTTATCGCTTGTGACAATGGCGAGCTCCGCCAAATTTCCTACTGCTTCTCCCATCTCATAGCGGCGGAGTTTACTGCGGTTGCCGCCACAGCCAAAGATGGCGACGATACGGGAAGGGTTGTATCCCCGCAGTGTCTTTAACACACTCTCGGTACTAATACCATTATGGGCAAAATCTATCAGTACGGAAAATCCCCGCCCCGTCGGTACATTTTCTAAGCGCCCCCGCACTTTCACATGCTCCAGTGCATGCAGAATGACACTGTGCGGCATTCCGAGAAGCGTGCCTACACAGGCGGCGCACATCGCATTGGCGATATTAAACCGTCCCGGAAGACCGACGATTACGTCACCCTCCAAGATGCCGGATGCATGAAATTTCATGGATAACGTACCATCCATGTTTACATGCTCCACCGCGGACGCCGTCAAATCAGCGTCGCTCTCACCGTATGTCTTAATCTCACAGGCAGCGTCTTTTACGATATCCCGCCAATGCGCATCATCTTTGTTGACAACGCCAATACGGCACATCGTAAACAGGCGGCTCTTGCACCAGAGATATTCGTCAAAGTCCGCGTGCTCATTTGGGCCGATATGGTCTGGCGTTATATTGGAAAACACGCCGTAATCAAATTGCATTCCCACTACGCGGTCCATCTTAATCCCCTGAGAGCTGACCTCCATCACCGCATAGTCGCAGCCAGCCTCCACCATATCATAAAAATATTTCTGTAAATCATATGATTCGGGAGTTGTGTGTTCCGTCGGTGTTACTTTACCATTTACCGCCACGCCGATAGTTCCCACGACGCCACAGGTTTTTCCTGATTTCTCAATGATGTCACGTACCATATAAGTGATGGTCGATTTACCTTTTGTACCGGTAATGCCAATCGTTATCATTTTAGATGCCGGATAATCAAAATAAGCCTGTGACAAATAGCTGAGAGCAGCGCGGCCATTGCTCACCCTGATAACCGTCACTTCTTTATCCGGTATGGTAACGTCCCTCTCTGTCACAACAACCGAGGCTCCCCTGTCTACCACATCTGGAATGTACTTGTGACCATCCTGCACAAATCCGGCAATCGCCACAAAAAGCATACCGGATTGAATCTTCCGCGAATCATAAGCGATATCGGTAACATCAGTATCCAGACTACCCTGTACCAATTCATAATCCACTTTTTCCAATAATTTCTTTAACTTCACTCCTCTACCTCTCTTTCTTTCCTGTCTCATATTAATTGATAATGCATAAAAGCTTTCTCAATTCCATCTTCCATAACGGCGGAAGTAACAAAATCGACCGTCGGAAAGATATCTGGATTTCCACTACCCATGGCAATACTGATGCCCGTGTATTCTAACATCGGCAAATCGTTAGTGCTGTCTCCTACTCCGATTGTCTGCTCGCGCCGTATATCAAGATAATCACACAGAAAAGCAATCCCCGTCGCCTTGGAACATCCTTTGGGAACTACTTCGTAAAAAGTCGGACTCCGCAATATAAAATCGAATTGCTCCGCATACTTTTTCCGAAAAGCTTCCATGTCGCTGCTTTCATCAAACCAAAGCGCCATTTTGTCAAAGTCCGGTTCGGCTTCCGTCCAAAACAACTGACACTCCGTGGCAAAGCTGCCGTTATCCGTAAAAATCTGCTTTACCTCCGGCATCCAATAGTCCTTACGAAAATAAGACGCCTCTTTTCCTTCCAATATACCGTCCACATGAAAGCGCAGCAAATCCGCCACCACTTCCCGCTGCAGTTTCCTGTCTATTTGTGCGTGAAACAATTCTTTCTCACGATAGTATATGTTAGTACCACAGCCTCCTATCACACCGTCGAAGCCAATTGCCAAAATATCTTTGGGCCAAATCGCCTTACAACGCCCCGTACATATAAAAATCAAATGACCGTTTTCCTTGGCCCTGTGCAGCGCGCGCACTGCACTCTCCGGCACAATTCCCTCTTTTTCATCTAACAGAGTACCATCTATATCTAAGAATATCATATGCTGATTCATTGTCAATCACTTCTCTTTCCGAATTTTTAACTCTTTATGCCAAACTGTCAGGAAAAACAACACTCCCGCCGTCAACGCCGATATCGTATCCGCTATCGGTTCTGACCAGTATATTCCATCAACGCCAAAAAACCGCGGAAGAATAATCGCTAACGGAATCAGCAGAATAACCTTTCGCCAAAGAGCAATAAACAGGGATATTTTCGCTTTCCCCAATCCCATAAATGTACTCTGGCATGTCATCTGCACACCGAAAATAAGCAGTCCCACAAGAAATACCGGAAGTTTGGCGACCGCCAATTCCAGCATCTGCGAATTGCTTGTAAACATCCCCGCAAACACATGGGGAAGCAGAATCACCGTTCCGGTAAATACAAAACTGAAGCCCCATATGATCGCGAGCGCAATTAGAAACGTATTGCGTACACGCGCAATCTTCTGCGCGCCATAGTTATAGCTGATAATCGGCTGCGCCCCCTGCGAAAATCCGTTTACCGGAATTACAATTAATTGCATGACGCTTTGCAAAATCGTCAGCGTACCCACATGCAAATCTCCGCCATACTGCTGTAACCCCCGATTCAGCACTATAGTTATCAAACTCTCGGTAGACTGCATAATAAAAGGCGATATACCAAGAGCCAAAATACCGCCTGCCGCTCTGGATTCAAGACGCAGATTACTTTTTCGTATCTTCAAACCGGTTTTCTTTCCAAGTAGAAAACTTACCACCCATACAGCACTGACAGCCTGAGAAAGAATGGTTGCCAATGCAGCACCTTTGATTCCCATATGAAGACCAAAAATAAATAGAGGGTCAAGTCCAATGTTAAGTACTGCCCCAATAAGAACAGAAAACATTGCTGTTTTAGCATACCCCTGACAACTAATGTACATATTTAAGCCCTGATATGCCATTACAAAAACAGTTCCTGCTAAATAAATATTTAAATAATCTTCAGCAAACACAATGGTAGATTCACTGGCACCAAACAAATATAACAGCGGCGTCTTTAACCAATAGAGTCCGACTGTCAAAAATACGGTAAAAGCAATAAGCATCGTTACACTGTTACCAAGTATTTTCTCAGCCGCTTTTCGGTCTCCTTTTCCCAATTGGATGGAAGCCTGCGGCGCGCCCCCCATCCCCGCAAGGGCGCTAAAGGCCTGTATCAATAATATGACAGGGAGGGAGAGGCCGAGCCCGGTCAACGCCTGTGCACCCACATCGGGAATATGGCCGATATAAATACGGTCCACCAGATTATATACAACATTAATCAACTGTGCGATTACTGCCGGAATTGCCAAACTGAAAATCAGGCGCCCCAACGGCGCTGTACCCAGTTTTTCATCCTGTTTTCGTTCTGTCTCTGCCATTTTTACCTCTTTTCTGAGCGATTTATCGCACTAACCTCCATTGCGGATTATCATTTATCACGCTTATCCAGCTCGCAATATTCTTCATGTGTTCCCACGTATTTGTAAGCCGGACGAATGATTTTTCCTTTATTGACAAGCTCTTCCAAGCGATGAGCGCTCCAACCGGATATTCGGGCAATCGCAAAGATTGGTGTAAACAACTCGCGCGGAATGTTCATCATTGTATAAATAAAACCGGAATAAAAATCTACATTCGTACAAACCGGTTTATAGCGTCTGTGCATCTCCATAATAAGATTTTTGGAAATACGCGCTACCGTCTCATAGAGATAAAACTCTTCCATCCAGCCCTTTTCCTGTGCAAGCCTTTTCGCATATTTTTCTAATACAACCGCACGCGGGTCAGATTCGGTGTAGACGGCATGCCCTATACCATATATGAGACCGGAACCATCAAATGCCTGCTTGTTCAAAATCTTTTTCAGATAATCTGTTATCTCTCCTTCGTTGCTCCAGTCCGGGCAATGCTCTTTCAACTCGTCAAACATCTGCAATACTTTCAGATTGGCGCCGCCATGAAGTGGGCCTTTGAGAGAGGCAATGGACGCCGATATCGCAGAATATGTATCCGTTCCCGAAGAGGTTACAACATGATTGGTAAACGTTGAATTGTTACCGCCGCCATGCTCGGCATGAAGCACAAGCGCAATGTCCAGCACCTTTGCCTCCAATTCCGTAAAACTGCCGTCCGGCCGAAGCATCTGCAATATATTTTCAGCCGTCGATAATTTCGGGTCAGGCGTGCGGATATACAAATTGTCATCAAACGTAAAGTGACGGTAAGATAAATAGGCATATACCGCAATCATCGGAATTTTACTTATCAATTGTAAGGATTGCCGCAACACATTGGAAACCGACGTGCTATCCGGATTATCGTCATACGAATACAATGTCAATACACTCTTTTGCAGTGCATTCATAATATTAGCACTTGGGGCTTTCATTATTACATCACGGACAAACTGACCGGACAATTCCTGTAAACTTGTCAGGACTTCCTCAAAACTGCGAAGCTGCTCTCTAGTAGGAAGTTCACCAAACAAGAGCAGATACGTTGTTTCCTCGAAAGCGAAACGACGTTTTTCATAACTTGCCACAAGGTCTTTTACCTGATACCCCTGATAATAGAGTTCGCCATCGCACGGAATCTTCTTGCCGTCTTTATTTTGATATCCTTTGACATCCGATATTTCCGTCAGCCCCGTCAGTACGCCTTTACCGCTGGAATCACGCAGCCCGCGTTTTACGTCGTATTCATTATAGAGATCAAGATTAATCGCTCCTGACACCATACAATATTCCGTAAGGTCGTTAAACTTTTCATTCAGTTCTTCTCCCAGCTCCATCATTGATTTATTGTCCAAACCTTTTCCTCCTTTCGCATCGGTAAACTATATCAAAAGAGGATAGGATGCTTTGCCAAGTACCTGTCCTCTTTCTGATTCTATCTATAAGTATACACTATTTTTCTTCTATTTGCAAATAACGTCAGGCATCCGATGTTCCTTTTTCCCGTAACACCCTCATAGCATTCAGGATTGCAATTACAGAAACACCCACATCGGCAAATACCGCTTCCCACATATTTGCCATACCAAGAGCGCCTAACAAAAGAACAAGAAATTTAACCCCGAAAGCAAAAATAATATTCTGCTTCACAATGCGGAGCGTCCTGCGTGAGATGCGTACTACAGAGGCAATCTTTCCGATATCATCATCCATCAACACCACATCGGCTGCTTCAATTGCTGCGTCGGAGCCTAGGCTTCCCATGGCAATTCCTATATCGGCACGGGTAAGTACCGGCGCGTCGTTAATACCATCCCCGACAAAGGCCAGACGCTCTTTCTTTGCCTGTCCCTGCAGCAGACGTTCCACCTGTTTCACTTTATCCGCAGGCAGAAGTTCCGCATAAACCTCATCGATCCCTACTTCCTCTGCCACATGGGCAGCCGCTTTGCTGCGGTCACCCGTCAGCATTACGCACTTTTTTACTCCTATTCGTTTCATATCTGCGACGGCAGCTGCTGCCCCCTGCTTGATTGTATCAGCAATCACGATAGCTCCCAGAAAGCGTTTTTCCTGTGCAACATATACAACCGTTCCTGCTTCTTCACAAATTTCATGTTCTATTCCTTTTGCCGCCATCAGTTTTTCATTTCCGATGTAAGTCTTCTTACCGTCCACCGTTATCTCGATTCCATCCGGCAATCTCATTTGCTTCTGCCACCCGCGTTAAATCAGGCGCCTTACCATAGGCTTTCTTTATCGAAACGGCAATCGGATGATTCGAATATCCCTCTCCCAAGCCAGCGATTTCCAGCAACTGCTCTTTTTCAATATCTGCGGGCAAAATGTCGGTCACGGTAAATTCGCCTTTTGTGAGTGTTCCCGTCTTATCCAGTACGAGCGTAGTCATTTGCGCTACCGCTTCCAGATAGTTGCTTCCTTTTACGAGAACACCAAGTTTGGAGGCGGCTCCAATCCCCCCGAAGAAACTAAGCGGTACGGAAATGACAAGTGCGCATGGACAGGATATGACAAGAAATATGCAGGCCCTCTGAAGCCAATCCGACCAGCCCCCGGCAAAAAGCAAGGGCGGCAGAACTGCCAACAGCGCTGCTACTATCGTTACAATTGGTGTGTAGTATTTGGCAAAGCGGGTAATAAAATTCTCTACCGTTGCTTTTTTTGTGCTCGCATTTTCAACTAATTCCAGTATCCTTGCCACGGTCGAGTCGTCAAACTCTTTTGTCGTTCTCACTCTCAATGTTCCGCTTCCATTCACACAGCCGCTAATAATCTCATCACCGACCGCCGCCTTACGGGGAACCGATTCACCCGTCAGCGCTGCCGTATCAATCCATGATTCCCCATCCACTACAATACCGTCAAGAGGAACCCGCTCTCCCGGTTTGATAATAATAATGGTTCCCACCTCTACTTCATCCGGTTCCACCCGCATTAGTTCGCCATTTTCTTCTATATTGGCATATTCCGGACAGATATCCATCATCTCACTTATGGATTGTCTCGACTTGCCAACCGCATACCCCTGAAACAATTCTCCTATCTGATAAAACAACATAACTGCCACTGCCTCGGCATATTCTCCTATTCCAAAAGCACCGAAAGTAGCAATCATCATCAAGAAGTTCTCATCAAATACTTGACCGTGCATGATATTTCGAGCTGCCTTGTATACAATATCATAACCTACCGTCAGATAAGGAATCAGATAGATACCAAATAGTAAACCACGGTTAAATCCGTCCCATATTCCCATATGCTCAAATATCATAAATAATATAAATATTATGAAACATAAGATAATGCGCCATAACATTCTTTTTTGTTTTTCTGACATATTAATCTCCTTTCTGCAAGGTGAACCTCGTTCAACTTTGCTTTATTGCGCACTTCCGAGAACGCAGTTACATCATTATTTTACAATCCGGCTCTACTCTCCGACAGACCTTCACTACCTCTTCCATAATCTCATCAAATCTGCTTTCTTCTGCGTCTATCGTCATCTTCTGCGTCATAAAACTGACACTGGCATCACTGACTCCCTCTATCTTTTTAATTGCTTCTTCCATTTTTGCAGCGCAGTTTGCGCAGTCTAAATCCTGCAGTTTAAATTTCTTTTTCATATTTCAATCTTCCTTTCCTCATTAAAAATGTCAGGCCAAACAGCAGTTTATTCCGCTATATGCTCCAGCCCCTGTGCAATAATAGTTCTTACATGGTTATCCGCTAAAGAATAAATAACTGACTTTCCTTCCCGTCTTCCCTTTACCAGTTTGTTCTGCTTCAATATCTTTAGTTGATGAGAAATTGCCGACTGTGTCATATGAAGAGCTTCCGCCAAATCACACACGCAAACCTCTTCTTCAAACAGGACAAACAAAATGCAAATACGAGTAGAATCTCCGAAAACTTTAAATAACTCAGCCAAATCATACAAGTCATCTTCCGGCGGTAATTTGTCTCTCACAATACAAAGTAAATCCTCATGTATTTCCGTCGTTTCACAACACTCTATTTCATCTTTTTTATCCACCTTATCCCCTCCTTTTATCATATGAACAATTATTCATATGAACATTATATGCTATACTCTCCTTTATGTCAATAGCTTTTACAAGTTTCTGCTTTTTTTACTAATTTTTTATGGTTTACAAAAAAAGCATCTGGATTTTTATTTTCCAAATGCTCTTTACTTAATATCCACACTAATATTTCAATCTCCGAAAGCTCCCTTTTTCAAAGGAATATTCCGGTGTCTGCAGAGGATATGACACCTCGTCCACATAATACCACGGATCATCCTCATGCAATGGATTTTTTAACAAGTGAAATTCCTGTGCCGGCATGAAACCCTGACCAAGCAAAAAAGCTTTTTTTCCGTCAGGGGCGCTACACACATCCACCACCATCACTACATGCCCCGGACTTCCGGCATTCAAAAAAATATCCCCTGTCTCTACTTCAGAGAGTTTTATTTTCTTTGACTCCTGTTCCAGCGAAAGCGTACTCGCATAAGCAAATACCATCCGCAGATATTTTTTGAAATTTTCATAAGAATCATCGCGGGCGCCGCCCGTTATCCAAGAAGACTGGGATTCTCCCGCCCGTATGCGGTATCCTGAGCGCCATTTGGAGTACTTCGCCTGAAACCCGTCCACAAACCGGAATGATATCCGCTCTTTCTGCCCCGTCTTCCAGAAATATTCTGCATATACCCGCATTACCGAGTCCGCACACTGCTGCAAATCTTCTTTTTCTAATGGAAGTTTGAAAACTGCCACATGTGCATTCTGATTTCCCCTTTCTTCTCCATTATATAGAAGAACCGGTTTCCCCGCCTTTTTCAAAGGATATTCCCGCAAAAACGTAGTCAAGCTGTTTTTCCCTGCTTTTGTTCTCTCAAACCCCGACGGCGGAACAATTCTCTCCTGAAGACTCTTCCCTTTCGCATTGACGATGGCTATCGGCTTTTCCGTATCGGATTTCTGCTGTTCTGCCGAATCCACTGGAGAAGCCGAAGAGGTTTCATTCAACGCCGATGGCGTTTCCGGTTCCTCTGATGTCTGCAAGCAAAAAATCACCACTACTACCGCTAAAATAATCAGCAGTACTGCAAGGGAAAAAATTATTCTTTTTTTCTTAATCATACCCAACCCTCCATTACCTTTAACGCCACATTCACAATATGAGCGATATTCTGCTCGCCTGCAAATCTCTGCGAATCACAAAAATCTTCCTCTAACGAAAGCCACTCCAGTGGATTCAGCTCTTCCACTAGTTGTTTCGGTGCAGACAACCTGCCCACGTATAACTCCAATATAAAATTCAGATGATAATATGTAATGTCCATAAAATGAAACAACGGAATCTCTTCCTGAGCAATACCTGTTTCTTCGTATAATTCTCGATAAGCGGCAGTCATCCCATCTTCGCTCTTATCTACCTTTCCCCCTACAAAATTATAACAACCTCTGTAGGGATTTTTTTTACGCTTACAAAATAATAATCTGGTTTTATCTTCATTCAATACAACAATACAATTATATCTTTTCATTCCCTGCATCCCCCCTTGTTATTTTTCTATCGTATTCTAATCTTTATTTTAGCTGTTTTTAAACTTCCATCCAATGCCCTTACTCTGACATAAATTGTCTTCTTCCGTCCTTTCTTCTTTGCTTTCAAAACTCCTTTTCTCGTAAGCGATGCGTATTTTTTATACTTTTTCTTCGTAAATTCATATTTGAATGCTGCGGAACCCGTCCGATTTTTTGTGATTTTCAAATATTTGCTCAATTTCAGTTTTTTGCCTGCTTTTACTTTTTTAGAAGCGGGACTGAACTTAAGCTTTTTAACAACCGGCGGCATCGTCGATGCAGCCATCCTGGATGACTCCTGTGTTGACTCCACCTTTTCCGATGGCAATTGAGTCGGCCCAAAAGTTGGCACATTCGATGGCGTGTCCGTTGGGATATTTGTTGGCGTGTCCGTCGGTACATCCGTTGGTGTGTCTGTTGGTGCGTCCGTCGGTACATCCGTTGGTTCCTGAGTCGGATTGTCTGTCGGACTTGTCGTTGCTGTCACCGTCGGTGTTGACGTCAGGGTCGCTGTTGGTGTCGCTGTTGCTGTCGGAATCTCTGTCGTTTCTGTAGTAAATGCTTTCAGACAGACGTTGGCATCTATCTTTTGCGTTCCAAAATCTACCTGCGTTAAATCAGTCCAACTTCTGCCATTATATGTAAAACTTTGATTAGTGCCGCCTGACACAACCTCCTCTAAGTCTGACAATCGGTATGGTCTTTCAATCGTATAATAACTAACAGCTCCGCTGCTGTCTTTCAGACTTAAAACAACAGAGAACGTATCTCCTTTTGCTACAAAAACATCCTCCATTCCCATCTCTGAAAAATCAACCGTATGATATCCTCTTTCGTTGCATTGTCCCGTTATTGTCTCCCCCAGTTTATCGCCGGACTTCGGATTGCTGCGGTCTAATACACGATATAACTCAATTTTATATGTAACATTTCTCTCCTGCGTATAGAAAGAAACTGCCTCTATCTTTCCATTATGCTGTGCCTTAAATACGTTGGCAACCGATTCAAAACCATCAATATAGCGCAATGGCAACCCCGAATCATATTGATAATTATATTCATATCGATTCGCCGGCTCGACATCATAAAAGGTCACTTCCGCCTGCGAATCATTTTCTACATTCAATGTTGTATCCTCATAGGAAATCCAAAAATATCCTCCCATGTCATTATAACTGCCCCAACTGTTACGAAGCAGCCAGGCCCCCGGTTTATCCGGCTGACAGGATGAGTTAAAATTACTTACCGCATAATTATCATCCCATCCTACAACAGTAACCATATGATTCGTTTCTTTTGAGGCATCATTGCAATAGTAGGCTGTATAATTATCGTCTCCCGTATTACTATATCTCTTGTTTTCCACGTCCGTACCGGAATAATATGAAATTGTACCGGAACCATACTCCATTATTTTTTGTTTAATTAAATCACGATTATCTTCTGAAAGATATACAAATTCCGCATTTTGGATATGATAGCTGTCTTTATATAAGACATCTTCCGGCACAATGGCCGTCACATTATTTTTGTATGCGGAAAACAAATCTGATGACGGCGCATCTTCCTCTTCTACGATTCCCTGCCAGCGGGAAAGCGACGCAATCGTTGCATAATCATGCCCGCCCCACGAATACACGTTGTTGCTCATCTGTTTTACGCGGCACACATCATCTGACGTAAGCCCTAACGGGTCTAACGCCTTATTGTAAACGGAATAAGACAGATGATATTCGGATAAATCCGGCTGTGTCTCATAACTCTTTTTCTTAATATTGCTTTCCGACGCAGACATCGCCGCATAGGCCCAGCAATTTCCGAACACATCTTGATTGCGAATCTCGCTCGTAAGCCCCTCCTCTCTGGCGTCATAAGAAACCGGTATGGAAACACTCCTACGGGCAGACATTCTCCTCTTTCCTGCATGTAAATCATCTTTATTTAAGATTGTCTTGTTGACAGGAACATATCCGGTTTCGGATACTTCTCCCAATGTGTCCTCCCATATTTTTATATTCTCCCGCGCAGCATCTGCCTGTTCCGCTTTCCCAATCCCCGGATAAAGCAAAAATATCATTGACAGGCATAAAAAGATTGCGATTGCTCTTCTTTTTTTCATACAATACTCACTCTCCTGTTCAGAATTCCCAAATATATATTCATTCTATCGAAAAAGTAGTATAAGTTCAACTTTTTTTCAATATAATATAGCAAAATAATAATTCGGGAAAATTTAATTATGAACATAGAAAAAGAACGCGAAAAACTGATTCTCTTTACAAAAGTAGGAGCCATTGTCCTGACTTCGATTGCCCTCTTGGCATCCAGCATTCTCCTTTACCCTAAAAATCAGGAAGTTATCAGCAATTCTCTGATACAGGGAAAAGAACTTCCGATTTACTGCGTGGAAACAGACAAACCGCAAATATCAATAAGTTTCGACGCCGCATGGGGAAATGATGATACGAATGAACTTCTGACAACGCTAAAAAAACATAACGTCAAGGCAACCTTTTTTATGACCGGCGGATGGATCGAAAAATATCCAGATGACGTAAAGGCGATTGCGGCAGAGGGGCATGACCTTGGCAACCACAGCGAAAATCATAAGCAGATGTCACAACTGTCGGCAGAGCAGTGCAAAGAAGAACTGATGAAGCCGCATGAAAAAGTGAAGAAGCTGACTGGCAAAGACATGATACTGTTCCGCCCTCCCTATGGGGATTATAACGATACGCTCATTCAGGTGTGCCGCGAGAATCAATACTATGCCATTCAGTGGGATGTTGACTCCCTTGATTGGAAAGACTATGACGCCGCCACCATCATCCGCCGCGTGACGGAACACAAACATTTGGGGAACGGCTCCATCATTCTCTGCCACAACGGTGGGAAACATACCGCAGAAGCGTTGGATGAACTGCTTTCCACTTTGAAAGAAAAAGGATTTACACTCGTACCTATTTCCCAGTTAATTATAAAAGATAACTATACTATGGATACGGAGGGGAGACAGAAAAAAGAATAGGCACTAGCAAGAAATCCCATTAGCTTTAGCTCATGGGTAGTTCACTCGTAAGGTCTTGGATTCAAATCCCAACAGTCACATTTTCATTAGTATAATTTTGAGCAAATTACAAATACTGTTTTTGAGGTGAATAATATGGATAAGAAAGCACAGGAACAGATACAAGAACAGAAAAACCATGATAAATTCAATAGTATAACCCAAAAGGTTACGCCAGAAAATCAGAATCAGACGCATAACTCGAGAAAAGAAGGTATACAGCCAATTAATCAGAAAAGATAGAGTTGCCAATTTTGACAACTCTTTTGTACTAATTTTAATTTTTATTTTATTACACTTTCATCATGCAACAACCCTCTCTCTGTATTTGGTTTAGTAATTCTCCGCATGCACCTCAAAATAGCTCTGTGGGTGGTTACACACCGGACACACTTCTGGAGCATTCGTTCCCACTATAATATGTCCGCAATTTCTGCATTCCCATACTTTGACTTCACTTTTGGCAAATACCGCCGCCGTTTCTACATTTTTGAGGAGGGCACGATATCTCTCCTCATGATGTTTCTCTATCTCTCCCACTTTACGGAATTTATCCGCCAATTCTGGAAATCCCTCTTCTTCGGCTGTCTTTGCAAAATCTTCGTACATATCCGTCCACTCATAGTTTTCTCCATCGGCGGCGGCTTCCAGATTTTGCGAGGTGTCGCCGATTCCCTGCAGTTCCTTAAACCAAAGTTTTGCATGTTCCTTTTCGTTATCGGCTGTTTTCAGAAACAGGGAAGCGATTTGCTCGTATCCCTCTTTTTTTGCCACGGAGGCGAAATAAGTATACTTATTTCTCGCCTGTGATTCTCCTGCAAATGCAGCCTCCAGATTTTTCTCTGTTTTTGTTCCGGCATATTGATTTGATTTTGCCATTCCTTTCTCTCCTTTCGCATAAAACGTTTTAAAAATATATTTTGATAAATAGTATCCCTAAGTCCTTTATTGGGGGATAAAATGTATCGTCATCATCTCATAAGCGGTTCAGGAGTCCCTGAACTCCTTCCTCCTCATATATTTTGCGATAATACTCTACTTCATTTCTAATCAGGCTGTCAATAATCTGCATATGGCTGCCTGCCCGATAGGGCGCCATATTCTCACGGATAGTATCCATCAGCTCTTTCCATTCTCCCTCGGACTCATCTGCAATTCCCCTCTCAAACCGCACGATTGCTTCCTGTGAATCAAAGGCGTACAATGCGCGGTTCGTATAGTTGGGAACATCTATCGTATAAACATTTTCAAATACCGCCCCTATCGTATCTGACAAATATTCATTGATACTGCCCTCATTGCCGCCCCGCATATTGAGATTGACAGCCATCACCCCGTCTTTTTTTAAGTGTGACTTTACGAGACGGAAAAATTCCACCGACGACATCTGAAACGGAATGGTAATATCCTGAAAAGCATCCACAAGAATAACATCATACGTTTTTTCGATGGCATTGAGGTAAGCCCTGCCATCATACGTCGTAACTTCTACATCTTCCGGCATCCGAAAATAATCCTTTGCCAGCGACGTAATCTTTTCATCAATCTCTACTCCCTCGATTCGGGATTTGGGAAAGAACTTCCGGCATTGGGCGGCAAAAGTTCCGGTTCCGTTTCCAAGCACAAGTACTTCTGTTTTTTCTTTCTCTTTTGCCCCCGCCAGCATAGGAGCAGCCAACATATAATCATAATACATGCCCGACAACCCGGCGTCCTTTTTCAATACCGACTGCACGCCAAACAAAACATTCGTGGACAGAATGACATTTTCCTCATCCTCTTTTACCTGCAAATAATTATAAACCGATTCTCCCTCATAGAGAAGATTTGTTTCCCAAAACGCAAAGCTGTCGGAAAGACCCCCGATACAACAGAGCACAAACAGGACAATTCCTGACGCCATACTGACGCAGCGTTTCTTCGTACTTACAAAATAAATCAGGGCGAGAACGAGCAGGATTCCCGCAAATACAAGAAAGGTCACCGAAGTGCCAAATGCCGGTATGGTTACAAACGTCGGCACAAAAGTTCCGATAATACTGCCAATTGTATTGAAAGCGTTGAGCATTCCTACGGTCTTCCCGCTGTCTTCCAAACTCTCAACCGTATATTTCACCAGAGACGGCGTAACCGTTCCCAGAAGAAACAGAGGGAAAACAAAAATAATCATACAGGCGGCAAAGGCAGCCCAGATAAGGAATTGACTGCTGACAGAAAAAATTAATAGCGCAGAAATTCCAAGTATAATATACTTCCCCAGAACCGGAATGGCAGCTATCCATACCGCCGCGATAATCATCCGCCGGTATAACCTGTCCGGATTTGGATTCTTATCTGCCTTGCGGCCCCCATAAATATTTCCTAAAGCCATGGCAATCATTATCGTTCCTATAATAATCGTCCACACAATTTGCGATGAACTGAAATACGGAGCCAGCAGCCGGCTGGCTCCGAGCTCTACTGCCATAACTGACATTCCGGCAAAAAATTCTGTTACATAGAGATACCATTTATTCTTTACAATCATTCCATAAAAATCCTTTCCCGTTCTTCTGATTCGGCGCGATATGCCGCTTCCGTTACGTCATCAAACAGCACCCATGCGATTCTGTCAAATGCTTCCGGATTTAGGTTTATATATTCCGTTACCGTACTCACTGCAATACGCGCCGCCTGTTTTAGCGGATATGAATAGACACCGGTTGATATGGAGGGAAATGCAATGGTTCTTATCTTATGCTCTCTTGCAAGCCGCAATGAATTTTTGTAGCAGTCAGAAAGCAATTGCTCTTCGTTGTAACTTCCTCCCTGCCATATCGGGCCGACAGTATGAATGACATATCGGCACGGAAGCCGGTATGCCTTTGTAATCTTCGCCTGCCCCGTTTTGCAGCCGCCCAGCAGACGGCACTCTTCCAGCAGATCCGGCCCCGCCGCCCGATGAATCGCACCATCTACACCACCGCCACCGAGCAGGCTGCTGTTTGCGGCATTTACTATAGCTTCAACCCCATTTACTTTCGTAATATCCCCTTTTATTAACGTTATCATATCTGCTTTTAACAACACTTTTCACTGTAATAAAACATCCCGCTTATATATTCACAATTGTATTGTACCCTCCTGTGCGAGTCAAGTATTATATTTCTGTTGCAATTTGCGAAAACTTAAGTTATATTATCCCATACAATAAACATGAAAATCGAGAGGTGGATTTTAATGGAAAAAGTACTTGAAAAGAAAGTTTCGGAATCAATTATAGAACATGTCATACAAATACGGCCGGAACATTTAAATGGAGGCGGCCGCCTGTTTGGAGGACGGCTGATGGAATGGATTGATGAAATCGCCGGACTCGTAGCAATCCGGCACTCGCAGTCAAATGTCATTACTGCCTCAGTCGATAACCTCAAATTTATCCGCGGCGCCTTTCAAAACGACCTCATTGTGCTCATCGGCAAATTAACTTATGCCGGTCGTACTTCGATGGAAATACGGGTTG
The DNA here is from genome assembly GCA_910577295.1 of uncultured Eubacterium sp. Classification (GTDB taxonomy): domain Bacteria; phylum Bacillota; class Clostridia; order Lachnospirales; family Lachnospiraceae; genus Eubacterium_F. Next base: position 83,971 of record CAJTLS010000009.1, read on the forward strand.
ACACATATGTGGAGAGCCTTGACGGCATACGGCGGCCAATCAATCGGGCATATCTGATACTGGTAGCGGTAGACAAAGATGGTATTCCACAGGAAGTACCGCGGTTACAAATTGTGACAGAGAGCGAACGGGCGGAGTGGGAAGCCGGTAAGCGAAGAAAAGAAATGAGAATGCAACGGGCAAAAGAGGGGTTTTAATAAAAAATCGTTGACACACCGCCAGTCGGCAAATATGTCTTAACGAAGTAATTGATATACTAGGACTTACTTCTAATACGGAACACAAATAATATGTAGCAGAAAATTACTCTGCTCTTTATTTTATAATTTTATCGCCTTAATAGACTTTTACCCTACATTTATACAACTTATGATTAGCAATGGCATAAATATAGGTTGTTCCGAGCCCCAAACGTTTATATTTCAAGGTTTGGGGCTTTTATCTTTTTTATTTTATCATATAACTGCGCTAGTGATTCAAAAAAAAGGTGATTTGGTGTCTCTTCGCATGCTGCTCGAAATCCCTTATCATTACTGATAATTGCTACAACCTCTTTAGTTCCAAATCTTTCCCTAATTTGATTCGCTATGAACGCATCAGGAAATTCTTTCCTCTTCTTATCACCAGACTCAAATGGCGGTCTAATTTCAAAATAATCATCTATTACTGCATCTAAGTCAATTTGACTGGTATCTAATATTTCTGCATCAATATCCTTAATATATTTTTGAAATAACTCAACACTTTTTTCCTTAACAAGCTTCTTGTCGTCTACCAATTCTAATAGCCTATTCAATCCAACATACTCAATAAGTTTTTCTGTAGATATTTTTAATGTCTCTGCTCTGAGTTTCCTCGCAATTCCACATAACTTCAATCCCTGTTCTGCAATATGTTTTTCTGACTCTTTAACAACAATATTACTTAATACTATTTTTACTTTCCCTTTTTGCACATATTTTACCAACAATTGAAGAGTACTATTTTCACTAAAATCGTATTTTGCAGCATCAAAAATATTAGTATCAATCGTCACATTTATTGGATATTTAAACATTTATTCACATCCTTTTTTTCAAATTGTGATTTCACAGAATCCCATACTTCCGAAAAATACAGTTCAAATCCTCCCTGCTGATTTTCCCTGCCAGATAGTATGCCTTAACACTCGCCTCAACTGCTTCAAAGAATATATCAAAATGAAGCCAATCGCCCGAATCGTAATATTCCCGCAATTCCGCAAAATCACGCTGTAATCCCTCCGGTAAATCCTCCCGCAAGTTTATCGCCTCATCAATAAACATCTATCTGCACCTTCTTTCTTCTCTGGATTCTGTCTGCCTCTCCACTTCCATTTCCTGTTCCATGATTTTATGACAGGTTGGCTTTAGCACTTTTTCATATCGTTCTCCCATAACCGCCAGATAAAATTTCTTCTGTATTTCAGTCAGCACAGGAATCCCCAAAATCATTTTCTCTATCTCCGGCAATGCTGCTGCAACTTTCGGTGTAATATTCCTTACTGCATTATTACAGCCCTCATATTCCATCCTTTCTATCAAATGATAAGGATTTAGTTTTTTGTCTTTCAATTCAAAAATACATCTTCTTGCTGAAAAAGCCTCTGTTTCCATATTTTTTTCATTGGATAAAACCGCCTGCATTTTTTCATCGTCCCATTTTGAGTTCAAACAGTTTCCATTGTCATAAATGGGTGCCAGTTCCTTTTTACCATTCGCTCTGACAATGACACCCCAATTACTGTTATTACGGTCAGTGTTGCCAATCAGAGCATCTACTACAAACATATTCCAGAAATGTTCCTGTACCAAGTCCAGCCCTTTCAAAAATGGATGCTCCTGTATTGTCATCAAAATTTCATACAAATCCACACCAACACCATTTGTTTCATTTCCACTGGAATCCAGAAATGGCGGATCAAAGGTTACCTTTATCTTATCAAATTCATACAGCCTGTCACCATCCTCCAGAAAATCACCACATGCCACAACTGTTTTTCCGTTTCGGAAACCTAACACCGTATCATGCACTGAAAATCCTAAAAGTCCATAAATCTGCGAACCGATATATTCACATACAGGGCTGTTGGAATAGCTAAGCTGTATATTTTTCATCTGCTGTTCTTTTAAGTTTCCCGGAAATTTCAGTATATAGTTTTTTCCCTCATAAACAATACCCATTTTTCTTCCGGCTGTTCCGCCATACATTCTCTGATTTTGTTCATACTGGTTAAAATCAACCATCTGCATCGCTACCACCTCATACCTCTAGCGGAAACAGGGTAACTCCCTGTCTCCGCATATCTCATTCTACTTTCCATTATAAACACTTTTACCAAGAAGCACAACAAAGGATTTTATTCGTATTCCCTGCGGATCTCCATCATCTTTGCAACGGAAGTTTCCGGATAGAAATAAGAAAGTATCACATTCTTTGGAACCCTGACAGCCATAGCACGCTTTAACTCCTCTTTTTGTTCTATCGTAAAGTGCCAATGCAGCATACGGTAGGAAATAGAATCTTCCCTGCTGTCAGCTACTTCTTCCCCTATGACAATATCCCCAATTCCATCATCCGATTGCTGTTCTTCTGGCAGCTCTGCCTCCTCCGCCATCTCGTTTGCATAGGCAAGCTCCGGCTCCTCCTCTGCATAAAATCGTTCTTTCTGCTCCTGTTCATCCAAATCCAGAAACCGCTTTTCCATCTCAAACTGCCCAAGAAGCATAAAATCTTCATAAGGGATTGTGTCAATATAAACAGATTCGCCCTTACTTTTAAGCCCCTCATAATATTCCAATGCTTTCTGGTTCAAGAGCATAAATGACGGTTCTTTGTCCGTATTATCTTCCAAAAAACTATGCACATAGGCATTCCCATTACCGTCAGCACTCTGTGAAAACATTGGGTGTCCGACAGTTTTGTACTTATCATCCAACACCAGATTAAAGCCACGAATAAAAAGAAGGCATTTCTTGTTATCCATCTTCCGCACTTCGTCCGGCATCATAATCTCCCTGCCAAGCACATCATAGTTTCTACTGGAACTTCCCTGCCTTCCTCTTGTTTCTCCGCTTGAACGCTTATCAATCGTTGCTTTTCCAAGCAGCTTTGAGATATACTCATGGGTGCTTTGCTCATTTCCACCAAGATATACCAAGGTATCGCAGTTGCCCGGTATTGTTTCCCAAGTGTCCTTGAACAATGCTTTTATCTGTGCAAGGTTTTGAATAATAATGACACTGGAAATCTCCCTGCTACGCATGGTAGATAACAGCGAACAATAATCGTCCGGCAATGCGACATTGGCAAATTCATCAAGCATAAAGGTTACATGCACCGGAAGCCTGCCTCCACAGTTAAAATCTGCCTGATAGTAAAGTTCCTGAAAAATCTGCGTGTAAAGCATACCGATGATATAGTTATAAGACTTATCCGAATCCGGTATCACACAGAACAATGCGGTTTTCGTCTTTCCATCTCCATTGACACCAATCCCCAATTCCGCAAGGTTCAGCTCATCTCTTGACAGCATACGGAGTACCTGTTTATTCTCCAAAGTTGCCAGACGGGAATTGGCACTGATAATGATAGAACGGACAGTATCGCCCGCACCACGCATACACTTATTATACTGCTTAACTGCCGGATGGTTTTCACGCAGTGGGCTGGTTTCCTCCAAAAATTTCATGCGTACATCCAATGGAGAAGGTTTTCCTTTCTCCATGACTTCTGCCTCTCCCATTAGCTTCAGTACCGATGCAAAATTTCTCTTGGACGGTTTTTCCTCCAGCCACACATAATAAAAGAGAGCCTGCAAAAACAAGCCCTCCGCTTTCTATAGTGATAGGTAAGGCTTTGATGTTGTCTCCACCTTTTCCCCCACTCCACACCGTGCATGCGACTTTCACCGCACACGGCGTTCCATCGTGTTCAAGTAGATTTACAAGTTTATTTAACAGGTTTTAGTTTTCTAGCTACACGGAGTTTATTCAGCTTCTCCTTTTGCTTCTCATCTAAGCCAGTCAGATTTGTTAATCCAGCATAAATCATTGCCTCTGCACTTATAGAAATAATTACGATGTTGCTGTATTTGTCTGTACCATTTCTTTCTCTTGGTACAATTCGAATCGCAACAGAATTTTTCGGTATTAGACGTTCTCCAGTTACATAACATTTACCATATTGTGCAACATATTTAGAAATCGCATTGCTTCTAAATTCCGTTGTTTCATCTGCTTTGAAATATAACTGCAATGCTTCCAGATTTGCTTCGGCAACTGCCTTTTGATTGTTGTGGATTCTCTCTCTTCCCTTTTGGGTAAAATTACAAATGTCTTGAGAAAAATTCATAGGCGGTTTATGATTTACACCAGTTAAAGGAATCAAATTCATCCTTTTTATTTGGTATATTTTCTTATCCGCTGATAATCCTTTTGTCTTTTTCTGAAAATCAAGAGGTGTATCCCTAAAACGTACTCGTTTTGCTATTATCCGCAACCTGTTATAATGGGTTCGTATAAGTGAATAGTTAATTCTGTCAAGATTGTTGTACACATTTGTTGCTATCCTGTAATAATTCTGTATGCCTAAAACAGCACTGTTGTATCGTGTGATGTTCTCCACCGTTGTATGCGACTGATGTAGGACGGATTTTGCGGACATTCAAAATAAAAAGAATGTGGAGGTAACAGACAATGGCAAAGACGATTTTTGAGGAACTGGGCGGCAAATACGAGCGACAAGGAGATTATTTAATACCATGCTTAACTGTACCCGTCGAAGAAGAACAGCCAATAGGCACACGGGGACAGCGGCATTTGCGGTATCTGAAAAAATATCGCAGGGTTACATACCTTAATCTGCTCACAAGTGGCAGGCTGAATACATACCTTGCCGACATTGATAAGCAGGCGGAGGAACTATTCTTTCGGCTGGTAGAGCAGATGAAACAGGCACAGGGCATAACGGAACGCCTAAAGGAAGAAAACGCCTTAGAATGGGTGCAGAGAATGAATAATATACGGGCGTGCGTGAGGGAGATTGTGGAGAAAGAGGTTATTTACGCATAAGGCAAAGGCGACAGGGAGAAATCTCTGCCGCTTTTCTCTTCGGGAAGTCTATAGTAAGGAAACTGCTAAAAGTAATATGTTTATGAACATTCGGGCAGATTGATTGACAAATCCCAGATGGAGAATTATAATATAAATTACGTTATATAAAGACGTTTATTTTAATATGGAGGTCTATTATGCCACGCAGCGTTCAGATTACAAAAGAAAAAATTCTCACAGCAGCGTTAGATGTTCTTATTCGTGATGGATATTTGGCAGTAAATATTAAAAGTATTGCCAAAGAATTAAAATGCTCAACACAACCGATTGCATGGCAATTCGGTAATATGGATAACATGAGGGAAGCTCTGACGCAAGAAGCTGTTGCCTATGCAAATCAAAAAATGATGCCTTCTTCAACAAACTGTATAGAAGCATTTTGGCAAATTGGCTATGCGTATATCAATTTGGCTTTTGATACACCTAATTTATTCCGTTTTGTATATATGGGTGAAAGCAAGAACTATTGCAGGGGTGGATTTAATTCTATCTTAACAGACAAAGGAAATGCTGTTTTGATAGAGGGATTATGTCAGTATCTTGATGTTACCAAAGAACAGGCAGATATATTGTTCCAAAGAATGATTGTATATACGCATGGAATTGTTTCTTTAGTTGTAGCAGGTATATTCAATTGTACCAAAGAGCAGGTATATTCAATCGTGAAAGCTTTTGGTTCGGATTTGCTTTCTCTTACGGGTACAGCTTTAGATATAGGGGCTATTATGTCAAATATAACCGAGGTATAAATTTTTATGAAAAGGATTTTTCTAAAAAAGGTAAAAAAGAAAATGCTAATGTTATTTTTCATATTATGTGCAATAATTTTGCTGATTTTTTTAACAGGTGTATTTTTTCGTATTTATAACTCATTGGAATCGAAAATAGATGCGGACTTAGGAATACAAGAGAATACCTATGTCACAATAGGCGGTATAGAACAATATCTGCAAATCCGTGGTGAAAATAAAAACAATCCTGTTATCCTGTGGCTTCACGGAGGACCTGGATTTCCGTTAACATATTTAACTTACTACTATCAGATTGCTTTGGAAAAAGATTATACGATTGTCTGCTGGGAGCAAAGAGGATGCGGACGGACATTTTACAAGAACAAAGGCGGCAATAATCTAACTATCGAACAATTACTTGCTGATACAGATGAAGTAATTGACTATTTGCGGGAGCGTTTTGGTAAAGACAAAATTATCATCATGGGGCAATCGTGGGGAACGGTACTCGGAATGGAATATATAAATACCCACCCAGAAAAAGTAGCTGCATATATCGGTGTGGGGCAAGTAACCGATTTTTTGCAGGGAAAAATCTATGCGGCGGAGAATGCAGTTCAAATGGCATCAGAAAACGGCAACAAGGAAGAAGTTGAATTTTTGGAACGGTGCATTGAACAATTATCTGAAACGAAGAATATTGAACAGTTAGATGTAAAATCTCTCGAAGAAATGATTATTACATCTATAAAATACCTGAAATGCGATGGAGAAATGTCGGGTACAAAACAAATATTTACTGCGATTACATCCCCAGAAATGTCATGGAATGATGCAAAATGGTTTTTATTTGCAAGTGATACACAGAATATTATCACTTCACAAAATAACCTTGTGAATTATATGTACTTTCAGTTTGATGTTATGGACTTAAACAAAAAATATGAAACTCCAATTTGTTTTATACAAGGTGACAGCGATTGGATTACTCCAACAAGTTTAGTAAATGACTACTATGAGACTATTGTGTCTGATAAAAAAGAAATAATTACTATTAACAATGCGGGACATACCCCGTTCTTGGATAATCCAGAACAATTTTGCGAAGAAGTTAAAGTTTTTTTATCTGAATGTGAAATCCGAACATACACAAGTAAATTGGCGAGGTAATATTTATGGCTGAATGGATACGTTGTCCCGTATGTGGAAATAAAACTCGAAACAGGATAAAAGAAGATACAGAACTGAAGAATTTCCCCCTTTATTGCCCGAAATGTAAACATGAAAGTTTGATAGAAGTAAAGGATTTACAAGTAACAGTTATTGAAGGGCTTGAAGCGAGAACACAGAGCTAAATAACAGAACGACGAATCAAAGTTTGTGGGCGAACTGTTGCGATAAAAATTTAATTCGCAAATAAACAATGGGAAATAGCAGATAATCACCGAATCAACCGGCGGTTGAATTAGATATAATCAACTGTTAGTTCGTTTCATAATCCGTTTTTAGTTTATATACTAGCTGCAAGGAGGTAGAACATGGAACAAGAAATGATAGGAAAATTTATATCAGCCTGTCGAAAAGAAAAAGGGCTTACGCAAATGCAGTTGGCTGAAAAATTAAATATTACCAATAGAGCAGTCTCAAAATGGGAAACAGGAAAAAGTATGCCAGATGTTTCGCTAATGCTTGATTTGTGTAACATACTGGGTATAACTGTAAATGAACTGCTTAGCGGGGAAAGGATTATTATGGAAGATTATCAGAAAAGAGCAGAAGAAAATCTTATGGAATTACAGGCGAAAAAAGAAAAAGCACAAGGAGAATACAATTCTATATTGAAAATTTTGATTGTAACTTTCAGTTCATTTTTTGTGCTTAATATGGTTTTGAATTATTTCTTTCCAGAAATAAACTTTAACAATCTGTTGGGTTTGCCATCAATAGCTATTGCTGCTATTCTTTTGGTTATGTGGTTTAAAAAAAACTATGAGATAAAACCAAGATAAAAACGGATGATT
>CAJTLS010000010.1:0-7059 GCA_910577295.1 uncultured Eubacterium sp.
GCTCAGAGGCTGCTTCCATATTAGTTCAATGAAGATTCGCACCAACCATCTTCTCTCTGTGAAATCCCTAATATCTACTATTCCTCGTCAAAGCCTTTTTGTTTTGAATTTGTAAGCAATATAACACTATTAAAATCAATTGTCAAGACAATTGTTAATGTCTTGTATTCATCAATCCTTACAAACTTTTCCCATTTACAATTTGTGTAAAATCCGTTACACTGGAAAAGAATCTTAATAAAGATACTAACAAAAACACTTTGAATGGAGGCTAAATTGAAAAATAAGCTTGATAGCTTATTTTTCAATCTACAATTTGTGTCGAAGCATCACAAATTGTATTAATGCACAGAGCAAAAAAGGAATATGAAATATTCTTTGCTATGCTGCTTTTTGCTCGTGCCTCCTCCGCTGTGCTTTGGAATGGAGGATTACTATGTTATTAATAGGTTCACACGTTGGAATGAATGGAAAAGAAATGTTACTTGGTTCTGTAAAGGAAGCTATCTCATATGGGGCCAATACGTTTATGGTATATACCGGTGCGCCGCAAAATACGCGCCGTAAAGATACATCTGAACTAAATATTCCCGCCGCAAGGGAATTAATGAAAGAACACGGCATGGCAAATTTCATTGTCCACGCTCCTTATATTATAAATCTCGCCAATACGATCAAGCCGGAAACTTTTGAATTAGCGGTTGAATTTTTGGAAAAAGAGATTACACGCACCGCTGCCATGGGTGCAGAAGTACTTGTACTGCATCCCGGTTCCCATGTAGGCGCAGGCGTTGAGGCCGGTATTGCACAAATAGTCCGCGGTCTCAATGAAGTGCTGACAGCCGACACACCGGTAAAAATTGCCCTAGAAACTATGGCCGGAAAAGGAAGCGAGATTGGCCGTTCCTTTGAAGAACTTCGCGCTATTTATGATGGGTGCGCACATCCAGATAAGCTGCGGGTCTGTATGGATACGTGTCATGTCAACGATGCCGGATATGATATTGTTCATGATTATGATGGCGTAATGGAGCAATTTGATACGATTATCGGTCTTGACCAGATTGCCGCTTTTCACATTAACGACAGCAAAAATGAGCTGGGCGCCCATAAGGACCGCCATGAAAATTTCGGGAAAGGATATCTTGGTACGGATGCACTGATGCAGGTCATCCGCGATACCCGTTTTGAAGATATACCAAAAATTTTAGAGACGCCTTACCTGAAAGACGCTGATGATTCAAAGAAAAGTTATCCTCCTTATAAAGAGGAAATTGCAGCGATTCGGGAACTGATGGGGTAGCCTAACGATGGCAAATTCCCGAATTACTGCAACTTTTTTACTGCTCTGATGTCGGCAGACTGACGCGGAAGAAGCGCCGCAGAAACTGTTTGGCATTAAACGGAAGAAGCGGATAAATATAGCTTTTGCCACTGATAGTTCGATTGGTGACAATGCAGACAGCTACAAAAATGAGTCCGCCAATCAGCCCCCACAAACCAAATGCCGCAGTCAGGCAAATGAGAATGATACGCATGAATTTGAGTGCAAAACCTAATTCCAGACTGACCTGCGTGTAATTTGCCACGGCAACAAAGGCCATGTAAAGCATGATTTCGGAATTAAACCAGCCGGAACTTACCGTATAATCTCCTAATATAATACCCGCTACCACACTGAGCGGCGTGCTCAACATATTTGGTGTATTGACCGACGCTAGCTTGAGTCCATCAATGGCAAATTCCAAAATCAGCATTTGCAGCCAGATGGGGACATTAATCGGATCATTGATAACAATAAATTTCATACTTTCCGGCAGCCATTCCGGATTGGAAATGAGCAGCAGGAAAAGCGGCGTCATTACAACCGCCAGAACATCAATAACCATCCGCGACAGACGCAGGTAGGTTCCCGTAATCGGTGGAAAATAATAATCATCCGCATCTTCCACAATGTCAAAAACGGAGGTCGGCAGTATCATGGCCGAGGGGGAATTATCTACCAGAATAGCAATACTACCCTCTAAAATACTGGCAGCTGTAGTATCCGGCCGTTCCGAGAATTTGAATTTAGGAAAAGGATTAAACCATTTATGCTGATAAAGACATTCTGCCAGACTTTGTTGATTCATGGACAATGAATCAATCTTGATAGCGTCTACCCGCTGCCGTATGTTTTCTAACATTTCCGGCTCAACCCGATTCCCCATATAGGCAATTACGACGTCGGTTCTGGAACTCTTTCCTACTGTATGCATTTCCATAACAAGGTCTCGTGAGCGTATGCGCCGGCGGATAAGCGCCGTATTGAACACTACGGTTTCCACGAAACCGTCTCTGGAACCACGCATGACTTTATCTTTTTCCGGCTCATCTACCGAGCGGGCGGGATAAGTACGAAAATCCGTTGCCAGTAATTCCGTGTACCCGTCAATTAAAAGAACCGGAACACCGGAAAGTATACGTTGTAATAAATCATTTTCCGTTCTTACCAAATCAATCTCGCCATAAGGAAGGCGGTCTTTTAAAAATTCGTGCGCCGTCGCCGGCATTTGTTCCGGCGTAATTTTATAGAGAAACTCTAATACCTTCTCCATAACTTCGTCTTTACAGAAACCATCAATAAAGTAAAAACAAGCTTTTTTACCACCAATTGTCACCACCCTATACAGCAAATCAAAACTCTTTTCTATATGAAGAAGTTCGTCGATTCGTTTTTTGTTTTTATCAAAATCTTTTGAAAATTCCGTCTTTTTTTCCATAATCTCCTCCATTTACATATTTCTCCTTCTTACAAATCTACCGTCAAAGTTTTTTTGCCTCCATGATAGGGTTGACAAAAAACACCTTTTCTATGTATTATTATGGGGAACTATTACATACCTTATTCATTTTAGGAGGTGTCATTTTGGACATACCGCAAGACCCAATTATTTTGGTTAGTTATGTAAATACGAAATTAAGAGACCAATTTGCCACATTGGATGAATTTTGTCGAACTTATGATGTTGACGAGACCGAGCTTTGCGACACGTTAGATTCGATTGATTATCATTACGATGAAACGACTAACCGCTTTGTATAACGATTGATGTAACGAGAAGGAGGGAATGGGAATTGAGCGCCATACAATTTACACATACCATTTCCATTCAGGAATACAATGCGTTACGTGCCAGTGTGGATTTTATTACAATTTGTCCAAAGCAGGCGCGTACCGCTCTGGACAACTCCCTATATATCCTTGTCGCCACCGACGGCAGCGCTCCACTCGGCATGGCGCGTGTGATTGGCGATGGCGGTTATGTGTACTTTATCTGTGATGTTATTGTTCATCCGGCCCATCAGTCAAAAGGCATAGGACGGGCCATTATTGAACGTGTCCTCAAATGGTTGGAAGCACAGATTGATGAGGGTGAGACCATTATGGTCAATCTCATGTCCGCTATGAATAAAGAAGTTTTTTATGAAAAACTCGGCTTTCACAAACGCCCATTTGACAATCATGGCTCGGGAATGAGCCGCTGGATTAGTAAATAACGTCTATTCTATCTCCTCTTCTGCCGCCTTAAATATAGTCAGCCCAACCGGTCCCAGCAACACACCGGCAAGTCCTAACAATTCCGCTCCTACATAGACGGAAATCAATATATACAAAGGTTTCAGCCCCAATTCTTTGCCAAACAGTTTTGGCTCTAATACTTCCCGTAAAAAGGCAGCTATGGCAAATACCGTTATAAGTATTGCCGCTGCATAATAATTTCCACCAAGCATCTTGATTATGGCCCACGGTATTAGAATTACTCCGCTTCCAACAACTGGAAAAGCGTCAAATACGGCGATTCCTGCCCCAAATATAATGGCATAGTCGCTTCCCATCAGTAATAGTCCGACAGAAATAACGGTCGCAATAATAAACAAAATTATGCTCTGTGATTTTATATACGCCAGACCGGCTTTGCGCAGACGCCCGGCAAATGGACGCAATTTGCCCCGGATTTTGGGAAATGTTTCATCCAGAAGAATCAGTACTGCCGAAATAATAAAAATGAATATCGTACTGGCTACGGCAAATACTTTACATAATATCTGCGTTATATATCCTGACATACGAGGCAGCACCTCGGTTCCAATCGTATGATACAAATTTTGTACCTGCTGCTCGACATAGCGGTAACTCGTACCGCCACCTAACTCTAACATCTTATCGCACTGACAGCACATATTTTCCAAAAACTGATTTATCATCTGTTGATAAACAGGAAGTTTTTGCAGTAATAATATCGTTTGGCTCACAGCAATACTGATTATATATCCGATAAAACTTACCAAGGCGATAAATACAATAAATACAACCATAAGAACACTGACTTTGTGTCTCCAATGAAGTTTTTTTTCTAAAAATTGTATGATGGGAGAAACCATTTTCGCAAAAAAATAAGCGAGAACGAAAGGTAGTACCAAAGGAAGTAAAAAACGAAAAGCAAGAAAAATGAGCAGAATAATCCCTGCAAGTTTTACATATTTCACTTTCATTTCAATCTCCCCTTTCATAATAAGGCAGCCAGACATTTTCGCTTGCTACCTTATTATAAACATGAAGATTCATTTTATCCTTGGCAAAATTTTCAGTTTTTATCACGAAAACGATAGCCAGTTCCCCACACAGTCTGTATGAACTCTGGATTCGCAGTATCCTTTTCAATCTTTTCGCGGATTTTTCTAATGTGAACAACTAAAGTAGCCGTCTCGCTTCCCGGACTGTATCCCCAAATCTGATGAAACAGCTCTTCTTTTGAAAACACACGGTTCGGATGAGCTGCCAGAAAGAAAAGCAGGGAAAACTCTTTGGCCGTTAACTTTTTTTCTTTTTCATCCAAAAATACACGCCTCGACGTTCTGTCAATCTTCAGAGGGCCGGAAATAATAACATCCCGTTTCGGCTCCACCAAAGTGGACTGGTATCTCACAAGCGCCTCATAACGGGTCAGATGCGCTTTCACACGTGCAACCAGTTCACTGGGACGAAAAGGCTTGCGGATGTAATCATCGGCCCCCAAAGAAAATCCATGAATAATATCAATGTCCTCTTCTTTTGAAGAGACAAAAATCACCGGTTTCAAATATATTTCCCGATATTTCCGACAGATTTCAAATCCGCTCCGTCCTGGCAAATCGACCTCAAGTAGAAGCATATCATATTCCCCGCTCATAGCCAGCTTCTCACCTTTCAGGCCATCCGTTTCAATATCTACTTTAAAATTGCTCAATTCCAAATAATCTTTTTCCATTCTTGCAATGGTTAAATCATTGTCAATAATTAAAATATTCATCTTCTTTACTCCATTCTGTTTGTTTGAGCGACAATGGCTTTTGCCAAACCCCCTAATTTACTCTTTCTTCTTTATTTCCTCTTCTGTATTAACATACCGCTTCCTTGTATAATACAGAAAACAGTATCTTATTCCATTAAAAAAACTTAATTTTTTTAATATTATATCACATATTTTTTTATTTTGCATTTATAAATCACTCTTTTTCGACTTTTTTCTCTATAAATTATTGTCGATAGCATCAAAATGGAAAGAACCCATTTCTTTCCTCCTTCATTAACAGCACTTTTCTTTCCTTGACGATATATTTTTTTTATAGTAGAATATATAAGAATATATACGAATTAAGGAGGATTATCATGGGTAAGATACTTTTCACATCTGAGTCCGTGACAGAGGGGCATCCGGATAAAATTTGTGATCAGATTTCGGATGCCGTTTTGGACGCCATGCTTGAACAGGATCCAATGAGCCGTGTTGCTTGTGAGACTGCCATTACTACCGGTCTTGTACTTTTAATGGGTGAAGTCACATCCAATGCACAAGTCGACTTACAAAAGATTGTTCGTGAAACTATTTGTGAGATTGGATATGATAACACAAAAAAGGGATTTGACGGTAATTTGTGCGGCATTATAATCTCCTTGGACAAACAATCTTCTGACATAGCAATGGGCGTTGATATGGCACTGGAAGCAAAACTTTCTGATAAAAAAATCGCTTCCATCGGAGCCGGTGATCAGGGCATGATGTTTGGTTATGCAACAAATGAAACCGATGAATATATGCCATACCCCATCCATCTGGCACATAAGTTATCCCAACAGTTGGCGAAAGTTCGCAAAGACGGCACGTTACCTTATCTTTGTCCAGATGGCAAAGCTCAAGTTACGGTTGAATATAATGCCGAAGGCAAACCTCTGCGTCTGGATGCTGTCGTTGTCTCCAGTCAGCACAACGAGGATGTGTCATGGGAACAGATAAAAAAAGATATCCGCAAACACGTTATTGATGCCGTTCTTCCGGCCGAACTGATAGATGCAGATACAAAAATGTATATAAATCCGACCGGACGCTTTGTTATTGGCGGTCCAAACGGTGACAGCGGCGTAACCGGACGCAAAATAATTGTAGATACATACGGCGGATGGGCACGACACGGCGGAGGCGCTTTTTCCGGTAAAGACCCGACAAAAGTTGACCGCTCCGCAGCTTATGCGGCACGCTATGTTGCCAAAAATATCGTCGCCGCCGGTTTATGCGACCGCGCAGAAGTGCAGCTCTCTTATGCCATCGGTGTAGCAGAACCTACTTCCGTCCGCATTGACACATTCGGAACCGGAAAACTGCCGGAAGAAAAACTGGTAGATATTATTAACGAAAACTTTGATTTAAGACCAGCCGGAATCATACAAATGTTAAATCTTCGCCGCCCTATCTACAACCAGACGGCAGCCTATGGACACTTCGGGCGAAATGATTTAGATTTGCCTTGGGAAAAATTAGATAAAGTAGATGAATTGAAAAAATATTTATAAAACTTTTATATGAAAAGTCCTCATCTGAAAACGATAAATGGCTTTCAATGAGGACATCTGCTCCCATAGTTAAATGGATATAACACACCCCTCCTAAGGGTGAATTGCTGGTTCGATTCCAACTGGGAGTACTCGCGAAAAATGAAGCAATGCAAAAAACGAAATATGTAACAACTGGGAGCTTGCTC
>CAJTLS010000010.1:7156-87396 GCA_910577295.1 uncultured Eubacterium sp.
TCACAAGTTGTTACATATTTTGTTTTTTATAGTGCGAAGCACGCGGGCTTGCGGGGCGGTTTTCCCGCAAGACTGCCATTGCGAAGATATTGTGAAGGGCACGGACGCGAAAATACAACAACTGGGAGCTTGCTCACAAGTTGTTACATATTTTGTTTTTTATAGTGCGAAGCACGCGGGCTTGCGGGATGAGTTTTCCCGCAAGACTGCCATTGCGAAGATATTGTGAAGGGCACAGACGTAAAGGGCGACCCCTCCCAATGGGTCGCCCTCTTCTATATAAAACTAACTACTCCCTGCACCTATTATCCAATTGTTCCAATCTGGAATGTATAAGAAGTTTTCTCATCCTCCGTTTTTTCGGTGATAAAATAAATTTCTTTCTCATTCTTCATCGTAAGCATGAACTTAACCCCTACATCCTGCATATGTGATAATTTGCTGATACCATACAGTTGTTTAAATTTAGTTGCCGTCAGCTTTGCTTTATAAAAACCTTCTCCGCTTATCAGATACAAGTAATTGTTATAAATCCTGATTGCAAAAGGGTCTTCCTCATAGCGGAGCGGAACTTCCATATCATGTCCCGAGCCCAGATTACAAACTTCAATCTCCGTTCCGTCTTTTAATTCCTGCTTTGTTCCAGCAATCATCTTACTGACTACGATTTCATCATCATAATAACGCTTACCGGCAATTACATCATTTTCAGCGGTTTGTGGAGTAAAACTACAAATCGCCTGTTTTACTGCTTTCATGCTGCCGGTATCAAAGTAGACAACACCGTCCTTAGCACTCTTTGTTGTAATTCCCAGAATTATCAAACCATTCCCCTGTCCCAGATAGTTCATCGAAAAACTCTTTCCGTAATTGTTTACGATGATCTGGTCGTTTATAACTACTTCTTTTTCAATCGCACCCTGAGGATTCACTTTATATAAATAGTACACCGTCTGCTCTACCATATTTCCATCTTTATCTGCCAGAAAATAGAAGTTCCCCTGTGCATCCTGCCACTGTGCCGTAATCTTTTGCATTTCCTTTGCTTTTGCAACAGTATTGCCATCAAGTGCAACAAAGCTGCTATTCATTGCCTTTCCATTCAGCGTCTTCTTAACACAGGAAGAGTTATCTGCTGCCCATTCATACACACAATAGTTTCCTGATGCATCTATCATGCCGCCGTTGTTGAGATTCGTCAATCTAGCATTTACCTTTGTTGCTTTATACGGTACATAATATTCTTCCCCGGTGACGATTGTCTTCTTATTGCGGTCTATTTTCAGTTTCTTTACCATATGCCCGGTCAAATCCACACGCTGCAATTTCTTGCACTTATTCATTTTTAATGAAGTCAACTGATTATAGCCTAAATATACATACTTTAACTTCTTATTGCTGTTCAAATCCAGTTTCTGCAGTTTTCCATCTGTCATTTCCAGATACGTTAATTTTTTATTCTTCTTTAAATTAATGGTTTTTACCGGCGTCTCATTGGCTACAAATTTTTGTAGATTTGTCAGTTTCTCAATACCTTTAAATTTCTTGATATCACGAATGTATTTTTTCGTGTATTTCCCATATTTAGAGGCCTTAATCTTCACTGTATTTTTACAGGAACTACTGCCAAACTTCTTTGCTCTCTTTATCTCGCTGGCGGAAAGCTTCTTATCCTTATTTTTATCATAATTTACTCTCACCAGCTCACGAAATACCAAATCCGGAAAATTCTTTTTGTTAATCGCTACTGTTTTGGAAGCCGCCTGTGCTTCCTGATTACTTACTCCTCCTGCAATACCTACTGCCATCATGACGGCAGTTGCTGCTAATATAAATTGTTTTTTCATCGGAAAAACCTCCCATTCAAATTTTTTATTTTTGGTCGAAACATACTGTCTCTTGGGGCCCTTATATCAATAATACGATTGAATGGGAGGAAATGTTGCAAATGCATGCATTTTTTTTCTTTCTTCACGGTTTCCTTTTCTGACCCGTCTATTTTGTACTCCGTGAAGATGGATAGGAAGCTTTATAACATGGTTCTACCAAATCAATATGTAAAGCGACAAGCTTTCCCTGCACATCACCTTCATAATCGAGCATGTAACAGCCCCGTTCCAATACTTTGGAAATTTCCTCTACCGGCTTTTCTGTGCAGGGTACACCGTCGATATCGACCTGCATCCCCTGTTGTCTGGCATAGGCAACTTCATCTAAAATCCATTGATTTTTCTGCATATGTATCCTCCTGCTGACTATGGAAAAGAAGATGCACCGTGATATTAAATGTTTATAATTCTCCTTTCGGACAATGACACTACATCCGATGTTGTGACAAAGAAGTGTTTTTCATTCGTATCATCGCCCTACCATAGTCTCTTTTGGTAAGTCGCATCATAATATAATAGTAACTGTGAACTTTTCCAGATAATAGAAATTACCTAGAGCATAGAAATGAGATAAAAGGAAAAGAAATTTCCTTTCTTTAAAATAGAATAACTTTATGTACCATCAACCACCCCCCTGCCTTTTGCTAACTTACCTGTTTTTATTATACTGTTCCTTTTTCTTCCATTTCAAGTGTTCTCCAGCGCTAAAAATACATATAATAACAAATAAAAAATATTTCCAATTGCTTTTTTGGCTATTTTAGTTGACTTTACCAACAATATAAATTATACTTTTCTACAAATAAATGTTTAGAAAGGAAGTGTGCTTGTGAAAATCGAACGAATTAGTGAAAATCAAATCCGCTGTACTCTCAGCAAACATGATTTGATGGAGCGTCATCTTAAGATAAGTGAATTGGCATATGGTTCGGATAAAGCCAAAGAGCTTTTTCGTGACATGATGGAACAAGCTAACATCGATTTTGGATTCGATGCCGATGATATTCCTTTGATGATAGAAGCGATTCCTACCTCGAGAGAGTCCATAATTTTAGTTATTACCAAAGTAGAAAATCCGGAAGAATTTGATGAACGCTTCTCTCGATTTGGAATACAGCAGGATGAGTTCGACGAAGAGGATGAAGTCGATTTTGATTTAGATGAAGTGCCGGATGATGACGAAGCGGAGACACCGGAACTGGTCAATTGTTTTGAACAACTTTACGATTTGCTTGAAGAAGCCGGCGCCAAATCCCGTTCCGGCGAATTTGTTCCTTTGAGCGAATCTTTACAGGGGCAGAAAAAGAATACTAAAAAGAATAAAAAGAAAAAGACAGAAACGATTCATGAATCGGTACGGGTATTTTCTTTTCATTCGCTCAATACGATTATTGAGCTCTCTCACTTGATTGATTCGCGGTATACCGCTAAAAATTCGGTTTGGAAAGACCCGGTCAAAAAAACTTATTATCTTCTGCTGAACCGCGGACATGGAAAAGCCGTTTTTCAGGCTACCTGTTCCCTGATTTCAGAATTTGGAAAAGAAGAGACGGTTACTTATGCAACACAGGCATATTTCAACGAACATTTTCAGATGATTATAAAAGACAAAGCACTTGAACAATTATCTAAAATCTAGTACAACATATATTAAATTTTTGCTATATTCACGCATTAGCCGGACAATTGGACACGTGAATATGTCAATTACTCAATATATGAAAACGAACTTTCCTATAAAAAAGAGCTGTGGGAAGCTTCTGCCCGCAACTCTTTTTTATAATTTTAAACGGTTTTTGTCGACAAAAACTCGTTAATCTTTGCAACCAACTCATCACTGTCAATCCCGTGAACCAGAGCTGCCTCTTCCAAACTCTCGCCCTGAGATGCCGGACAGCCGATACAATGCATACCGGAAGCCATCAAAATAGGGGCAATCGTTGCATCTTCCCGCAATATGTCGCCAATTAACATATCCTTGGTTACTTCTTTGATCATGATATATGTCCTCCTTTTTGGCAATAATTCAAAATCCTACGTTCGATTATAGTCATATGCCTATCCGTTGTCAAGAAGAGAAATGTCCAAAATTCACTTGTAATTTTAGGGAAATTGTATTATTATGTGTGTAGGTTAAAATTAGTATAAAGGAGGATATAAAAATGGCATACAAAATCTCTGATTCTTGTATCAGTTGTGGCGCATGTGCTTCTGAATGTCCGGTAAACGCGATTTCAGAGGGCGATGCACATTATGAAATTGATGCAAGCGCATGCTTGGATTGCGGTTCTTGTGCAGCAGCATGTCCTACCGGAGCAATTGAAGCTGAGTAATCATTACTTAGCCTGACGTAAATACTATCAGACTATATGAAAAGTTCCCATGCCGGCGGCTTTTACTGTCAGCATGGGGACTTTTTAAACATGGAACATGCCCTTTAGCAGTCTAACATAAGCCCTCTTCGAAAATAATCTAAATCGACACTATCGTCATTAATACCCTCGATTCTGCCGTTGTCGGCATACTGCCATCCGGCAAACCTTTCCCAACGCCCAGTCTCCGGTCGGTCGACGCCATAGGCGGCAACCCATAGCGGATATCTTAACAAACGCGAATCGGTAAACCTATGCATGGCATTATTGCTGTCCGAATAAATGGCAACCGGTTTTCCGGTACGCCTTTCCAGCTCGCGCAAATATGCGATGGCAATGCGATTTATCTCTTCTCGCGATAAACTGCCGAATGTTTCAAAATCCATTACCGGACGCATGTCGTATCGGTACGGCTCTATCGTTCTGGCAAAAAATCGCGCCTGTCTGCGCGCCTGATCAACACTGCGCGCTGTAATATAATGATAAAATCCGGTTTTGATTCGATTTCTCTTCGCCTCGATATGGTTGCGATGGCACTGAGAATCAACAAAACGGCTGCCAACGCACGCGCGGATGTAGGCATATTCGATTCCCGATTCCGCCACCTTTCTCCAATTTATTTTCCCCTGCCACTCGCTTACATCAATACCATTACTTCGTTTTGGCATAAAAATTCCTTTCTCTGTTATAGGATGTTTTTAACTTATCCTATGACAGAGAAAGGAAAATGGTACTTTTAATTTATTTAATCAAATCAGCATTATTTGCCTACAAACGGGCGCGCAATTCTTTTCCTAATTCTTCATAACCCGGTTTTCCTAACAGTGCAAACATATTTCTCTTATAACTCTCTACCCCCGGCTGATTGAACGGATTTACTCCTAACAGATAGCCGCTGATACCGCAGGCAAACTCGAAGAAATAGAATAACTCTCCCAGATAAAATTCATTCTGTTCCGGTATGCGGACAACCAGATTTGGCACATTTCCGTCCGTATGCGCAAGCTGTGTCCCTTTCATTGCGCTCTTATTGACAAAATCCAGCGTCTTACCGGAAAGATAGTTCAAACCGTCCAAATCATTTTCCGCCTCTTTAACCGTAATATTCAGGGCCGGATTCTCCAATTCCATAACCGTCTCATACATAATACGGGAGCCGTCCTGAATAAACTGTCCCATAGAATGCAGGTCGGTTGTCAAATCAACGGAAGCCGGCAAAATACCTTTTTGGTCTTTTCCCTCGCTCTCTCCATAGAGCTGCTTCCACCACTCTGCTACATAGTGGAAAATCGGCTCATAATTTGCCAAAATCTCAACGGACTTTCCTTTTTTGTACAAAATATTGCGGATTGCCGCATATTTTATCGCATCGTTGTCCTCTATGTCGTTCTCCAGACATAATTTCCGCATACTTTGGGCGCCCTCCATCAATTTGCCGATGTCCGCCCCGCTGGCAGCGATTGGCAGCAAACCTACCGCTGTCAAAACAGAAAAGCGTCCGCCGACATCATCCGGCACAACAAAAGTTTCATAACCCTCTTCCGTTGCCAGACTCTTCAACGCTCCCCTTTCCTTGTCCGTCGTCGCGTAAATGCGCTTCGCAGCCTCTTCTTTACCGTATTTGTTTTCTAACATCTCTTTAAAAATGCGGAAAGCAATGGCTGGCTCCGTCGTTGTTCCTGATTTACTAATTACATTGACTGAGAAATCACGGTCTCCAATCGTCTCAATCAACTGCGACAAATACGTTCCGCTTATACTGTTACCTGCATAGTAAATTTCAGGTGTTTTCCGAATCGACTTGTCCACGCTGTTATAAAAGCTGTGACGCAGAAATTCAATCGCCGCGCGCGCCCCCAGATACGAGCCGCCAATGCCGATTACAACTAATACTT
This sequence comes from uncultured Eubacterium sp., assembly GCA_910577295.1. Classification (GTDB taxonomy): domain Bacteria; phylum Bacillota; class Clostridia; order Lachnospirales; family Lachnospiraceae; genus Eubacterium_F. The sequence continues at coordinate 13,313 of CAJTLS010000010.1, forward strand.
CCGAATCGGATTTTATTTTATCCGCCGCTTTCTGAATCCGCGCAAATTCCTCTTTATCATAGTCTTCCGGCAAATCAATCCAACCGAGAAAATCGTTGCCGGCCCCCGTTCTCTCCTGCAATGTCTTTCTTGCTGCCCCGATGGATTCTTTCATCAAATTCAGCTCTTCATCGCCAATAAAAGGATTGGCAAGTGAGTAATCAAACGTAACATGTTTCTTCATACTTATTTCCTCCTATTTTCACGTTTGTCATAAAGTATGACCTATTGTCTGAATTATACTCTTTTCCAATTCTTTCTGTCAACTATTATCCCAGATATTCGTGAATTACTTCCCGAATCACTTTCTCTTCTTCTTCCGTAAAATTAAGCTCCGGTACTATTGTCTGCCCGCCATTCTTCTCTGCCTGTTTCTGCTCAAAATTCACGACCTTATCCGCCTCATCAAAATATTCTTTCTGATAATTCTGCAATTCCGCAGGATGATAGATTTCATTTTCCAGTCTCGGCTTACAAACATTTTCAAGGTAATCGGTAATATCAATTTGCAGCAGTCTCCACTGTTCTTCCGTATTCCACATGAAATCCATAAAAAGTAAAATGCCGGTTCCAATAATTCCCGTCAACAGAGGAAGAAATACTTCCGTACTCCCACCCCCCTGCATCATATTCCATATACTGTTGGCCATGCTTCCCGCCATCACAAGAATCACGCATAGCATATTTATATGTTCCCATGCTTTCATATGTACTCCTAAAACACGGTAGTGCCTCAAATATTTTTCTACAAAAAGCGGCACGTTTGGCACGCCGATTTTTAACTGATAACAAGCTTCAAATCTCATACAAATATTTTTCATCAGACGATGACGGGAATGCCCGATATCCGAAGCAGCACGCAGCAGCCTTTTATATGTATGGCGAAGCATTAACTTGACAAAAAGACTAACCACACAAATAACGGCGACTCCTGTCATGTTTTTTTGATTTAAAAATTCTTTCCACATAAGTATCCCTTCCTCTCTTTTTGGGACAAGTATAACAATAGGATATGCCTCTGACCAGAGACATATCCTATTTTCTTTGACAATCGTTCGCCATTTTCTTTTTTTATTCGACAGAATTTACGACAATTCTTCTTTTTCACACGCTTTTTCGATTAAATCCGCCACTTTTGTAACAGCGTCATGCTGATTGCTGTTAATCATCGCTTCCCGATATTTTTCTTTATTTTCACTCATAAACTGCACGGCATCGAGAAGTCTCTCGCCAGTCAGTTCTTCCTCTTTAATCACATAACTGAAACCCTGTTTCTCAAATGAGTTGGCGTTCAGTATCTGGTCTCCTCTGCTCGCTTCCAGAGAAAGCGGAATCAAAATATTGGGTTTCCTCAACGCCAGAAGCTCGCAAATCGCATTAGCTCCGGCACGGGATATAACAAGGTCAGCCGCATCTAAAAGGTCGCACAATTCTTTCTGAATGTATTCATACTGCCGATACCCTGCCGTTCCCTCCAGCGACTCATCAATCTTATCCTTGCCGCAAAGATGTATAATTTGATAATTCTCTAATAATTCAGGGAGAATTTCACGCACAGCATCGTTTACACGAATTGAACCGAGACTTCCGCCGATAACAAGAATGACCGGTTTGCCTGCAGTAAAACCGCAAAAATCCAATCCATTTAAACGATTGCCAGAAAACAACTCTCCACGAATGGGCGTACCTGTCAAAAACGCCTTGTCTTTTGGTAAATGCTCAATCGTCTCTGGAAAATTCGCGCAAATGATAGCCGCAGAAGAAATACAAAGACGGTTAGCAAGCCCCGGTGAAATATCCGACTCATGCAGAACACAAGGAATTTTTTTGCGGCTAGCCGCTTTTACTACCGGTACGGTAACAAATCCGCCTTTGGAAAAAACTACGTCCGGCTTTATTTTTTTCAACAATTTTACTGCTTCCGAATATCCTTTCAAAATACGAAATGGATCCGTAAAGTTCTTCAAATCAAAGTAGCGGCGTAACTTCCCTGAAGATATCCCATAATACGGAATGTCAAAATTCCCGATTAACTCTTTCTCAATCCCCGTCTTTGAGCCAATATAATGAATCTCAAATCCTCTCTTCTGCAATTCGGGAATCAGCGCAATATTCGGAGTTACATGCCCTGCGGTTCCACCGCCTGTTAAAACTATACGTTTCATCCTATCCTCCATTCCTGCTTTACAGATTTGCCTTAATCTCTGCTGCTACTTCTGACATATCATCCGACGTCTCTTCCGGTTTCCAGCCAATGTTTATATGGTCTCTGTCATTATCAAAACGAGGAATCACATGTACATGCAAATGAAATACGGTCTGACCGGAGGCCTCGCCATTGTTCTGCAAAATATTCACACCATCACAGGAATACGTCTTTTGTACTGCTGCTGCAATTTTCTTAGCCACAACAAAAATCCGCGCTACATCATCATCCGGCAATTCAAATATATTGGCGGCATGCTTTTTGGATAATATTATTACATGTCCTCTTGCCGCCGGCGCATTATCTAAAATCGCACGGCAATCGTCGTCCTCATACACAACGGCAGACGGAATCTCATCCGCCAGAATTTTACAAAAAATGCAATTTTCTTCTCTCATAATTTCCCTCATTTCCGCGCTGCCTTTCATGGCCCGCTTTGCATATATTTTTCTTTTCCCTCAGCCCGATATCTCGCCGATATGCCGTCAGGCTAAAAACGGAAAATCGTGTCAAAATTACGCAGTATTTTAAAATTCCCCTGCGCCGATAAATCTCCTGACATAAAAGCGCTCTGAAAAGATTTGGCTCCGCTGAGAACTTCCTGAAATACTTTCGTGCGGATTTTTGCAATCACATCCGGCTTTAAAGACGAATCCGGTTTCCCTCTTGTACAAGATAGATTCCCATCCTCAATGCGAATGATAAGGGATGAATTTTCATCTAAAAGGTCAATTTGGAAGACTGCTTCTAATCCGTCCAGAGGATAAAAGTGTTCTTTTAATTTTTCCACATACTCATCCGGTTCCTGCTCATCTCCTAACATCCCCTTAAAGAGATTTGCCAATTCCTCAATATCTTCTTTTTGTTTTTTTACATAGTTGTCGTTGGATACATAAAGTGACAACTGCTCGCTTTCCTGAGGCGTCAGGGACAAATTGCTGCTGCGGAGAACGGTCTTCTTTACAACCATGTTACTATTCGGAAAAGCGACCACTTTTTTCGAAATCATGCGATAAAAATTTTCCGCTTTCTTTTCTATCATCAGGTTAAACTGCGAATTTGTCTCAAACTCAACGTGATTGTTCACATACGCGCACAACCCTTCTGCCGGAATACCACCTAACAACTCCCACGCACGAATAAGGCAGTACTCCGCCTCGCGCTCTCCGTATGTGGTCGCCATAACAACCGGAAGCATATAAGTATTCGCCATCTTTTCTTTGTCACCATAAAGCCAGCAGGCATCTAAAAACTGCTGCAAAAAGCCGCCAATTCCAAACCACTCGACAGAAGCTGCCAAAATGATACCATCTGCATCTTTCAATGTTTTCGGCAGCACGGTAATATTTCTCTTGTCCTCATACAAATTATACCGCTCTACCGTCACCCGCAATTCATCAAGTACTTTGGTAATCTTCTCCAATACGAATAAGTTCGGGTCATCAATTAGTCCTCTTCCGCCATAATAAATATTAACTTTCATACGAAACCTCCATCCGGAAAAACCGGCTCATAATCAGACAAACCAGAACGCCGGCCACAAATCCTCCGATATGTGCAGCGTTATCTATATTTTCATCCTGCATACCACTGTATATACTAATTCCGATATACAGTAAATATCTCGGTACTTCCGAAGAAAACTTCCCGCGGTTCCCCACTATAAGCATAATGAGCAGCGCGCCCATCAGCCCGTAAATAGCACCGGATGCTCCGCAGGATATAGATTCCTGTCCAACATATACATTATATATGATTGATGTTATACCTGCAAGAATTCCCGAGAGAAAATATAATATTATAAAACGGACTTTTCCCATTTCCATCTCCAGCGAATACCCAAGGATAAGCAGGGAGACCATATTGTTTACGAGATGGTCGAAACCAAAATGCAAAAAGAAATGAGTAATCAGACGATAATACTGATGGTTTTGTATCAGAAGCGGTTCATATAAAGCCCCCGTATTTAACATAAATTCACTGTCATAAGCGGAGCCGGAAAATTCTACATAGACGTACATTAATACATTTATCGCCAATAATACAAAAGTTATCAGGGGAATCTTTCTGCTTCTATTCATTGCAACCTCTTTTCATAGACGAATTTTATTATTTGTGGTATGATGAATTGCGAAAGTTGTGAAACAACGGAGCAATTCAAAACATCAGTTGGAGGCAAAATGCCTTTTGCCCCATATCTATGATGATTGTATCACAGAATAAAATTCCGGTCAATGAAGGAGACGAACGAATAGTCTATGTTAATTTCAATTTCAGTGGATTCCGCCAATTCCAAAAATATTCCCACCTTACTGCAGGAAATGGGATATTCCGTCCCCTGCAACTGCCATGGCGCACATCTTTGCAACGGAGCACGCTATCCGTTTGACTGCGCTTATATTCCAAAGAGTCCTCTTACTATCGACTGGAATCCACAGCCGGATTCCATACATGGTCTGTCATTGGAAGCGCTTTCTCCCGAGGACGGCGAGGGCGATACGATGCTCATTGACATCGGCACAACGACAATTGCTTTTGCCCTGATTTCCCGAAAGGATATGAAACTCCGCCAGCGCTCCGCCATTGAGAATCCGCAGCGCTGTTTTGGCGCTGACGTCATTGCCCGCATTTTAGCTTCCTGCGAAGGAAAGGGCGAACAATTGCAGACCATTCTTATACAGGCGATTCAAACGGAGACAACCCGCCTGTGCAATAATAACAAACAAAAGAAAGAAGCCGTGACCTCCTGCTATATCGCCGGAAATACTACGATGATTCATCTTTTGATGGGATATGATTGTACACCTCTGTCTCACAGTCCGTTTATCGTAGAGCAGCACATACCGGATTCCCTCACTTATGAGCAATGTAAAGTGTTTGTTTCTCCGTGGTTTTCTGCTTTTGTCGGAGGAGATATCTGCGCCGGTTTGTACGCCTGCCATATATGGGAGACAGAAGAGACTTCCATTCTTCTTGATTTGGGAACGAACGGCGAGATTGTACTTTCCCATAACGGAGTGCAATATGTCACTTCTACCGCGGCGGGCCCCGCTTTTGAGGGCGGAAATCTTCACTGCGGCTGCGCCAGCGTATCGGGTGCCATCAGTCAGGTCACATTGCGCCGTTTACAACCTAAACTGACTACGATAGACAACAAACTTCCGATTGGACTGTGCGGTTCCGGCGCCATCAGTGTTTGTGCCGAATTGCTGCGCAAAGGATTTGTTACAAAAGACGGCGTTTTTACGGAGCAATTTCCTACAGAGGGACTGTTGCTCTCCCTAAGCGCCACCGGAACGAAAATTGTTTTTACGAAAGACGATTTCCGAAATATTCAGCTTGCAGTAGCCGCCATCGCCGCTGGCATAGATACGCTTCTATATGAGGCCAAAATCACTTCTTCTGATGTTTCATCGCTGTTCCTTGGCGGTGGTTTTGGTTTTCACATTGCTACAAAAGACTGCCGTACTCTGGGACTCTTTTCTTCATTAGATTATGAATCCATCCGTCCGGTAGGGAACTGCTGTCTGCAAGGTCTGTTTCGTATAGCGACAGAAGAACTGCCTCTCTCTATTCCCCGCCCTGTCGTTCCCGTCAATCTTGCGGAGCATGACTATTTCCAAAAACAGTTTCTCTCGCATATGCATTTTCCGGATTCGGAATAACCATGCGGCCCGCCTGCTCCATTCAACTGATTTCCACTACAAACTCCGTCTCTGCCAGACAGAGAATATCCCCGTCCCGTAAACGCCTTTTATATCCGGCAACCAGCCTTTCCCCATTATGATAAGTTCCCTGCTGTGAATCTTCATCCTGCACATAAAAATCATTGCCCTCACAAAAAATTTGTGCATGAATCGCCTCTATGCCCGACGCAGCTATGATACCATCAACTCTCTCTTTCTCTGCCCCCAATATAAACGGACAATGCACAATCGGTATACTTTCTATCTTTCCCTGACACGAGATAAGACACGCTTTGGCGCTCCTGCTTTCGCCCTCCCATACGACATCAGACAGTCGTTTAAAGGGGCCGATTTTCCAAGCGCCGTAGCCGCTTATTCCCAGAAAAAACAAACTGGCTCCGATACCCATCGCCACATCCGTCTCCCCCGAAATCGGCTGCCGAAACCACCCGAGACACCATGCCGAAATCGTCAATAATATGCCGAAAGCTGCCAACAGGAGAGAAAAAGCAAACGCCGCCGTCTCATTCACTTTTGGCGCTTCCACCTGTAGCATTCCTGACTGTATTATTCTTTTTTCTTCCCTTTTTCCGCCTGTGGGAACAACGGTCTTTGCCGGACACTCTTTCCTTTCCTTTTCAGCATACTCCAATAAGATCCGGCGCGTCATACCAACCTCTTTTGTCAGTTTATGCATTCCATACACAAAGAAAGCTAAACTCTCATCCCCTGCATTCATCGTCTGCATTACCGTTTCCAATAAGCTGCCAAATGCTTTTACATCACCATACGGTGATTGTTCCTGATAGATTCCGTTCACCTGTCCACTGCTTCGGTCGATATAAATGTATTCTTCGTGACAGACGACGCCATTGCCATCTAGCAAATATTCCCTTACGGTATCCGATAACATAAGAATTTCTCTTACTATGTCCTGCAATCTCTCCCTTGTTATTTCATTGCCGGACAAATAACGAGCGAGAGAAATCTTCCCCGATATGTCATAGATATAATCTTTTTGCCCATCTATCCGTATTAACTCCATGGGAAGAAAACCTGATATATCCTGATACTGAAGCATCCGGTCGGCCAGCGTTTCTTCCCCCTTGCCACGAATCTTTAAATAATTCCCCGTTCCATCCGTCCATACTTCCTGCTCCATCACCGGCCCCCCTTTCCTGTTAAAATATCATAATCCCACTTATACTTTACCGGATTGACAATTTCTCTCGCTACAGCAAGCGACATATATTGTCTACCCCCGCCAAAAAGGGATTTTATTCCCCGCAGCGAGATAGGTAGATCATACGTGACCGCCATCTCTGCCGAGAGCGCCCCTTTTTTTACTTTTATCTTCTTTATGCGCATAAGCATGAGTTTATTCGCTATCGACTGTCTCGCCTCATCCTGCCATTCCAATGTCCCCTCGCCGTCTCCCCTTTGAAACTTCTCCGCTAACTTCTGATTCATTTCCGATATAACAACCATGCGATCATGAACATATAACCCACTATAAAGGATAGCCATCAAAACCCAGATGCATATTGTTACAATAAATACTGCTTCTACCGTGTAATAACCGCCCTTTTCCATTCTCTGCCTTTTCATACGATAACCACCACCCCGTAAGCAATTGCAACAAAGGGAACAAAAGCAATTTTATATTGTCTTCCCACGCGGCGAAAGACGATAAGCACAAGCGAAACAAGCGAACAGAGCAGTAGGCTTATCAGCAGCAATGCCATGTTTCCCATAATGCCGAGAAGCGCTCCTGTCAGTGTGTAAACGAACGCATCCCCCTCTCCAATCGCTCCCCGACTCGCCTTACTGACGACAAACAATACAACACCGACTAACATACCCGATATCCAAAACTGCCAGCAAGTCCGGTTTGCAATCTGTCCCGCAATAATGCAAACAAGGCAAATCACTCCCGGCAAAATAGGAATCCTCTTCTTTTTCCCATCTATAATCGCCATAGCCAATAAATATACGCCCACGATAATTACTAATAAAATCTCTGTCATTTATCCCGTTCCCCCTTACATACTTTTTTCTATTTTTCATTGGCGCATTTCCCACAAGGTGAGCGGCCGCCTGCCTCGGACAGCGGTATCTCCCGAATATGCCGCTTTAAACCGCTGCAGGAAAGACTGGTATGATAACGGTCTCCATAACTGGTAATCCATACCGGCATTTTGTCCTCTCTTCCTTTATTGCCGCCGCACCTCTCACAAGGCTTGTATTTTCCACCGCTTTCATTTCGCTTTTCCCCCAAATCGCCATATTGTATTTGTGAAATGCTGAGTTTCAGATAGGTACATTCCGCTGTAACATGATACACCCGTCCGGTCTCTGTAATATACACGATTCTGTCGTCTTTCTTTTTTTCTTCCCGACGTTCCACTCCGGTAAAGGCACGCGTATGCACGCGCTGACGCATGGAGACTGCGGGAATGACAAAGATGGAAAACGGAAGTTTCATCCGGTAGGTGACTACCAAATCAATTTCATCGTTATGTTGTAACAACTGTGAATCGGCAAAAGAAACTGTGAGACCGCTCCCTTTCATATATGCCATAAACTTTGTCTGATAATATAACGTGCTCTTTAATTTATTGTTATGTGCCGCACCATATTCTGCGGATGCCTCTCTCGCAATTCTTGTCAGCGCCCACTGTACTTCATCCTGGCAGATGACCAGCTTACCGATATAGACAAGAAAGAGCATGGCATATAGAAAGACCGGCAGTATAAGTGAAGCCTCGACTGTCAGAGATGCTCGTCTCTCCATCCTTTCCTCCATTTCATGTGTTCCGGAGTGAGAAAGGGTATCCTTAAACACAGTTATCCCTTTCCGTATGATGTAAAAATTTTTTTAGGTAAAATTTGGGTCATTCCCCTTTCTGTTATTTTACGAAAGAGAATCAGAATACCCTTTCTCACTCCGGAATCATTTAGTATCCGACGACAACTTCCTGCGTCAGCGAATAATCTTTTAGATTCCGCCCTGACATTTTTTGTAACACCGCCAGCCGGAAAAACTGCGTGGGAAAATTCATCGTTCCCCGAACCTTTATATCATGTACACACAATCCTAACTGAAAGTCCTTATAAGCATTTATTCTCATGTTTTGCTGAATTAAATCCATAACCCGATACAGTCGGATGTCCTGTCCGGTTGACGCCAAAAACAGTAACAGATATTCCTGATAACCAAAGGAATGTTTTCCCTGTTTTTTCAGCTTTGAAGCCCGACCCACAATCGCATTGCGATTGATTTGGAAAACCTGTAAAAAATCGGTTGTTATCTGCGACGGTTTTTTCCAGACCGGAACCTCCTTTTGCTGCAGCAATCCCGCAATATCTACCATACTCTCGACAATGGCCCATGTAATGAGAATCAGCGTTTTTGTCAATGTAATCAACGGCTGCAGTCCGGTAAATCCAACTACCGCCACAGCGGCCGCCTGCGCTTCTGCCTTTTTGGCTTTATCCCGATACAGCGCCGCGGTATTTACTACCGTCCGTATTAGCAAAATACGATTTAGAACAGATTTTAAGTTATCTTCATCTGAACCTTTGCCTGCGACCACATATTCTAATCCGTAATCCAACGCCTGCTTCCATTCCGTCATCCGATTCACAAAACTTCCGAACTTTTTTTGAATGTAACTGTCCAGACAAAATTCATCCAGCGCATATTCGCCCATATCGCCTAATACCCCGCTTAACCCTACTGTATCCGTGTCTGCAAAATCTTTAATGCGGCTGTTATAGTCCTCGCTTTCTTCATTGCAGTCATAAGATCTGGCAAACATGTCGGGATTCGCTATCGACTTCGTGGATAAATCTTTCGGGTCGGCACAGACAAGATTGAGAATCCCTTTTCCCCAGCTTCCTTTTAAGGCATCTTTCGGACTATCTGCACCGCCGCTCTCCTGCACGCCCGTATAATCAAACGCAATCGATGTCGTATCGTAATCCTGCCAGAGGCGTTCCAAATCCTCCCTGCATTCTTCGACAGATGCTTTTTGTAATAATTGTTCGGTTTGTTCCAATATGGATAGGTTTGCCTGCAGGCACGGCAGCGCCGCCAATATTTTCTGTATGCCGTTTTCCTCTCTTTGCTGTACAGAAATGGCAGAAGAGTACGCTGCCTGAAGCTCCTTTCCCTTTTCTATCGCTTTTTCTGTAATTTGCTTTACTCTACTGATTTTTACTAAGAAATCCGTCTTGCCCGTTATCTTCCATGTACGCGTGCGTTCATCCACCTGCGGCTTCATCTTTTCCCATACAGCAGACTCTGTCACTGAAAAATTCTGCCCTTTCTTTTCCCGTGTCGCAAAGCATTTCACAAAATCACTGCAACAAGAGACCTTACCGTTTGTAACGGAAATCCCGTCTACGAGCCGTATCAACTGCAGAAGCTGCCTGTCCATCTTTGCCGCCTCTTTCTCTTTTTCAACTGTCTCTTCCATCTTCTTTGCCTCTTCTTCGATATTTTGCAATTGAGAAGACTTTCCAAGTAGCTTATCGAGACTTTCTTTTGTCACCTCGCGACCCATATAATCAGTAATCTCCTGCCGCAGCGCCGCCGCTTTGTTGTCACCGCAATATGTTTTGTCGATAACGTCAAGAGACGTCAAATGTCCCGCCAGAAAGTCTTTATTTCCCCTTGCGGCAGCCTCTGTAGTATCGCCTATATATTTTGCCATTACATCCGTATAGGGAGTTCCCCCACTCTCAATAAAAAACAGTCCATACTGCTCATAAAGAGGGCGGCTGTATTCTGTCAAAAGCCCCTCCGCCGCTGTCTGCAGCGTGCGCAGCACATGATTTTTGCAGACAGTATAACGCGCTGTTTCCACAAGCGTTCCCAACAGGGCAAAAATGAGTATTGCCATCAGGGATAAAAACACGGTTATACTGCCTCTTAAACTATGCAAGTATCTGCCCTGAATCTTTTTCAAAACTTCTAAAGGCTTTATTTACTACGGAAGTAATTTTCCCTTTAAATATTAAGACCAGAGCAATCAAAATAACTAAAATTAAAATAATTTCTACTACGCCTATCGCTGTTTCTTCACGCCAAAAATTTTGTAATTCTTTCATTTTACATCCCTCCTTTACATTGTCATAAACGCAGGAACCATTATTATCGCCATAACGATTCCCAACATTAACATCATGGGAAATAACATTTTTGTTCCCGCTTTTTCACCGAGCTGCAACGCCCGTTCCTTTCTCTGTTCCAACGCCTCCATTGCCTCATTTTCCAATAAAGTCAATATGCCATCCGCTCCTTTCTTTAAATTTTGCGTCATCACCGTGGAAAACCGGAGATAGGGAAGAAGACGGCACCGCCTGCCGAACCCCTCCAGCGCCTTTGTCTCCGACACCCCGTCTTTCATTTCCTGCGCCATAACACACATCTCCTCGTAGACATACCGCTTCCTCCCGCCCGCCGCCCTTTCCCTCTCATATTCGTCTGTCAAACGCTCCACCACTTTCCGCAGCGTCAGTCCTGCCCCGAGAAGAAGCATAAACCGGTTTACCAAACCCGAATGCTCCATAAGAAGCTCCTCCTCCCTGTCTGCCATTTCTTTCTTTTCCTGCCGGCGCCATATTACAGGAAGCAGTATAATAAATCCCAACACCAGATAAACCAACAAAAAACTTTTTTCTTCCCGTTCCATGCCATAGTGGAGACTGATATCCCCAATTTTTTCAGGGAGGGTAATCGCTTTTTCTTCTTTGTTCTCTTCTCCTGCTTTCAGCAAAACTTTTTTTACTTTGCGAATCGACAATTCTTCGCTTGTGTACTCTTTGGGAAGCAGATGAACCGGATAATAAAAAGTTTCTTTCCAGTTTTTCCAAGACGCCTTTGCCATCAGCTCCGTATCCACCCCCTCTTGCGGTATTTTTTCATAGAGAAGTTCGCCTTCCTCCGTCAGATACGCCCCATCCGCTACCCATTGAATCTTGATATCCGTATCTGGTACGCTTTTTGGTAAAACAAGATTTTGACTTACCTTTTTTAACGACTGGTTGCCGCCTGCTAACCGACTTTCTACATACTTCCCTGTCCGCTCTGTCAGTTCCTCCCTCTCTTTCTTTGTAAATTGTCTGGACTTTACCGGAAGCGTTATCTTTTGCTGCCAGTTTGCAGATTTTGACTGCCCCTCGACAAATATCTCCATGTCCGTATCCTCTTCCTGCCTCGCCAACTGATTGCCGGATAATGGCGGTTCTGCCGTCTTTTGAAAACTGCAGTAGAGAAAAGAAGCGACAAGGCAGAGCAGTAAAAACAGTAACAATTGTATGCGCTTTTTCCAGACGGAGTGAAAAATCTGCTCCGCATTCTCTCTTACATGAACACGCGCCATATAGTCGCCCGATTGCATATACCTTATAAATATTTTCCTGTATTTTTCTTTCACATTATCCTCCTAACATCTGATATTCATAATGCGCCGAATCCATATTACACCCGCCAGATAAATGAGCAGGGCGGCGCTCATAAAAATTACTCCCATTGGATTGCCATAGAGCGGAGATAAAAAGTCGGGAGAACCGATTTGCAAATAAAGAATAATGCATAAGGGAATCACCATCATACAAATTGCTTCCATCTTTTTACCTGCAATCATCGTCTGAATTTCTCTCTGGATCTCTATCTTCTCCGCTATGTTATCTGCCGTTCTTTTCATAATGCGGACGAGATTCCCGCCGCTTCGGCGCGCTGTTGCATAAATCTGTGCAAATGTCACGATATCTTCAACGCCGCTCCGTCTCCCCAAATCCAGCAAAAGCTCATCTAACGTATGTTGCAATTGGAGTTTTTTCCTGATTTCAGACAATTCCCGAAGCATTTCCGTCTCCCCGCCCTGCAACAGCAGCATATCATGGTAAGCTTCCGTTATTGCATTTTCCATGGAATAACCTGCTGCTAAAGCGGCAATCATGCTTTCCATAGCATCTTTAAACTCCACCATAAGCGACCATTTCTGACGCTCTGCTAATACCTGTTTCCGATATTTCGGATAAAGCGCCCCGCCAGCCAATCCAGTGGCAAGGCACAAAAGCCAATTGTGATAGAAAAGGTAGCTTAGCACAACGCCCGCCGCCATTCCGATCAAACTGTTCTGGATCCGTTCTCTCCACGTATACCGATAAATATTGTAATCTTTCACGTTCCTCTCATCTCCCCACTTGTCAAATCAATTCCCGCCCTCTGGCATTTTTCTACCGACTGCAACTCCCTGTCCGTCTTTTCCAGTCTGCCTATTACTTTTCCGTTCCTCTCCCCCCGTTCACAAAACCGATACAGCGGCCGCAGGCATATTTTCCCATTTACCACATCACCAACTTCACTTACTTCCAGAACCTTTCGGGATTTATCCCGTAAGCGTCCCAGATGTACAACGATATCAATACCGGATGCAATCTGCTGCCGAATGGCCGCTAACGGAATGTCAAGCCCCATGAGAATAAGTGTCTCCAAGCGGTTCAACATATCCGCCGGACTGTTGGCATGTCCGGTAGAAAGGCTGCCGTCGTGCCCCGTATTCATTGCAGTCAAAAGGTCAATGGCCGCCGTATCCCGAATCTCTCCTACGATTATCCTGTCCGGCCGCATACGCAGCGCACTTTTGACCAAATCCCGAATTGTCACCTGATTCTTTCCCTCGACATTGGCATTTCTTGCCTCTAAACGGACGAGATTTTGTATGTTCTGAATTTGCAGTTCTGCCGAATCTTCTATTGTTATGACCCGTTCTGTTGACGGAATATAATTTGACAGAATATTTAAAAACGTCGTCTTCCCTGCGCCAGTTCCTCCCGATATAAAAATATTGTATTTCGCCTGCACGAGCTTTCGTAAAAATTCATCCACCTCTCCGGTCACTGCCCCGATACGGATAAGCTTTTCCATTGTCATTGCTTCCTTTGGAAACTTGCGGATTGTAATGACAGGCCCCTCTATCGCAATGGGAGGTACGACAATATTGACGCGGGAACCATCTTCCAATCGGGCATCTAAAATCGGATTCGATTCATTGACGATGCGATTTCCAGATGAGGCAATTTGCTGCGCAATATCTTCAAGACGCTGGCGGTTCTCAAACCGGTATCCTGTTTCTGTAAGCCTCCCCTCCTTTTCCACAAAAATATGATCCGAGCCATTTACCATGATTTCTGTCACCTCTTCATCATCCAGCAAATCCTGTAATACGTCCATTCGCCGCAAAGCATTGAACACCATATGGCGTAACTGCTTTTTCTCTTCCAGACGAAGATACCCGTCCTGCTGCATGCCCTGAATCTCTTCTTCAATAAGGGTAAGAAGCTCGTTATCCCCCAATTCCACTCCCACCGGCACTTTTTTAAGCACATTCTCTTTTAGCAGACTACGTCTCTCCCTCAAAGCCCTCCAGACAGTACACATCCTCTTCCTCCTCTTGCTCCTGATAAAGTATCGCTTCTATCTTTGACATGAATTGCTTATTCTCTATCATTTCTTCCCACGACTCATCTATCATCATCGTTTCCCATTCCTGCCATTCCTCTGGCATCGCACATCGTTGGATTTGCCTTAGCAATTCTTCTCTCTTTTCCATCCGGCAGTACTGTTCCCATATATGAAAACGGATGTCGCCTAATATTCCTTTCTGGTTAAAAAGCAGGATTTTATCGCCAAGACTCAGTAAATCGAGCGTATGCTCTGTCAGGCAACCAAGCTCTACCACAATAGAATCATAACCGCAATCGCTCCGCAGACGGTGAAACATCTGCTGCCAGTCTTCTTTTGTGCTGTCAAGCAAATCTTTGTAGTGATGGAACGGCGGCAGTAAGTATGCTCTCCCCAGTGCTTTCCTCACCTCTTTTTCCCGTCGGATAAATTCCCTGTCTTCCGAGATAAATAACAGCTCCCCTGCTCCCGCCAGTTGAAAATCCGGTTTTTCACAAAGAGTTTCCCCAAACCATACTGGAAATTCCGTGAGATTTACATACAGGCAGTTCCCTTGCAGGGCTAAGTACTGCGCCGCCATTACGGCTGCTGCTGTCAAACCAATGCCATCCGTTGAAAAAAGAAACCATATCCCCCCGCTGTGTGCCGCACTATCCGATAATGGCTCATGTGGCTTCTTTTCCTCGATTCCAAGTTTTGCAATCAATTCTCTGTACAGACTCTCCGCTTTCTGATACTGATAAACACTTTTCCATTCATCACTGCGCTGTGCCGACAGATAAATGATTTCTCTTTTTTCTTCTTTTACCGCCATTTCCCTATCTGTCAAGACGACAATTCTCTGTGTCTGCGTTCCTGCCCGATTCCAGAGCATTCTCTCATCGGTTACTAATTCCGGATGTAAAAAACTGTTTTTCTTTCCGAGCAGAAAGCGCAGCAATCGGCGTCCATAGTCCTCTTCCCTCACATATAAGAGTAAAATAACTTCCAAGTGTCAACCACCTCCCTGATGACTGTACAGACACCATAATGTCGATATTGATATGGCAATTACAAATGGAATCACTCCCTCGTCGCCCTCCTGCTGCCAGTCGTAATAGGGTTCCGGACGACGGTTTTTCATACACTTAACGATATAGCGCCAAAGTTTCAGAAAACGCTGTTTTCCATTGCGATACCGCAACATTTTAAAGACTGACATACCTGCACCGACAACGATGGCGCCTGCCATAATACGCAGCAGCATGGAAACCCCGACAAAACTCCCGATAACGGAAAGCAATTTACTATCACCGGCTCCGAGCATGCGGCAGCAATATAGTACATAACATAGAATAAATGGAATGATAATTCCTGAGAACCAAAGAACAAGGCCATAAAAACTTTGTTCTTCCCAATGTGTGATTAAACTGATAATAAGAGCGGCTCCACAAAGCGCATTCGGCACTTTGTACTGCCATAAATCAAAAAGAGAAGCTAATACGAGAACAGGAAACAGTATCCCGTATTCGAAAATCAATCTCACCCCTTTCGTGTGATTTGAATAACAAATTATCACAGCGGTATTTTTTTGTCAACAACTTTTTTTTGCGTATAACGCCACTTAAAATGAATAGTTTTGCCGCTTGAGACTATACTTATAATAAACAGATTGCAATACAACTTTTTCCGCAAAAGCATTTAGGAGTTCGAGAAAAATTTGGGAATGGAGGTTTTTATGAAACAAAAAAAAGACCCTGCCAGTTTGGCAAAAGCCAAACTAATGCAGGAAATAGAAGATTTACAACAGGCGCTGGAAACAGCCAATTCCAATTTTGAAAATGTCTGCGACCCCGATTTGATTGATAGCTATATTTATGAAATAAACGCCTTATCGTTTCGCTACAAATACCTCTTACGCCAAGTGCAGGACAAACGTGCGTAACCCGCCAAAAAAATTTTTAACAGCCTGACGGTACGATACATCACCACTTACTAAGCCTGAAATCCACGGTTAGTATCTACTTCGACACCAATAGTTTCATTCAGAGTTCCCCGTCCATAAGTAAGACCGGCATAAATTGTCTGAACATTTTGCATAACCGCTTCCGAATCATCCTGTTTTGCCACTTCCTGAAACGACGGCAGCAATTTTTCAAATATGTCGGAAGCGTGGTCAAAAAGTTCCGGTTGGCGCATGGCTATCCCATGACACAATTCATGGTAGGCAAAGATATAGAGCTGGCGCAAATAGTGGGAAATTCCATATTGCATATCCAGACTGCCCATCAATTCGGTAATCAGACTGCGGGCGCGGGAGATTTCCAACCGCGCCTCTTCTATCTGCTCTTCTGCCAGACAGCGTTTTCCCTCTGCAATACTCGCCAATACCGCCTCATAGATAACAACGACTAATTCACTCCGGTTTGCCTGCGTCACCCGTGCGGCAAACTCCTGTAATTTACTTTTCTCCATCCGGCTCTCCCCCTATCAGCCCTGAAGCAGCTGCAAAATCGTCTGCGGCTGGTTATTGGCCTGCGCCAGCATGGAAGTTCCTGCCTGTACCAGCACACTGTACTGCGTATATTTCGTCATTTCCTCCGACATATCAACATCTTCAATACGGGAGCAGGCTTCTGTCAAATTCTCCGCCGTCAAATCCAGACTGGTAATGGCAGAGTCCAGACGGTTCTGATAAGCTCCCAGTTTGGAGCGTATCGCCGATACCTCATCAACTGCGTCGTTAAACGCTGTAATAGCGGCCGATGCTCCTTCGTGAGTACATACATTACAATTTTCTACTGCCAGTACTTTCGTATTCACCGCCGGAATTGACAAATCAATCGTCTGTCCCTCGTTAGCGCCAATCTGTACAGAAATATATCCGGCATCCAGCATCGTAACCGTTGCGTCGGAAGGCGCTGTTGCATTCGCCACATCAAACACCATGCGGAATCCGTCGCGGTCGGAAATCTCCATGCGGGCGCCATCGACAAAGACCGTTGCCGTATTCGAAAAGCCGGAAGCCGTATCTAGCGTAACCGACGCATCCGTACCCTTTGTGGCCGTGACACCATTGATACCAAGTTTCTGCGCCAAATCTGCATTGTCCGTTGTAATTTTAATCTCCTGTGAGGAGCCATATAATACGGAAGTGAAAGAGAGATTTGTTGCCTGTGATAACTCACATTCCGTTCCTGCAGCATTTACCGGCGCCACATCTATATTCATCATCTCACAATAATCCCGAATGTTGGCATAGACTTCTTCGTACGTCATACCCTCTTTAATTTCAATGGTTTCTCCATTAATCTGTATCTTCCCTGCCGCTGCTTTTGTCACTTCTTCCGCAGGTGTAAAATTAATCGCGCCCGTCACTGCCGTAGCCTGTGTCGCCGCACTATTTATCGTAAATTCATAGGACGTAAGCGGTACGTCGTCGCTTGCCATAATCAACTTGACTCCCACGTTGGAAGAAGATGACTGACGGCAGCAGGAGCCGTCCAGCACGCTCATCGTATTATACTCCGTCTGCTCGGAAAGACGGTCAATTTCCGCCCGTAAAGAATCAATCTCGTTTTGTATTGATTTCTTGTCATCAATCGTATTCGTTTCGTTTGCCGCCTGAACCGACAACTCGCGGCAACGCTGTAACATATTTTCAATCTCAGCCATCGCTCCCTCTGTCGTCTGGATAAAAGAAACGCCGTCCGAACCATTTTGGGAAGCTCTCTGCAAGCCGCGTATCTGCGCTTTCATCTTTTGGGAAATCGCCATACCGGCAGCGTCGTCCGCCGCCTTTGTAATCCGGTATCCGGAAGATAATTTCGCCGTACTGGCAGTCAGGTTACTCTGTACGCTGTTCAAGTTAAAATTCGCACGAAGTGCGGTTACATTTGTATTAATTTTCATGCTGCATCGTCCTTTCTACTCATCGCAATAATAAATGTTTTGGCAATTCGGTACAAGTCTGTATTTTTTGCACCCTCTGCTCTATCTCCAATAAGAAGAGAATCCCGGCTGCCAGCAATCAGGCTATTACCATCCATTGTAAATCCGCGCTCTTCCAAATCCTTTTCAAATTCATCCATACGTGTCTGACAATTTGCTACCTGCTCTTTGTCCGCAACCGTCACGAAGCCTTTTATACGGTTGCCGCTCAATTTGAAACTTGCCTGCAAACGGCCAAATTCAAACGATTCCATGACAATCTCCACCGTGCCTTTCTTTTGGGAGGCATCTGACTGAACAGTGACATTACAAGTTGTCACACCCTGTTCCGTAATTACCGGAACTTCGTACATCTGATAATTCCTCAGCTTTCCGTAAAAGGAAATGCGATTGTTCATCATCGCCATGCTGTGAATATCCACATACTCTATATCGTCCTTTTCACGGACTTTCGCAAGCGCTTCTTCGTGTCTTTTATCCAGCGCTTCGTAAACTTCATCCAACTGCTCCGGCTGCTCCATGGCCTCTAAGATTTCCCCGCTGTCTT
Source organism: uncultured Eubacterium sp. (assembly GCA_910577295.1). GTDB lineage: Bacteria > Bacillota > Clostridia > Lachnospirales > Lachnospiraceae > Eubacterium_F. Next base: position 32,197 of record CAJTLS010000010.1, read on the forward strand.
CCGGTTCCCAGTAGGTAGTAAAATCTTTGTTCCCCTGTTTGAGGAAATTTTGCGCCAATTGCAGATTTGCCATTGTGTCCGGCAAATCAAGCTGTGCCAGAAACTGTTTTACCTGCTCCTGCGCACCGGAAAGCGTCTCCTGCCACTCGCTTACCATCTGCTGGTAGTATTCCGCTTCCTCTCCAACGCTACTCCGGCTCAGTTCCAGCAACTGCTCTAACGTCATGTCTTCTTCCGCATATTCGCGCAGTACTTCCGGCGACAGGCATTCCCGTAACTGTCTCGCAACCTGTTTCCGGTATGCGGACTGAATTTGTTCGGAAATAGACGTACTGTTGGCAATCGTCTGTTCTAACCCGCCAAAATCGTCGTCTATCTGCACATCCATTCCCGAATCTCTTCGGGTGCGCACAGCGGAGAGTAGCGATTGCAGCGACAATTCCCGCCCCTCTTTCATTAACTGGCCGGCAGCCGCGCCATCGCTCTTTTCTATCTTATCTAACAGGCGGTACACGCCTATCATTGTTTCCCGCTCTTCCGGCGTAATTGCTTTCTGGTGCTCCAGCTTCCATATATATTTGGAAAAAGCAATATCCTCTGCTCCTGTCTCTTCTAAAATCGTCTGCGCCTCTGCTCCTAACTCATCTAACGATATTTCCAGCGGATTAATTCCGCGCCGTATGAGTTCTGCCACGACCGGAGGCTTCATCGTCTCCATCAGCGATGTAATCCGTGTGTCGTATTCTTTCATGCGCACAATATTTTCTTCGGTCAGAGGTATCTGATTATACGCCAGACTTCTGACGGCGCGCTGGTTCTGCGCCGTACATTCCATATTCAAATCAAGGAGAATACTGTCTACATTTGTAAATGCTTTCTGTATCGAATCCCCGAGGTCTCTGCGCACTTCCGTGCCAACCGCCTCATAGCTCTGTTCGGCTCTGGCAAACGAATCCGTAAAATTGACAGCCTTTTCCGATAATTGCCGCAATGTATCCGTATCTTGTGCTTCCATTGCCTCTCCGAGAAACGGCGCCGGCGCCGCCAGCACCTGTTTTGCGGCCTGTATCGTATCGCTCATCAACTGCTTATTTTCATCGGTCACCGGTAATCCGGTCTCCTGCAGCATTGCTTCTTTCGCCTGCTGCTCCTGCACCCGCAACTCGTCGACAATCTGTTTCAGATTGGAAATATCCAAATCAATCCCTTTTGCCGACATATTGCGCACCGCCTCAATACTCATGGAAAGGCGGATTTCTTCTAACTGACGTCGGGCGGTAATCGCTTCCGCCACGGAAATCTTTAAGAGGTTCGCCTTTTCCGGACGCACGCCATCGGCCATGCTGTCGATAATTCTCGCCGTCAGAACTTCCGAATCCGTCTCTTTTAACTCTGCCAGCTTCTCACACGTTTTCACATGCTCCAGCGTCACCGGCAGGTTATTATCATAGAGCCACTTTGCCGTTTCCAGCGTCTCTTCGTCCGGCTCCACGCCATATTCTGACAGGACGTCGCGCACCTGCTCTTCCACTTCGGCAAATGTACTTTCTTCCGTAGCTGCCGCCTCTGCCTGCTCACCTTGTACGCTATACATGCTGCCACTGATATTTTCCGGCGTAACACTTAAATTCTGAGAAATAAAAAACTTCATCGAACCTTCCGAAAAAGAGTGAATCCCTGCCGCCATTTCGATGGCATGAGAAAGACGCATCATGTTTTCTGACGTGACCGGCAAACCGCTCTGCTGCATCTGTGCCTGTATTTGGGAAGAAACCTGTTCTCTGGCGGCGTTCTGTACTGCCGCCTCGTCTATCGCCTCTGCTTCTTCTCTTTCCCTGTCCACCTGATGCTCAATAGCGTCTTCCTTTTCACGCCGCTCCTGCTTGATGCGGCTAATCGCTCTATCCAGTTGGGATGAAGTATATTCTTCTAACGGAGTACCCTCGTCAGATACTGCCTTCGCGTCTTCTCCAGTCGTACAGCGGCTGATAAAATCAGCCGGAGACATTTGAGAATCCGTCGGCAGCACAACTTCCTGTTCCTTGTATTGTCTGGCTTCTGCCTCCGTATATACACTTGTTGCATTTCCCGCCTCTTTATGTACGAGACCATCCATAGTCACTCCCCTGTTCACACGGGAGATATCGCCGTCCTTGGCGTTCGGTACAGATACCCCGATATTTTTCATCGCGTCGGTATCCTGCAAGGTAAGGGAAATCTTATTTGATTCAATCACCATAGATTTCACACTCACTTTCCAATCCTTATACCTATATGTCGGACGAAAGTGTAAAAATCTTTAGTTCTCCGCATATTCCTCCAATAAGCTCGAATCCAATTTAATGCGGTTATCCATCGTTTTCATTACATCGGCTATCTGCAACTCGTCTTTTACTGATGGAAGAGACAAATCGTGCAGTGTATTGTCGCGGAAATTTAAAACAACCGGTTCAAAAATATTATCGTCGTTGCCACGGATTACCAATCCCTTTTCTCCGTTGGAGAGTTCCACGCAGACTCCCGGATACAAAATATTAATCGCTTTTATCAGGGCATTGACTACCGTGCGGTTATACCGCTTTTCGTCCGCCAGCAGCGCGCGAATCGCCTTTACTTCGGAAGTTGGCTCCTCACTTGATTTCATGGCCGTCATCCGGTCGTACGCATCGGACACATAAAGAATATTGGCATTTATATTACTCAATAATGCTTCCGAATTTTCTTCCGTTTCGGCATTCGTATAAATCTCCTGCATCTGGGTAATCAGGCGCATGATATCCTCGTCCAAATCACCATAATTTTTCAGGATTTCCAGCGTATTGTTTTTAATCGCTTCTTTCACATCCGGCTCCAGCTCTTCGTCGTCAACGTCTTTCATCTTAAGCGCACCGATATCGTGCAGAACCGCCGCCTTTACAAGCGTATTAATCCGTCCGAGGGAAAAGCCCATCTGTCCGGCGATAATCGCTGATAAAATGGCAACGTTAAGGACATGCTTGTACACGTAATCCTCGCCGCTGCGCAAGTTCTGAACAAAATTAATCTTGTGGTCAAGTCCGCCGTAATTTTTAATAATCAGGCTGCACAGCCAGTCCAATCCTTTGTCCTTTTTTCCTGCGCTGATTAAATCCAAGTCTTCCCGAATACTAAATACCGACATTGTCTGGAAGCGCTCGAAGTTTATATCATCCTCTGTCATCGGCGGCACCGGCTCTGCCGGCTCCAAAATATACAATCCCAGCAGCCGGAAATTTTTAATACCGTAAATCGCCTGCATCGTCAGCTTTGTATCACGGTCATACAACAATACCCCATTCTTATTATAAATCGGTTTGCCCAACCGCATTCCCACCTTAAGGTCATCTACCTTTACAAATAACATCAAACTACCTCCTCGACTTATTTCCGTCACAAAAATATGGCAAAATACCTTTTGACCCAAACATCATTTAACTATATAATATCAGTAAACCATTAATGTTGCAATATTTTTATATAAACATCTTATTATGTTTTGCGGAGGATTTTACTATGCACCACTTTTTATCGCTATTTGTCCCTCTTGTCCTGATACTCTCTCTCTGCCATCCGCCCGCTTTTGTCCAAGCAGAAGAAGCAGCGGATGATATGACGCTTCCCTACGCAGACGGGGAAGTAATCGTTACGTTGGATAATACTTCCGGTTCTGCGCTGACGATTCCCGGCCGGAATACGTCCGATTGCGAAATTGAGGTAGAAGAATCATGGGACTTCGGAGATATCTGCATCTCGGAGGTTCATTCCGACGAAATGTCTACGGAGCAGCTAATAGATACTCTGGAAGAGGAAAAATCCGTCGTTTCTGTCGAACCTAATTTCGTCCGCAAAAAGCTTTCTACCAACGATTCTTACCGCCCATTTCAGTGGTATCTGAACGGAGAGGGTTCGTTTCGGGTGAACAGTTCCGGTATACAGGAGAAAGAACTGCCGGCGGCCGCAAACGGAAGCGCTCCCATTGTCGCTGTCGTTGATACCGGCATTGATTACCGGCATGAAGATTTGAGAAACCATATGTGGATAAATCCATATTCCACTCTGCAAGGCATTTACGGGTACGATTTTGCCGATGACGATGACGACCCTATGGATGAAGACGAGGACGGACACGGTACACACTGTGCCGGCACTATAAGCGCCATGCGGAACAATGCGCTGGGAATCGCCGGACTTAGCGATGCCCGCCTGATGGCATTGAAAGTGTTTGATGAAAATGGCGAAGCGAAAGACAGCGATATTATTTCTGCCTTTTCTTATCTTTATAAAGCGCAGATGCTTGGCGCCAATATTGCGGCCGTTAATTGCTCATGGGGCGGCGGCGGAAGAACTCCTGCCGCCGAAAAGGTACTGATAGAAAAAATCGGCAGCAATGGCAGCCTGTTTATTTTTGCCGCCGGCAATGATGGAATCAATCACGATTTGATTGGCGGAAAAAATACCTGTCCTTACGATATTGACAGCGACTATGTGATTACGGTCGGCGCATCCGGCTTTAACGATAACCTAACCTCCTATTCCGATTACGGAAAAACGACTGTGGATTTATTTGCGCCGGGGGAGATGATGGTTTCTACTGTCAATCAGGATTGTTTTACTCCGTTTCTGTATACAAAGGAGCAGAGAGACCGCCTGTGCTCCTATTTTTCTTCTTATGACACAAACGAAACGATTCTCTATACTGCTCCGGAAGCAGGAAAACCAAGCGACAATCTTAATTATAAAAAGAAAGAATATTCGGACGCAGACTTTTTCGGGGCGGATGACAGCGGCTCCCTCTGCCTTTCTCTGGACAGCACTACGCCTGCCGCCAGTTGTTCGCTGTATATGGATGTGACGGATTTACATCTTGACACAAAAAAATCCTATTATGTATCTTACGAGATGGGTTTGGAAGAAGAGGGGGGTATCTCATGGGACCACTATTTTTCCTATCGCAATAGCAAGAGTTTCCATACCTATCGGGGGCGCACTTATCTGCTCATTGTCTCATTGAGCGGTGATTTCCGTTCCTCCAGAAAAATGTATTTTGATAATCCTGCGGTTTCCGTACCGATTACTTCCAGTGTATCTTTTGGTAAATATAACGCCCTGAGCGGCACTTCAATGGCAGCTCCGACCGTTACTGCGGCAGCGGCGCTTTTATACGCCATGTACCCATCCGACACGGCCGCGCAGCGTAAGTCACGGCTTATGCACTGCACCCGCGCGACAGAGAACCTGACTGCTTACTGCAAGACGGGCGCCGTTCTGGATTTAAGCAAATTGTCTTCTGCCACTTATGACGCCTCGCTTTTGTCAAAGCCGCAGGAACAGACTCCCGTCATTAATAAAAAGGAAACTTCCAAACCGAAAAAGGTTGCTGTCAAAAAGATTAAATTAAATAAGAAAAAGGCAACGCTGCGGTACGGCAAAAAACTAAAATTAAAGGCGACAGTCTCTCCTGCCAACGCCACGAATAAGAAAATTAAGTGGAGCGTATCCAAAAAGAAATATGCCTCCGTATCCAAAAAAGGAGTTGTGAAAGCGAAAAAACGGGGCATTGGCCACCGTGTAAAAATATACGCCAAAGTAAAGGACGGTTCTTCCAAAAAGGCCGTCTGCACAGTAAAATTAAAGCGCAAATGACAGGGAGGGGATAGATTTTATGGCAGGCCGCATTTTATTAGTTGATGACGAAGAAGAAATCTGCACACTGTTGTCAGTATATTTAAAGAATGAAAATTTCGAAGTAGTAACTTTTAGTACGGGAAAAGAGGCTCTTGATTATTTAGAAGACCATGAAGTTGATTTGGCGGTTTTGGACGTTATGCTGCCGGATATGGATGGCTTCAGCATTTGCCAGAAGATACGGGAAACTAAATATTTCCCCATTATAATGCTGACCGCGAAAAATGAAGAAATAGACATCTTAAACGGATTGACACTCGGTGCGGATGACTATATTACGAAACCTTTTAAATCAATGGAAGTAATGGCGCGTATCCGCACACAATTGCGTCGTTATAAAACATATGACCAGCAGGGAATTGTTTCCGAAAAAGAAGAAATTGATATTCGCGGACTGTATATTAACGGACTGACACATAAGGCCTCCCTTTACGGAGACGCATTAGAATTGACGCCGATTGAATTTTCCATTCTTTTTTATCTAGCAAAGAGACAGGGACAGGTTGTGTCGTCGGAAGAGTTATTTGAAGCTGTCTGGAAAGAGAAATATTACGACCAGAACAATACGGTAATGACACATATTGGCCGCTTACGTGAAAAAATGAAAGAATCGGCGAAAAAGCCTACATTTATAAAAACAGTATGGGGAGTGGGGTATACAATTGAATAGTATAAATGAAATAAAATACCGAAATACAAAATTTAAGTTACTAATCTACGTGTTTATCTGGATTTTGCTGTGCGTGTGCGGCTATCTGTCTAAACTTTATCTGTCTACGTTTGTCTGGTACTCGTGGGAGCCGGTTTATCCGTATCTGCATCTTCTCAAAGAAAATCTTGCCGCCATAATGCTTGGTATTTTTGCTCTCGGCATTTTTGCCATTTTGTGGCACGACTACCGGCAGATGAAAAATCTGGTGACAAAGGAACGGGAAGCGGCTCTAAAATTAGCGGCGCAGTCGGAACAGCGGAAAAATGATTTAGTCGTCTATCTGGCACATGATTTAAAGACGCCTCTGACTTCTGTACTCGGTTATCTTGAGTTATTGCAGAAAACTCCGGAGCTGCCTGAGGAAACTAAGCTCAAATATATGCAGACAGCATACGCAAAAGCGGAGCGTCTGGAAGATTTGCTCAACGAATTTTTTGAGATAACGAGATATAATCTGACACAGATTGTATTGGAGAAATCGAAGATTAATATGACAAGAATGCTGGAGCAATTGATTTTTGAATTTCGGCCAATGCTTCAAGAGCGCGATTTATCGTGCGAGCTGACGGCAGAAAAGGATTGTCCTTTTTTCTGCGATGCAAACCGTATCCAGCGGGTTTTTGACAATCTGCTAAAAAATGCCATACACTATTCTTTTTCCGGTTCTACGATTACTATTAATGTGAGTTTGAGAGAGAGGGAAATTGTCATCACCTTTACAAACGAGGGAAATACGATTCCACCGGAAAAACTCTCCCACATTTTTGAGCAATTTTATCGTTTGGACAGCGCCCGCAGAACAAAGACCGGGGGCGCCGGCGTCGGTCTGGCGATTGCCAAGGAAATTGTGAAACTACACGGGGGATTGATTACAGCGGCAAGTGAAAATAACCGTATTTGTTTTCAAGTCATATTACCGATTTTATCATCGTGAGAAAATCGTGAGAAATTTGTTATAAAAAGAAAAAAACTTCCATTCTTTCTTTTGTTATGATGACAATATCAAAGGACAAAAGAATATGTATCAGAATGGAGGTTTTTTTATGGTACCAGACAAAAGATATTACAGGCGCCGCATCCGAAAGAGAAGAAACATAACTGCCGCATGGATTTTCTTTACTACCTGTTTTCTACTTACTCTTATAGGACTCTTTTTTACTTTGAGTAATTTAGATAAACAGCATTCTTCCCAATACTCATCTCAGGCAGAGTCCGGCTTATCCAAAACTGATTTAACGAAACTGACAGAGGAAGAGCGGAATGGAAAGGAGCCGCTTTTTTTACAGACCGATGAGCGCTGGAAAGATGTAACATATGGAAGCAGTACGATTGCAAAGTCTGGATGCGGCCCTGCCTGTCTCGCTATGGTTGTCGCTGCGCTGACAGGCAATTGCGAAATAACGCCGCCTGAAGTAGCAAAATACAGCGAAAAAAACGACTACTTTGTCGAGGGACTCGGGACCAGATGGCAGCTAATACCGAAAGGAAGCGAATACTATGATTTGCATGTTAGCGAACTGCCTCTTGTTGAAAAACGCCTGTATCAAACGCTGGACGAGGGCGGCAAAATAATATGTGCCATGGGGCCGGGAGATTTCACTGCCGAGGGGCATTATATTGAATTGTATGGGTATGATGAATCGGGATTTCAAATACACGACCCGAATTCGTTAGAGCGGAGTAGGAAGTCTTGGAAATATAGTGAGTTTTATACACAGATAAAAAATTTGTGGGGAATCTGGCGCAAATGATAAAACAGTACGCAAAAAAGGGGATGACTAAACATCCCCTTTTTAAAATACTCTTTTACTCAGACAAAAACTTTTCAAGCAACCGAAGTAATTCTTTGACATTAAGCGGTTTTGCCGTATGAGCGTTCATACCGCAATTGATACAGTGCTGCACGTCGTCGGAAAAGGCATCGGCCGTCATCGCAATAATCGGTAAATCTTTATCCGGCCTATCCAATGCACGAATATTCTCTGTTGCCTCATATCCGTTCATAATCGGCATACGGATATCCATGAGGATAGCATCATAAAATCCGACTTCAGACGCCTCAAATTTTTCGACGCACTCTTTTCCGTTTACCGCCCGCTCAAGCACCAAATCTACAGAGGATAAAATCTCTTCCGCAATTTCCCAGTTTAAGTCAATATCCTCTGCGAGAAGAATATGTTTTCCTTTAAAGTCAATCGTAGGCGCCTCCGGCTTTTCGGCCTCTTGCTTCTGACCCTCAACATACTGTATCAGTCTCTCATATAAGGTCGACTTAAACAGCGGTTTTGATATAAAGCCCTCAATATCTACCAGACCTGCTTCCTCTTCGATTTCATGCCATGCATAGGCAGAAATGAGAAATACCGGTATCTTAACACCAACTCTTTCACGAATTTTGCGTATCGTTTCCATGCCGCTCATCTTTGGCATCTTCCAGTCGATAAGAACAAACTGATAATCATCATTTCTCTTATGATGCTCTTCTATCATCTCCACGCCCTGCTGGCCATCCTGCGTCCAGTCCGCGTGCACTCCCAGCTCTTCCAAATTGGCAACCGCACTCAGACATAACTGCTCATTATCATCAATGACAAGGATGTTCCATTGCGGAAGCTTCATATCCTTTTCTTCTACCTGCGCCTTTTCTAAATCAAGGACAATATGAAATTCACTTCCTTTGCCGAGCTCGCTTGTCAACTGAATGCTTCCATCCATAATGTCCACAATCGCCTTTGTAATCGCCATGCCAAGACCCGTTCCGGTAATTTCCTGAACCTGTTTCGATTCATCTCTGGTGAAAGAATCCCATATTTTCTTCTGGAACTCCTCGGACATTCCTATTCCGCTATCCTTTACGATAAAGTGGGTTCTGACATATTTATCCCCTTTCGGTGATTCTTCCTGATACAGATGAACATCTATTCTTCCACTCTCCATCGTAAATTTAACGGCATTCGATAAAAGATTAAGTAAAATCTGATTCAAACGCACGCTGTCACAATTTACATTTTCTGTCTGAATCTGCTCAATAAATATATCAAAATATTGATTTCTCTTTTTCAGTTGTGGCTGCATAATATTTATAATATCATCCATCGTTTCTCTCAACGAAATCTGATTATAATTCAAGGTCAGCTTGCCGCTCTCAATCTTCGACATATCCAATACGTCATTGATTAGGCCAAGCAAATGCTTACTTGACAGCTTCACTTTTTTCAGACAATCCTCTACTTTCATGGAATCATCAATATTTTTCAGCGCTATCTCCGTCATTCCGACGATGGCATTCATCGGCGTACGAATATCATGACTCATACTCGAGAGAAATTCACTCTTGGCACGATTGGCCTGCATCGCATCCTGACGGGCTTCCTCAAGTTCTCTCATTACCCGACGTGACAAACGATAATATAGCATAAAGGTAATCAGCATGACAATCAAAATAGCGAGCAATGCCCCTATTGTCAATGCAATTCGAACAAAATCCAAATCCGTTAATCGATTATCCAAAACACCGCTTGGCATAACAGAAATTAAGTACCAATCTACATCCGGTGATATCGGCGAACAAAAAATATGCTGACGTTTACCATCAATTAACAGTACTGTAGAATAAGGTTCATTTTTCCCCATTGCTTCTTTCATCGCATTTATATAACTTTGTGCATTTTGGGAATTGTCCTTATCCAATATAACTTCCAAACGATGAAAATAACTCTGTCTGAATGCCTCCCCGCTGCGGATAATATAATTTCCATCCTTATCAACAATATGGGAGTAGAGCATAGCGTCCTTTTCATTCAAATAGAGGGCGTCGCTCAAATAATTTATCGGAACAGCAGCAACAATAGCGCAACTGGTACCGCCATTTTCTAACATATACTCTGCCGACTGTGCCAGCATCAAATATTTTTCTCCCTTTGAAGTCTTCCCAAGGGCAATCGCATTACCTCGTGCTTTCAGATTCTCTGTAACGGCATTAAAATCTGTTATTTCTATATCTTCTCCAAATATCTTCTCTGCACTTCCGTCGTCGTCATACAACGCTAAATAGGAAAAACTTCTTACTTCAGCGCTCAGCTTTAATTCTTCCAACATTTCTTTCCTATTGGAAATAGAAGCCGGCTTTGTGCGCTCATATATACCTTTCACCTGTTCCAGACGTAAACTCACGATTGTATTAAATTTCTGCTCCAACTGCACATTAATCTCTGACATATAAATCTCGCCGATATCGGTTATCGATTCCTCTGTTTTGTGAGACATAAAATATGTCAGGCTGACAAAAATCATCACACATATCAACACTGCTATTGTAACGCTAGACCATAAAAAGCGCTTTATCTTTTTTTCCATCTCTGCGAAACTCCTTTCAAAACTGATTTCGTACTATTTGGCGCTAATTACTATATTTCTCAATGCAATTGACTATTTTTTCCTGAACCGGAAGCAGTTGGTTCAGCTCAACTCTCGCTTCCTCCGGTTCTCCGCGGCGAAGTGAATCTACTATTTTCGTATACGACACAAAAAGCGGTGTAAGGGATAAGTTCCCTGTCACCCCTTTCAGAGCATGTGTTTTTTCTATCATATCGTCACATTCACTGTCATCAAAATCCGGTGAAATTTTACTACTATGTATCATATTGGGAAATGTACGCAGCATCTTTTCGTATAACGACGTATTATTCATAAAACGCTGCAGTCCTTCATTGACATCTACCCCGATTTCCTGCAATTCATCCAGCATACTCACGAAATCACTCTCCCTCTTTTATGCATTCGAGTTCATCGTATCATACGCAACTAAAAATGTCAATTAGGAACGACTCTGTTAAGATGAAAGAAAACAATAGAAATTAAATCTGCCGGGTTATAATTATAAAAATGAGTAAAACCAAAAATGCGGCAAAGAGAGTAAAAAAGACAAACCGGTTTTTTTTCATTTTGACCTCCGTTCTAAGGCAAACGACCTTTTCCTCCCATATTTTAACACAACAAGCTCTCGTCTTCAAGCATTAATTTCACATTATGTGAATTTCATTTCACCAACTGGTAAATACTTGTTGATACACTAAGCGTGAAAGAAGGTGGTACTCTTGCTGAACATGGGAAAGAAGCTGAAAGAGCTTCGGATTCAGAGAAATCTAACACAAAAACAAGTCGCTGAACGCGTCGGAGTAGCCATTAGCGCTATCTCTTCCTATGAAGCAGAACTACGGTATCCTTCCTATGCGATTCTTATCAAACTGGCTACCACTTATCATGTTTCAACCGATTATCTTCTCGGTATGCCAACCGGATTCACCATTGATGTAAGCGATTTGGCAGAGGAAGACATTGCGTTGTTGTTACAGATGATAGAACGTTTAAAAAACGGGAAAAAGCAGTGAAAAGCAGAAATTTGCAATTTTACTCTCGACAGATAAAAAAAATGTGTTATACTTATAGATAGTGCAGATGTAGTTCATCGGTAGAACACCAGCTTCCCAAGCTGGGGAGGCGGGTTCGATTCCCGTCATCTGCTTCCTCATTAGGAACTGTCTTTACCGACAGTTCCTAAAATTTTTTGATTTCTTCGGATTCATCGTCACTCTTGCGAATTTCCAAAATCCGCACATAATAACGAACAGCATCGTTCACTTTAATAAGGATGCGCTCGCCCTCTTTTGCCCCGAGGAGCGCTTTCCCCATCGGTGAGTCAATACTAATCATCTGATTAAGCGCATCGCTGCGCACGGTAGTGACAATCTTATATTCCTCTTCCGTCTGGTCGTCTTCGACAAATATTTTTACCGTATCGTTTAAGCCCACTTCATTTTCACCTGAATTATCTTCGACAATCTGCGCCGTCTTTATCATCTTTTCCAAATACCGTATACGGCTCTCGTTTTCGTTTTTAAACTTTTTCGCCGCCTTGTATTCAAAATTTTCGCTTAAATCTCCATGAGCTCTCGCTTCTTTCACGTCTTCCAAGGCTTCTTTGCGGACAACAAGTTTACGATGCTCAATCTCCTTTTCCATCTTTTCTATATCTCCGCGCGTCAACTTATCGTACATCGTTTCTCCTCCATTAATTCATTTTATTTGCTGCTTCATAAAATTTTAAAATCCGTGCTCCCGCAACTCGCTCACCAGCAAGACATAATACTCCCTGACATCAAACGCATCATAGTTCTCCCGATTCAAATCTATCATATCGCCGTGGGATATCCCGCGCGTGCCTTTGACGGTGAGGTTTTCATACCGGTCTCCCCAGATAAAGGAATCCTCCCCGACCAGCCCATCATTTGGTCCGTCAAAACGCGCCACCAGCCGCGATGTAAAGTTCAGCGGAAACCGTCCTCCCCTCGGTACATTCATCTGCGAACCGACACTCTGATAATAGACATTCGGGGCATCCTCCACCTGACGGTTAAGTTCACAGCAGGCGGAGGACGTCAAATCCCTGACCGCCGCCATAAAATCTGTCTGCGGGTCTCCTAACCTTTGCAGTGTCCGGTTATAAGTATTGGCAATCGCATCCTGTTGTGACTTGGGAATTTTCTCCAGTAAATATTCGGCAAACTCACAACCCCTGTGCGGGGTATTTATCGTCGTCAGGGAAGCGACTTTATCTGCTATGCCCAGTTTGCTAATCGCATAACGGCTGTCGAGACCGCCTTTTGAGTGAGCGATAATATTAATCTTTTCCGCGCCCGTCTCCGCCAGAATTTCTTCTATCCGGCCAGCCAGATAGCGGGCGCTGTCGGCGACTGACAGCGCTGACGGCTGATTGCCATAATACACTCTGGCGCCGTTTGTCTCCAGCTCTTTGGGAATGCGCCCCCAGTAATTCATATAGCGGGTATCCCGAAAAAACACGCCGTGAACGAGAAGTATCGGATATTTCGTATGACAAATCTGCTCCTGCCGGCGCTCCTCATCCAGCCGGATTTTCGCTTCCTCGACTTTCACTTCTTTCCGCGCCTTATGAATAATTATGCCAAGCATAATAAGATGGGCAATTGGTATCAGACCTAACAGCGCCCCCAAAACGCGGAGCTTAATTCCCAACTGCACGGAAGTGGCATATACACGTATCATGCCGTTCCAGAATACAATCGCCTCCACCAGAAACGCTATCAGGCTGTGCGCAATCCAAAAGAACGGCCGCTCCCATATACCGCCAACAGGTAATCCTCCGACAAAACCGATGACGCTGAATACTACCGTAATTACCGTGGAAAAAATGAAAAGCAGCAAAAGCTGACAACCGCTCTGGCATACGCGCAGACGCATTGTATGTATTTTGCGAAGCCCATAAGCGGGAACAAACTGTATCCAAAGAAAAGCGAGAATTATCATCCCCAGCAGAACTGCCGGAACGGGCAGAAAACTGCTCAGTGCATAGCTGTTCGCCAAAAAGGCAATGATTGCTGTATATATAACAGATATAAGTATATTCACATGAACCTCCTGTCTACTCTTCTCTCACATTCATATGTTTCCCGCGTTTCCCGAGAAAAGGAATGGCAATCAACACCGCCTTGCAGACATTATCTGCAATCATACAGTACCATACGGCCTGCAAATCGAGATGCCACACGTTGACACAGAAATAAGTCAGTAAAATCCGCACGCCCCACATACTGCCCGACTCGACAAAAAAGGGATAACGGGTGCGCCCCAAACCATAATAGATGCCCTCCAGTACAATTGTCAATCCGAAAAAGGGTTCGGAAAAGGCAACAAGACGCAGCATTTTCGCTCCCAGAACGGCCACGGCGTCACTGTTTGTAAACAGAGACATCAGCGGATAGGAAACAAAGTACAAGACAATGCCGCTGACAAACATCATTGCCAACGTAATGATGACACTGAGATTTCTCGTATTCTCGAATTTCTCCTGATTGTGCTCCCCGAGGGCATTTCCTACCATCGCGGAAGTTGCTGTGCGCATTCCGGAGATGGGAATATAAAATATTGTCTCCGCCGTTACCGCAATCGAGTGGGCGGCGAAAATTGTCGTTCCCATACCGGAAACCATGCCGGCAAAAAACACATAACCGAGACAGGACACCATACTCGTTGCCAGTACCGGCACGCTGATTACCAGAGCCTCGCGCAATATCTTCTTATCAATGGCAAACTTGCGCCACGGCCACCACAGCCACGGATTTTTCCGGTAAGCGACAAACATGCCAATCCCCGAAAATACATAGGAAATTGCCGACGCCAGCGCAGCTCCCACAACGCCCCAGCCGCATATATAAATGAATACGACATTGAGTACGGCATTGATAATATTCGCTCCCATGCTAATGAGCATCGGCGTCTTTGTATTCTGTGTAGCTCGTATCGCCGCCCCCAAAATCGTACTTGAGGCACGAAACACCATGGGCAGACTGACAATGAGGAAATAGCGGGAAGCCGGCTTTTGTACCGCCTGCTCTGCCCCCATCCAAACCGGAATAAACGGAGAAAGAATGATGGATATACCGCCGATTACTACTCCACAGACAATGACAGCCAACAATGCCTGTCCGGCAATCCCCTGTGCACGCTTCTTATCCCCGCTTCCCACCGCTTTGGCAATCATGGCGAGCACCGCCACGCCAAGTGCCGATGAAAGGCTGTTCACAAGCCACGTAATCGTCGTTGTCACGCTTACTGCTGCCGTTGCCTGTTCCCCTAACTGCCCTACCATAGCCGTGTCTACATACTGGAGCAGCGTGGATAAAATTTGTTCGAGAACCGTAGGGATAGATAAGGCAACGAGCAGCTTTAACACTGCCCGTTTATCGGATGTATTCGTTGTCTGTTCGATGTCCATACTCCTCTTTTCCTACACATGAAATTTTTGCAAAAAGGCTCTTGTTCTCTCATTTTTCGGATTGTCAATGACATCTTCCGGCCGGCCCTCTTCAACAATCATGCCATCATCCATAAATATGACGCGGTCGGATATCGCTCTGGCAAACTCAATCTCATGTGTGACAATCACCATCGTCATCTTCTCAGCCGCCAGTGTCTTCAGCACGCGGAGAATTTCCGCCGTAATTTCCGGGTCAAGCGCTGACGTCGGCTCATCAAAAAACAGCATTTTAGGATTTAACGCCAGTGCGCGGGCAATTGCCACGCGCTGCTGCTGACCGCCGGACAACTCGCAGGGATAGGCTTCTTCTTTATCCTCCAGTCCCATCTTCTTTAAAAGCTGCCTCGCTTCAGCCTCAACTTCCGCACGGGGACGCTTTTGATTTTTTATCGGAGCATCTATGATATTTTTCATGACGGAAAAATGCGGAAAAAGGTTAAAATTCTGAAATACAAGTCCAAAATCCGCCTTTCCCTCCTCATTCTTTTCATAGTGGACTTCACCGGAATCCCGTTCCTCCAAATCGGTAGCACAGCGCAGCAAGGTAGATTTTCCGGAGCCGGACGGGCCGAGAATCGACACGACTTCTCCCTCTTCCACTGCAATATTAATATCCTTTAATACTTCTCTGCCATCAAAGCTCTTCTTTATATGCTCTAAAATCATTACACTCAATCGAAATCCCTCGCTTTCTTATTGATAATAATTCAATTTCTTCTCGATGCCCTCCATGGCGAAAGCTACGACGAAATTGAAAATGTAGTAGAACAAACCTGCGATAAACAGCGGCATCAGGGAAGCCTGCGCGGCTGCTATCTGTTTTGCCATCGTAAACATTTCCGTATAGGCAATGGCAAATGCCAGCGAGGTATCTTTTACTAAAGTAATTACTTCATTAGTGACCGGCGGCAGTACCCGTTTTACCATCTGTGGGAAAATAATGCGGAAGAAAGTCTGCCGCCTGCTATAGCCCATTACCTGTGCCGCCTCACGCTGCCCGCGCGGAATACTCTGAATGCCGGCGCGGTAAATCTCGGCAAAGTACGCCGCGTAATTCAGCGAAAAGCCGATAATCACGGCATAAAACCGATACGCATACGGCGTATTCGCATGAAACAGATAATATGGCGCAAAGAAGACAACCAGCAACTGAAGCATCAGTGGTGTACCACGCATAATGGATATGTAAATCCGCGCAATCCATTGCAAAGGTCGGAACCTCGACATTCGCACAGCGGCCAGCAAAAGACCAAGCGGCATGGAAAACAGCAGGGTCAGTAAGAAGATTGCCAGTGTGGCAAGCATACCCTCCAATAACTGCCGCATTGTATTCCAGATACCGGAAGAGGCCTGTTCCGGCTGGCTCTCCGCCGCAGACTCCTCCATCACTTTATCTTCTTTACTCAGACAAATACTGTCTGTCAATTTCCACTTTTCGGCTATCTTCTCAAAAGTTCCGTCTTCCAGCATGGCAATCATCGACTTCTGCACAGTATCGCGCAGCCCGGTGTTCCCTTTTTTGAAACCAATTCCATATTCTTCTGATGACAACCGCTCCTCGAGCATCGTGAACTGTCCCTCTTTCTTTGACAACTGATACGACGCCACTCCGATATCCATGGCAATGGCGTCTACCATACCGCTTTCCAGATTCATAAATGCCGAATTGTAATCTGCCACCTGCTGCAAATCTTTCATGGACGCGCGCAGTTTTTTATTTTCATCCGTGGCGTCCTCACCCTCAAGGGCGGCTAACGCCGAAGAGTCGCTCTGCACAATAACGCGTTTCCCCGCCAAATCAGACAATTTGGCAATGCCGGAATCCGATTTCACGATGACTACCTGTGAGTTATCCACATATGGCGTCGACCATGTATACAAATCCTCGCGCCCATTCATCGTAAATCCATTCCAGATACAGGAAATTGAGCCGGAAGCCAGTTCCGCGTCTTTGGAATCCCATGCAATCGGTCTCTTTACCAATTTCCAACCGTTTCTCTTGCAGACTTCCGCCGCCAAATCCAAATCGAATCCCACATACTCGCCGTTATCATCCCGATAACCGTATGGCGGAAATTCCGCGTCAAAGCCTACGATAAATTCTTCTCCTGCCTGTTTTGATACAGCAAAAAATAAGCCAACTATCAGTCCGAGCAGAAGCAGGCCGATTACGGCCCATGTCCATTGTTTCTTTCCTGTTTTTTTCACCGGATATCCTCCTCTTATTTTAGTGTATTAACAACGCCCATAAAAACAGGAAGACCTGTCTTTATCTCTATTATCGAATAGATAAACGGACGGTTCAGATAAACCTCTTTCGGCGGGCTCTGATTGGTTGGCGCCGACGACTTCGCCACCTTGACAGCCGTCACGGCAGCCGCTTTTGTCCCATACTTATCTAACTCGATATGCGTTTTATGCAAAACATTCTCAATATATACGTCTTCCTTTGTCATTCTACTAAAATCAGCATCCACAGCAAATGCTTTGGAAATCCCCAGCGCCTGTAACGCCGGCTTCATCTCCGTTTTATAATCATAGGAAAATTCCGGTATCTTCGTCAGCACCCTTTCTGAATTTTGTGACTTTATAAGACGAATAAAGGAATCCCCCGTCATGTCTTTCAGATAATCTTCTGCGGAAATGCCCTGATTTGGCAAAATTCCCACGAAAGCAAACTCTCCTCCCTCGTACAATTTCATTACTCCGGTTGCCTGAGAATCTTTTAAGTATAAGCTTTCCGTACTATTTAACATATTAACTGTATGTTTCGTGCCGTCGGCATTGGTAAAAGTATCTTTCTGAACCTGATAGGCACTGTATTGCGCCATCCAGCGGCCCTCAAAGGCAAGCGCATTAATCAGATACATAATATCCCGACTATTAATCTTATCAATAATCGACGGTATCATGTTATTGGTATTTTCCTTTACCCAGCTATTTATTTTGTTCTTTGTCTTGTTATTAAACGGCTCTGTAAAAGTTTGTGAATGATAAAACTTTTCGTTCGTGTTTAAAAAGTCCTTTTTCACCGACGTTCCACTTTTCACCCAGATAGAGTTTGCCTGATGGAACTGTATCTTTTTGGAAAGCGTCAGATAGTCATTGTAGTTGGACATATATTTGTTAAAATCAGACACTGATAAATTCCCATAGAGTGAGTTTCTAAGCTGTGTCTGCGTGTCGCCACCCGCACCGTGAACGACCATTGCCATCGCGGTTATAATCGATTCGGGGGAGATTAATACGTTCTCTTTTTTCTGTACCGGCTCCTGTGCATTTGCTTTCACAAGCCTAACGGAAGTGTCCGCCATCTGTGCCACAAAGGCGTCGGTCAAGTCCAATTGCGGCCGCAACAGTTTTTTGCCAACTTTGACAAAACATGTCAGCTTTTTTGTGCTTATCTTCTTCGCCTTTTTTGTTTTGCGGTATTTTACGGTAATTTTTATTTTGCAGCTCCCTGCTTTCTTTGCCTTTACCTTACCTTTTTTGCTCACCGTGGCAATCTTCTTTTTCGTAGACTTAAACTTCTTTGATTTTATGTACTTGCCGCTGACTTTAATTGTCTTTGATTTTCCTGCCGTCAGCGTGATGTTTTTTTGCTTTACTTTCGGCGTATTGGCCGCCTCTGCGGTATCAGCCGGTAAAACTCCTAATAACAGGGCAAAAATAAGTCCGCCGGCAAATATCGTTTTTCCTCTTTTCCTTATCTCTTTGCTATCTCTCATCACAATCCCCCTTTGCAAAAGAAAAAGCGCCATATATGATTCATTGTAACACATGGTAGCTTTTCTAGCAAATAAAAAGGGAAGTTTACAGGAAAAGTTTGCTCCGCAATTCTTTTCCTTTGTATGAGGACACTCTGATTTGTTTACTGCAACATTCTTTTTCAAAACCACTTTCCCTTTATATTCTAATCTCACACAATTTACGTGGAAAAACTATCATGGAAACAATGGCAGATATATTGGATAGAGTTGGAACGATAAAAAGTGTGGGACATGACGGTGGCTTTGTATTCCTTATTTCTTATGGTAAATTATGTGGTAATGTGCTATACTTGCAGCAGAAAATTCCAAATTTGATGATGTTAAGGAGGTTGCTATGGTTGAGATATTATTCGGTGAGAGCGAAGCTGCTTCAATGAAAGCAGCAAAGAATAAATCAAAGCCCTTTACTGGCTGGATAGAAGGAACGGCAGAAGAGGTTATTTGTCTTGGATTTATGTTAGATATAGGAGATATTAAAGAACCTGTGGACAGTGTATATCGGAAAGAATTGCTTTATTCCATGTATGCTCAAAACCAATGGGAGCAGGACAATGAATGGGATAATGAAATGAAAAAAGTCGGAGAATTTTATATAAGTGAATTGTTTCGCCTAAATCAATTTCTGGATAATGGAGAGATGGTTAGAATTTGGTATAGTGATGCCCCATATTCCAGATGTGGCTTCTATCATTTGTGTCAAACTTTGGAGCAATATGAGAATGAAGTTCGTGCAGTAAAGATTCCAGAGTATGTAATCCGAGAAAAGAGTATTACAGCCTATAAAAATTGGAGCGAAGTTGCGGCAGAAGAATTTGCGGGGTTCCTTTCTTATGAAAAAAGACTCTCAAAGGAAGAAGTACGAATGTATGCCATTTTATGGAGTGATTTAGTTGAAGATAACAGTCCTTTACGGTCTGTGATAAATGGAAAAGTCCTTGGTGTTCCAGAGGATTTTTATGATTTTCAAATATGGAAAAGATTAACAGAAAATCCTATAAAGGAAGTTAGATTGATTGGCGATATTCTGGGGCATTCTCAGATTAGTATAGGTGATTGGTGGTATGCAAAAAGGATTGAATATTATATTCAACATAAGAAGATTCGTATTGTCGAAGATTCAGTAAACAAATATGCAAGAACGATTTGCCTTGCAAAAGATTAAGGGAAGAGAGAACGGAAACTGCTATTTGCTAAATAAATGTGGTTGTAGAAAGTGTTATGCGTTAGAACATTTGCAATGCTAATTTTGCAAGGGTTTAAGAGTATAAAAAACGGCGGCTCTGACTGGCTCTATTTTTGAAGAATATGGATAATAAAACCTTTATAAATCAGAGAAAAGTAGCCAGTTTAAGCTATTCGCCGAGGATAATGGACATAGGAAACGCTTAGATTCTTTTCAAGATTATTATAATACTTTGACAGTAGAAGATAGAAAAAAGGTTAAATGTATACTTATTGATGGAAATATTCAAGAATCAGCAAGCAGGGCATAATTCTACATTTTCTGTATAAAATTTTAATGGAAAGCCCTATTGACTTTCCTCTTTGCACTTGCTAGAATGTAGGTACAAAGAAAGTTTACCACTGACCGATATGTGGTATATAAATGGTCGGGTTGAAAGTTTACCGCTGACCAATATGCGGTATATAAATGGTTGGGTCGAAAGTATAGTCCTTCGCCGCAAGGCGAGGGACTTTTCCGTAATGAGGACAGGCAAATGAAGAAAACAGGCTTTTATATTATTAAGGACAAATTCTTTGAAGATATGCCAGACCCGTATCTGAAAGGAAATAAGGCAGGAAACAGACCACATTATTACTGTTTTGAAGATTCAAGTACCGGGATATACTGGATGATACCGTTATCCAGCCGCATTGATAAATACAGGCGGATTATGGAGAAAAAAGAAAGAGCTAGGAAACCTTGCGACATTCTCCATATCGCCAAACTGGACGACAGCCGGGAGAGTGCATTTCTGATACAGGATATGTTCCCGATAACCGAAGAATACATAGAACGGGAATACACAATCGCCGGAAATCATCTAACTTCTCCAATGAGAGAAAATGACCTCAAAAATCGTCAAACTTCTCCAATGAAAGAAAATGACCTCAAATCACCGCTCCAGCATCCTCCGCAGTTCTTTCCTCTCCTCTTCCGATAGCTTATTCCGGCTCACCAACTGATTGAGCATCAAGCTCAGGCTTCCCTGATAGACGCGTTCCAGAAAACTTTCCGCTTCTTCTTCCGTCGTCTTTTCCCGATTGATAATGGCATAAAACTCCTTTGCCCTGCCCGTCTGGCGGTAACTGACGGCGCCCTTTTTTTCCAGACGTCGTAACATCGTAATAATCGTATGTTTTTCCCATTCGGTATCTTTGGCAAAGAGTTCTGTCAAGTTTCTAATCGTAATATAAGGAGTATCCCACAACACATTCATCAATTTCCACTCCGCTTCTGATAGCTTTATCCTGTTCAAATCAGTCCGCCTCCCTTTCTTCTTCATCCATCCAGTACACGATTCGCCAGTCATCTTCCGCCTCTGCCTTTCCCAATAAAACGTAGTCGGTTTTCGGAAGATTCTTTTTAACAAAATCAGATTTACTATAGTCCCAGACCTCACAAGCGCGTATCAAATCCACACGATACCAGACAAGCTCCGTATAAGAAACATCCCCATCCGGTGCCCATTCGTTTATATCAACTGCTGTTTCCGTTTCCTCCCTCTGTATAGAGCAAACTTTCTGTGCTCCCACGCCATAATATTTCCATCGGAATATGTCATTGACCCAATGATAGGAAAGATAAGTATCCGGATACAATTGTACCATACCTCTCCGGTACTGCTGCGAGTCATAGTAGAGATACTGCCGTATTGTCTCCTCTGCATTGAGACCGCTTATCTTTGCGCCGGAAGTAAAACAGGTGACAAACAATAATAGGCAGATAAGCGGAATGCACGCCGCCGTGATAAACCTCTCTTTCTTCTCTCCCATCAGCAGTTTTATCCGCTGACAAAGTTCTTTTTTTCCGGCTGTCATAGTCGTTGCCAGATAAAAAATATCTTCTTTGCGGTTCTGTTCATCGACGACGCCAAGAAGCGCTTTCCCATAGTTTTGGCGTTCGCTCCTGCCGCCAAGTTTTCGCACAGCTCTCTCGTCGCAGGCAATTTCGTTGTCCCGCTTTGATTGTATAGCAGCTATCCAAATAAGAGGGTGAAACCAAAAGCAGGCGAGAACCATATTGCGCACAAGCGCCCAGAATAAATCATGGTATTGAATGTGGCATGCCTCATGCGCTATGACGTATTTCCTCTTTTCCTCATCTGCGGCAATTTCCTCCGTTAGATAGATTGCCCGCTCGCGGCGAATCCGCAGTACAAATGGAGAAAATATGCGAGGCGCCTGATATACCGGATATTCTTCATCGGGGAGATATACCCGTGTCCTTGTCTTGTATATTTTCCTGCGAAACCTCTCATTAAGAAAAATGAAAACAGCCACAAAGACAAGACAGCCGCTCAGCCATACTATCCGCACCCACAGTGGCAGCGAAATGGCTTCAATATCAAAAACGACCGGCTCTATCCTGCCCTCTTCTCCCTCACTCTGCTCTGTCATGAATGTTCGGACAACACGGTTCGGCATCCGATTTGCACTCCATCTCCCCTCCGGGGCGCTATTTTCACCACCAAAGGAAAATATGGCGCACAATAGAAGCCGCAAAACAATCAATATCCATAAACCGTGGATAACGGAAGCGCGAATCCGGCCGCGGAAGCAAAAGCGCACCAAAAGTAAAAGGGCAGTAAGCGCCGTCATTGAGATAAGAAATTCGAGCGTCATTCCAATTATAATAATATTGTAAAACCAGAATATCATTGTAATCGCGCATATACATGCAATCGCTGATAGCATAGCACTCCTCCTATTTGCAAAACCATTTGGTAGACATTTGTTTACCAAATAATCTAGCACAGAAGCAGCCTCCTGTCAAGCACATAAAATACATTTTCTGCGTATACTATAAACAGGATGTCAGCATCAAAATACGTTTTCGGAATGGAGGATATTATGCATTCATCAAAAAGGGTAATGATACTCGCCGCTATTGTCGTCTTCGTTCTCGGTACATTGGCACACTTCGTCTATGATTGGTCCGGGCAAAATAGTTTTATCGGACTGCTTACTCCTGTCAATGAATCGACATGGGAGCACATGAAACTTCTGTTCTTTCCCATGCTCATAATCGGGACTGCTGTCTGGCTGTATTTGCGGAAAGACTTCCCTTGTATCGGCTTTTCCCTGCTCGCCGGCCTGCTTGCCAGTACTGCACTCATACCGGTTCTCTTTTATACTTATCAGGGGATTCTCGGATTTACGGTTATGGCAGTTGATATCGCTATTTTTTATATCAGCGTTATAGCAGCCTTTTTCATCGCTTACAAAAACGCTTGTCAATGTCCGTCAAAGAACAAAAAGGTACTTCTGGTTCTGATTACAGTTTTGACCGCTTTTGCCTTTTTTTGGTTTACCTACCATCCGCCGGCTCTCGGTATCTTTGCAAATCCTGAGCTCACGAAATAAATTGGACTATTTTCTCACGGTAACTTTCTATCAGCCGTTCCAATGACCATGCCGCATTTGCCGGACTGGTCGAGGGCAGAATGTCCGCCGTGATTCCGGTCGTCGGCTCCACATATTTATGGTACAGCCGGCCCGCTGTCTTTCCATTTGTAAAAATAGCGTTTATCTGTGACTGTTGCAGTAACTCCGTAAAATCATTGGCAATGACATTTCGTATACTGCTGTCGCTGGAGCCCTTTATTTCACAGACGGCAATCACATCCCATAAGGCAATTCCATGTGTAAGAAGCATTTCCTTTTTCTCTTCAATAGAAGCCGGCTCCCGACAGGATAAAACGGCAGACAATACTTTCCAGAAACGATTTCTCGGATGTCCGTAAAAAAATCCCTCCTCTCTTGATTTTACAGAGGGAAAACTGCCAAGAATCAAAATACGGGACTGCTTATCCCATACCGGTGGAAACTCGTGGCTGTGTCGTTGGTATTCCGACATATCTAATAACCTCCGCTTTCTGTATAAACATTAAAAACGACGCATTTTCACGCATCGTTTTTAATGTTTTATTAAATAAGGATTAATGAATGAGAACGTTATTTAATACTCTCTTAATCTTCATTAAGCAATATTTATTTTACCTTAACTTTTTTCACCGCACTGTATTTCCCATATACAATCTTACCGGTCTTATCTTTCTTATAAGCCCTGACTTTTACAAAATATTTCTTTCCTTTTTTCAATTTTTTAGAAACGCATTTTGTTTTCTTTGTACTTATTTTCTTAACGCCTTTTTTGAATTTCTTATCCGTAGCATAAATTACTTTATATCCGGCAGCGCCTTTTACCTTTTTCCATGAAATTTTAGCTTTCTTCGTTTTCTTTACAACTTTAACAGAAAGACCTTTCACTTTGGCAACTACAATTTTCTCGTCCTGCTCTACCTTTGGTGATGGAGATGGACTTACTGACGGCGTATTAACGTTTTGATTCGTATCCTGTGTCGGAACTGGCGTTGGAGTAGCCGTCGCCGGAACCGGTGTCGGCGCTTTTGTCGGTTTTGGTGTCGGCGATGCCGTCGGTGTCGGTGACGCAGTCGGCGTCGGTTTTGGTGTCGGGTCAGGAATATCTCCAGCATCATCTGGCGCTATAAAACGCCAGTGGTCAAATTTCGCCAGACTGACTTTATCTTCGCCCTTAAATACCATAAACAAATCATGGACTCCCGTCGCATTCACAATATCGGTGCTGAAGATTTTAAATAAATAGTCGCCTCCGGTATTCTCAATGTTCAGCGTTCCGATGAGCGGCCCGTCGCTGGAATCTAAGTGCAACTCCATTTTCGCCTCTTTCACACTGGCAATTGCCGCTCTAAAGGATACTGCTCCTTTTTCTCCAAAATCAACATTTTTCACTTTAACAGAACTTCCGTTTTTAATATCACACAGATTCAGTCCCTCCGGCTTGCTGCCCTCGACTTCAATATTGGTTCCCCACGCATATGTCTCGGCCTCTGTCCATACATACGGATTGAGGACATCAATCGCTTTCGGGCCATCTTTAGTCATATTAATGGTTGGAATTGTGCCATCTTCATTGTATTCAAATTCCTCTACCGCAACCGAACGGTGATAACTCGAGCCGCCTTTCAGAGCCTGATTGTGATAGAACAGGTAAGTATGCCCTTTAAAATCTACAATTCCCGGATGGTTGGTGTAACAATTATTACCTGACGGAATTCCCTGTGTCGGCATAAAGATGCCTCTGTATTCCCACGGGCCGGTCGGGGAAGTACTGGTTGAATATGCCAGATGTTCCGAACCGCCACTCGGTAAAAATGCTGCATATACCATATAGTACAGATTGTTGCGCTTGTAGAACCACGGTCCCTCAGCATACGAAGAGATTCGATCCTTATCAACTTTCGGTCCAAATGTATCTTCGTTCATCTCTACATCTACAACGCCCTTTTTGCCAATCGACGTATCATAAGAAATCATATCTTCGTTCAGTTTTACATAACGGAGTTTCGGATTTCCAAAATACAAATATGCCTGTCCGTCGTCATCGATAAATACTGTCGGGTCAATATTGTTCCATTCCCCATCATCAACTAAAGGTTTGCCTATAGCATCGGTGAACGGACCGGTCGGACTGTCGCTTATACCAACGCCGATTACCATTCCGCCGTTTTTCTTATGTATCGGTACATAAAGATAATATTTACCGTTTCTCTCAATACACTGCGGCGCCCATGCACGATCCTGTGCCCACTTAAATGTCTTTAAAGACAAAACGACTCCATGGTCTGTAAAGTTCACCATATCTTTCGTGGAATAACATTTCCAGTCATTCATTGTGTAAAAGTTGCTAACTAATTTATCCTCATCATGGCTTGTGTACAAATATAAAGTATCTCCGGATACCATTGGCGCCGGATCCGCTGTATAAATATTTTGTACAATCGGATTATCCGCCTTAGATGGTACTACGGCAAAAAATGCAGCACAGCACAATACGAAGAAACTTGCCAGCACTTTCACTAGTGTTCTTTTCTTCATCTCTTCCTCATTCCTCCATTTCCTTATAATCATAACCATGAGCAAAACTCCACACATTCAGTATTTATGCAGGTTTGCGAAGCATGGCAACCTCTTTTAATACTCCCAGAACCTTTGGTTCTGTATTTATAGCAACAACCGGCCTCTCATAGTATAATTAAAGTACCAATTCAAACACACATAAAGGAGGCGATTGCTATCTATCATCAGAAAATTCAAGAAATTATCTATCGTATTTTAATCTTTATTTTCGCTGTTTTTTTACTTCCATCCAGCGCCCTTACTCTGACATAAATCGTCTTCTTCCGTCCTTTCTTCTTTGTTTTCAAGACTCCTTTTTTCGTAAGCGATGCATATTTTTTATACTTTTTCTTTGTAAATTCATATTTGAACGCCGCAGAACCCTTGCGTTTTTTTGTAATTTTCAAATATTTACCCAACTTCAGTTTTTTGCCTGCTTTTACTTTTTTGGAAGAAGGACTGAACTTAAGCTTTTTGATAACCGGAGACGTCGTCGGCTCAATTTTCCGGTATGGCTTATCTGTCGATTCTGCCTTTTCTGTTGGCAGTTGCGTCGGCTTATCTGACGGCCCCCCTGTCGGAATCTGTGTTGGAATATCCGTCGGTGTATCAGTTGGCGTAGCTGTTGGCACTGGTGTGGCCGTTTGTATCGGTGTTGGTGTTTCTATTATTTTGTCTGTTATTATAACCATCATAGTCACCGCTCTATTTTCCGGAAGCACTTCTGCTTCCTCTTCTATATCCAGTATAGGTTCACCATCCACTCCAAACTGAACTACCCGCAGGAAAGCATCCCTTTTAAAATCTGTGCCGTCTCCCGGTCTGGCATGAAACACATTGATTAAGTTGCCATCTTCATCTGTAACATAGGAGTTGTGTCCCGGACCATGATATTTGTTTTCCCCTCGTGATGTAAAACCTGTCAGCAAAGGATAATTCGTCTTTTTCCAAGAAGCTGCATCCAGAAAATCTACATTGTCTGATAAATCTATCTGCGTCATTCCCACACAATAAGTTTCATCCGTTGCCCCTCCGGAATATGTTAAGTACAATTTATCTTTTGTTATAATGACATTGGGACCTTCTGTTACAAACTCATGATTGCGTTCCCATCCATATTCACAAGGTACAATTTTCACGGCCTTACTTATTAATTTTCCGGGATTCTCTGCTGTCGTTTCACCAATCCACAAATCCGCCGTTCCACCGTTTTTAGAGAAATTTCTTTGGGACCAAATAACATAATGACGGTTGTTATAGGAAAAATGTGTCATATCCAACGTAATTCCCCCATAGGAACGGTTTAAGTTTTTGCCGGTATTGTCAAGATATCTCTTCGGAGCTTCCCAATCCGCATATACCGTAGGATTTCCCCCGGTCTTTAATTTCATGATTGCACATTGTACATCCCATCCGGTGCCTATATTAGTGGCAAAAAACATATACAATTCATTGTTAATCACATGTAATTCAGGAGCCCAATGATTGCTCTTAGATACAATATTTCCTTCTTTTCCTTTAGCTTCGTCATATATACGATATTTCTTTGCTGTTTTCAATCCGGTAACCGTATCTGCCTCGCGAATGTAAAAATTCAAATTTCCGGATTCATTGGTGGCAATAAAATAATATTTACCATTGAAGAATACAATATTAGGGTCAGCATTTCCCGCTATAAAAGGATAGTTATCACTTTTTGAGATTTTATCTCCCAATGTCCTAACTGTACCCGTTACCTTGTATGTTCCCAGCTTGTTAAAATCAACGTTTGCCAAATCATCCTTATTCCATATTACACTTTTCTCTGTTTGAGAACCATCGGAATAATTTGCCTTAACCCGAACTCCGGACAAATCCCTTGGTCTTCCACAAGTAACTTCTACCTGTGCTTCTTCTACAGATGTATTGACAATCGGCTTCAATTTATTAAGAATCTTCTCTGACTCTTCCAAAGTCACTGCAATCATATTACTCTCAATGGCATAAGGAATGTCAGATAAAATACTTTCCCCACTCGTTCGCTCCTGCTGCTTCTTTTCTCCCACAGAAGAAAAGTCCAACGTTTCATTTATATAATCTTCTCCGGTTTCCTTACTGGTCCAACGGATATAGTAACGGTCTGATTCTTTGTCGTAGGTACATTCCGGTTTTTTTACTGTATCCGTGTCGCTTACTGTCAGCATACCTATTTCTTTGTAGGAGAGTAAGTCTTTTGATGTAAAAAATATTAGTTTCCCCTTATCTTCATCTGCTATTTCTTCTTCGCCATCCTTTTCTTCATTTGTACGCACGGCAAGAACACCAAAACTTCCATCTTTCATGCGGAATATATAAGGCTGCTTTATTCCTTTCGTCTGCGTTCCCTTATTTTTTGCAAAGAGAACGCCTGTATTATAATTCAGGGCTTCAAAATTCTTACCATCCCTGCTATATGCCAGATGCATACTATCCGTCACTGCCGACTGGTACATTCCATGGGCTTTTTGCCCGCTTCTTCCCATAATAGTATCATCCTCTTCACGCGTATAACTAAGTATATATCCGCCACTCTCCGTCTGTTCCTCTTTCTGTACATCTTCTTCTGACGATGCTTTACTGGTAACAGGAACAATGGTCATTGCTAACGCCATAATCAATAACAGAGTTATATACATTTGGGCTCTGCGAAAAAATATATGCTTCATTTCTTATCTGTCTCCTTTGAAGAAATCATTTGGCTACACCAGATACATTACAATTCCTGCTTCAAAAACACGGAACAGGAACGGAAATCAATTAAAATAATTGTAATTATCATTGTATCAAAAATAAAATGTTTTTCCATGATAAATTATGTTCTTTTTATGATATATTCAGATATTTTTTTCTTTTTTCTTGTCTTATACCAAAAACAGGTGTATTCTATATTTACCTATTGCGACATATGGGAAAAAATGGGGGGGCGTAGAAAGGAGAAACTGCTATGATTGACATTTTATATGTACAAAATAATATAACTCATCCTGCCGGTTTCCAATATATTGTTGATAAAACCAATGATTGGTGGTTACTGACCATGAGCCAGTCTCCGGCTTATTATATTGTTGATGGAAAGAGAAGCGTTATGCCTGCCCATACGATAGTTCTGTACCCGCCCTTTTCTTCGATTGAATACGGCTCTATCGAGGGGGAAAATTTCAGCGACGACTGGATACGCTTTTACACGGACGAACCATTTATCTGCAACGGAATCATTCCCTTTGCCACGCCTTTTAAGGCAATGGAACACATTTTTATCAGCGAACTGATTCATTTGCTGGCAATCGAAAATTTTTTTCAAAATCAGTTTCGGGAATTTACTATCCAGTCGCTCTTCCAAATTCTGTTTTCGAAATTGCGGGAGTCGCTGTCGAATAAATCCAAAGACTTTCGGGAACTGGCGTTACAACAGCTTCATATGAATATTAAAAACAATCCCGCCTCCCCTTGGAATGTTCCGGACATGGCAAAACAATTGTACATCTCTCCTAGACATTTACAAAAACTGTATCAGAAACGTTATGGTATTTCCTGCATGGAAGATGTAATAAAAAACCGGTTAATTCTTGCCAGAGAAAAGCTTGCTTCTACTCATTTACCGATTTATAAAATTGCGGAAATGTGCGGATACTCTAACACCGAACACTTCAGCCGCCAGTTCAAAAAGCAGTTCGGCATGTCGCCGAATGCGTTTCGGAAATCACGGGGAGGGAACTGATTTCGTATAATATCCAATTCCTTTCACATACTATGAAAAACAACATGGAAGGAAGTTAAATTATGTCAGATGATACAATCAAGCTTTTACGGGAGTGCAACGCCGGCATTAAGATGAGCATTTCCTCTCTGGATGACGTTATGGAACAGGTACAGAACGAAAGTCTGAAAAAGATTTTACAGGACAGCCGTGAAATCCATACGAGGCTGAAACAGGAAACAAAACAATATTTGGAAAAATATAATGAAGAGGGAAAAGAACCTGCTGCCATAGCGAAAGCAATGTCAAAAATAAAGACGGAATTGAAAACTTTAGGCGAAGATAACGATTGTAATATCGCAGACCTTATCACCGACGGGTGCAACATGGGCATAAAATCCCTTTACCGCTATCTGAATCAATATCCGGCAGCCGAGGACGAAATCAAAAACCTTGCCCGCCGTACGATTGAGACCGAAGAAGCGCTGCGGGCAGAGTTAAGGACTTATTTATGAAAGGGGCTTTCCTCCCCCTTTCATCATTTTTTCTTCTGTGGAAGTTCATCGTACATGGCGTGCAGAACCTTTGTCATCAGTTCGGTATCTTCTACCTCTTCTACAATAACCATTAACGTTTTCGAACCCTCATACGGATATCCTCTCTCTGCCTCCGGCAGCAGCTCCAGCGCCGAATCCGTCGGCTTCAAATACAAGCAGTTATCACATATATTACCTACCAGCTTCCCATTAAAATAAACAAGATACTCTCCCATCATTTTACGTGAAGTAACATCCCCCGCTTTGCGGAGATTTTCTATCACGTAATCATGAAACTCTACCGTCGTTGACATAAGCAATCCTCTCCTTTTCTCTTTCCATTCATCTGCTTTCAGTATAGCAGAAATAGCAGCCGCATAAAAGAATAATTTTCCATAACAATGTTGGCTTGTAATCTTCCAAAAAACAAAATATAATGATGTTTGAAGAATTGCGGGAGTTGTGAAACAACGAAGCAATTCGCATCATTTGTTGGGGGCAAAATACCTTTTGACCTCAACATCATATAATAAAACATACACCAAAAACGGAAGGGGACTAAAAATGACATATGATTGTCTAATTATAGATGACGAAAAAATGCTTGCTGACAGCACAGCGGAATATTTTAACCTGTTTGGTGTTAAAACGGCAATTGCATACAGCGCCTCCGACTGCAGGGATTTTTTCAGGGAAAACAGTGCGGAGCTGCTTTTGCTTGACATAAACCTCGGCGACGGCAGCGGCTTCGAGCTTTGCAAAGAGCTTCGGGAAACTACGGAAATACCTATACTGTTTATTTCTGCGCGCACAAGTGATAATGACAAAATTATCGCTCTCAGTATTGGCGGCGACGATTATATCCAGAAACCTTATTCCCTCAGCGTCCTATTAGCAAAGGTCAAGGCGGTGCTCAAACGCTATGGAAGCAAAGAGACAGCAACATACACGGACGGGCATTTATTTGTCGACTTTCATGCGAAGCAGGTTCGCATTGACGGAACTCCGGTAAAACTGACGTCGCTTGAATTTAAGCTGCTGGCTTATTTGATACAAAACGCAGGACAGGTAATCTCGAAGCAGGAACTTTTTGAAAACGTCTGGGAGGATAGATTTACGGGCGATGGCACGCTCAATGTGCATATCCGCAAAATACGCAAAGCAATTGAGCGAAACGCAGACAAACCTCAATATATTATTACCGTTTGGGGCGACGGTTACCGCTTCATGGGAGGGAATGAATGAAAAGCCATATTTTTTTCGGCGCCGTATTTGTCCTCTTTTTCATTGAAGTGACAGTATTTATTCTGTATATACTTCCGAAAACAGAGAATGAGCAGGATACTGTCGCTGTCAATGAAGTTGTCCAGACTGTGCAGGACAACTGGAAGCATCTGGATAGCCTTACCAATCCGACGGCTCTTGATTATGTTGTGATTGACTTGGAAGGAACTGTTTTGTACAAAACAAAATCCGGCCTCAGTGAAAATCTCAATATGGCAATCCGCCACAAAGATACGATTCTTGATGTTCGGGCGAATGGAGCGGCGGGCAAACTCATTATTTACAACAACGACAAGCTGATTTACCAATCCGAAAAACAGACCGTCATTTTCGCCTTTATAGCGGTCATATTCTTACAGTTTGTTATCTGTGCGGGTTTCTTTTTCTATATGCGGCGCGCGATTATCCAACCGTTTCATAAACTGAAACAATTTGCAAAGCGGGTTGCGTCAGGCAATCTCGATATTCCGTTGGAAATGGACCGTCAAAATGTATTCGGGGCATTTACCGAGAGTTTTGATATCATGCGCTGTGAATTAAAAAAAGCAAAAATTGCCGAGGCGAAAGCAAACGAGAGCAAAAAGGAACTGGTGGCAAAGCTGTCGCACGATATTAAAACGCCGATTGCCAGTATCAAAGCGGCTTCCGAAGTAGGAGCGGCATTATCGTCCGATAAAAAGAATCGGGAAAATTACGGGCAAATTATACAAAAGGCAGACCAGATTAATACGCTGGTTACAAATCTCTTTTCCGCCACGTTGGAAGAGCTTCAGGAACTTCCCGTAACGCCGTCGATTTTAAAAAGCGGCGAACTGCAGACTCTGCTCGAAAATGCGGATTATCTGCACCGCGCCGTAATACCGTCGGTTCCCGATTGTCTGTTATTTGCAGACAGACTGCGTCTACAGCAGGTGTTTGACAATGTGTTTGCCAATTCTTATAAATACGCAAATACTCCAATAGATGTGACGATACTTACAAAGGAGCGCTGTCTGACCGTCATTATTGAAGACTACGGCGGCGGCATTGACGAGGCGGAACTGCCGTTTATAAAAGAAAAATTCAGGCGCGGCGGCAATACAAAAAACATTGAGGGCGCGGGACTCGGGCTCTATATTGCGGATTATTGTATGAGAGAAATGAAAGGACGGCTTGACGTGGAAAACGGTTCCGCCGGACTGCGGGTGACGATTGCGATTGCGCTGGGCGAATGGATTTAATCGTAGTAGATTTAAGAAAAATTTAAGGATTGCATAAAGACCGTTAAGAATTGAAAAGGTACAATAGTCCTAGAAAAAACGGCGACTGAAAACCGCGCCGTTCTGCACAGGGCGGCCTTTTCTTATTAGATGGGAGGATATTCCATATGAAACAAATTTTGTTAAAAACTGAGAAGTTATGCAAATCCTTTTCTAACGGCGGCTCTATGCAGCATGTTTTGAAAAATATTGATTTGACGCTCCATAAAGGTGACTTTACCGTTATTATGGGCGCAAGCGGCGCGGGTAAATCTACGCTTTTGTACGCGCTGTCGGGAATGGATACGCCTACGCTCGGAACGATTACCTTTGGCGAAAAAATTATTTCCGATTTGAATTCTGACGGCCTTGCCGTGTTCCGGCGCGACCACTGCGGATTCGTATTTCAGCAGATTTATCTGATTGACAACATGAGCGTAATGGACAACGTACTTGCCGCCGGACTGCTCGTCAACAAAGAGAAAAAGACGCTTTTACAAAGAGTGCGGGAATTATTTGCGGCAGTAGGTATTTCCGAAGACACACAGAAGAAATTCCCGACGCAGATTTCGGGCGGGGAAGCGCAGCGGGTGGGAATCGTGCGCGCACTTGTTAATTCACCGGAAATTCTTTTTGCCGACGAGCCTACCGGCGCCCTCAACAGCAAAACCGGACTGGACGTGCTTGATACGCTGACTCAATGTAATGAGCGGGGCCAAAGCATTGTTATGGTAACACACGATATGCGTTCTGCGCGCCGCGGCAACCGTATACTGTACTTACAGGACGGCGTAATTTTAGGCGAATGCGACTTGGGTAAATACTCGCACGGCGATACGCAGCGGCATGAAAAACTTTCCGCATTTTTAAATGAAATGGGGTGGTAACATGAAAAATATTTTTTTGATTGCCCTCTCTAATATGCGAAAGGCAAAAGGCCAGACGGCTTCCATCATCGTTTTGATTCTGATTGCCGCTTCCATGCTTAATCTCTGGCTCATGCTCTCCATGGACTACAAATCAAATTTTGACAGATATCACGATAAATTTAACGCAGAACATGTCACTTTAGCAGTGGACGGCAATTCCGATAAAATGCAGGAATTTTTGTCGCAGACGCTCAAAGACGATAACCGCACCGCACAATACCGGCTGGATAACTGTATGCACATGACCGGCTCGTTTCCTTATAACAGCGGCAAGGTAAATTGCTGGCTTGCCTTTTTAAATAAGAAAGAGGCTTTAACCCGCACTATCGGTAAAGCGGAAATCGTCGAAGAAAGTAATCTGACAAGCGGCGTATATCTTCCCATGATATATAAAACAGACAATATCACCGTGGGAAAACCAATTGATATTTCGATTGGCAGCCACAAAGTGACCTATACGGTGTGCGGTTTCTTTAACAGCATTATGATGGGCTCGCACAATTGCGTAATAACAGAACTTATACTCACGGAAGATAAGTATGCGGAGCTTGAGCGCAGCGGCTATGCGCCGCAGGCGACGCTGTGTTCCGCGCGGCTGACGGATAAGTCAGAAAATCTAACATATGAATCATCACTGAAAAGCGCCGTTTCCAAACAGTACCCGAATATCACAATGGTGAGTAACTGCTATGATATCGTCTCCCAGTCCCGCTATATTTCACAAATGATTTGTTCGGGAATTATAAGCGCTATGGCATTCTTCGTACTGCTGATTGCCTTTGTGGTAATTGTCTCAAATATTACCAATTATATCCAGAATAATATGAAGAACCTCGGTATACTGAAAGCCATGGGCTATACGTCAGGACAGTTAATCGGCTCATTATTGCTGCAATTCTCAAGCCTGACTTTAATTGCCGCCGTCATTGGCGCGGGAATTTCGTATTCCCTGTTTCCCACGGTCAATACGATGATGATTGCGCAGACGGGAATCCCCTACGCCATACGGTTTTTACCTGTACCCCTCGTACTTTCAATCACCATTCCAATCGGCGCCGTTGTATTTGCCGTGTGGTTTGCGTCGCGCAGAATAAAAAAAATTGAGCCTGTGGTGGCGCTCCGCTCCGGCATTCAGACACACAATTTTAAAAACAATCATATCCCGCTGGAACAAACAAAAGCTCCTTTAACGTTTGCCCTTGCGCTGAAAACCACGTTGTCCGGAGTAAAACATAATATAACCATATGCATTACCATGCTCGTGCTATCCCTTATCGTTGTGTTTTCCGGTTTAATGCTTGAAAATGTAATTACAAATACAGCGCCATTTTTGAACTTAATCGTAGGCGAAACCGCAGACAGTTGTATTAATGTGCAGACGGAAGCGGAAGATGATTTTCTGCGCAAAATGGATGCGGACGACCGCGTAGAGAAACTCTATCTTTTTACTTCCCTGAATGTATCGCATACAGGGGGCGCGGAGCTTATGGCAACAATCTGCAATGATTATTCAAAAATAAACAATCAGGACATCGTATTTGAGGGCAGATTTCCTAAATATAATAATGAAATCGCCATTGCTGCAAAATATGCAAAAGAAAACGGCATGAAAATCGGGGATGAAATACAGATAACTGCAAATGGAAAACGGGAAAACTATTTAATCTGCGGCTTCACGCAAATCAGCAACAATCTCGGCAGAGACTGCCTGCTCACAAGGACGGGGTATGAACGGTTGGGATTGCTCACAAATACAAGCTACTACATCCATCTTTCCGGCAAAACCGATATTGATGCGTTTAATCTGCAAATGGAAAAGGAGTTTGAGGGCAGTGTAAATACGACAATCAATATAGGTTCCATGATAGACGGCACCGGCAGTGTATATGTCTCGCTTATAGCAATTATCGTAATCGCCATACTTGCGCTTTCCGCCATTATCGTTGCCTTTGTTCTGTATTTACTTGTGCGTACGGTACTGAATAATAAGCAGCACGATTACGGTATACTGAAATCCCTTGGTTTTACTACAGGACAGCTTATCCTGCAGACGGCGCTGTCGTTTATGCCAACCATTATTGTGTCTTCCATAATCGGGTTGATGGTATGCAGTCTGATAATTAACCCATTAACCGCATTGTTCCTAAGTGGGATTGGAATCGTCAAATGTACTTTCTCCGTTCCTGTCGGATTTGTCATCGCTGCCGGTATCGGCCTTATCCTATTCGCCTTTGCGACACTGTGCCTGCTTTCTCTGAAAATCAGGAAAATTACACCAAAGTCATTGCTCACAGGGGAATAAATGGCAACCTCCAATTTACTTTACGATAACATTTACAAATATGCCGTTCTGTAGTAAACTGAAACTATTATAAAGAAAGTATTTGCAGCCATGAAAAACTTTCTAAAAAAAGAAGATAGGAGAATGCCAGTGAAAAGAGAATTTTACAAACCCATAAGTTATCTGCTGACAGCCGCTATGCTTTTGGGAGCAGCGCTTCCCTCTGCTCCGGCAGCCGCCAAGAAAAAAGCGGCGAAACTGAGTACAAAAAAAATCAGTATTCAAATCGGGGAGAAACAAACTATTAAAGTTAAGAACGCTTCCAAAAAAGCAAAATGGTCTGTGAAGACAGGTAAAAAATTCATTACATTATCAAAGAAGAAAAAGAAAAGCGTTGTCGTGAAAGGCAAGAAAGCGGGAAAAGCTTCTGTACTTGCAAAGATTGGCAAGAAAAAACTGACTTGCAAAGTTACGGTGACAAAAGCAGAGGAGAGCAAGAAGACGCCGGACAATTCAGGCAGCTCTTCCACACCGACGCCGTCCGGTAATCCGGCGACATCGACAGCGACTGCTACCCCGACACCATCCACATCAGCGACGGCTACTGCGACAGCAACACCTACACCGGCAGCGACACCGGAGTTTGAATCTTCCGAGTTCAAATACGAGGGATTAGACGAGCAGTGGATTAAGGATAATATTGATACATCCAAACCGGTTGTTGCCATGAGTTTTGACGACGGGCCGGGAGGCTACAATTCCTATGTCGATTACGGTACACAGATTCAGGAAGCCCTAAAAGCGGCTGGCGCACATGCGACATTCTTCTATATCGGCGCTCACATCAAACATGATGAACAGTCCCGACAAGAAGTAGTAGACGCATGGAAAGCAGGCTTTGAGGTTGCCAATCATTCTTATGATTCAAAAGGCTTAAACACGGAAAAAGCGGATACCATCAGGCAGAAAATTGCCAAAACGGATGAAATTCTGCAGGAAATCACAGGATATAAGAACTTCCTCTTCCGCGCGCCGAACGTAGCCTACAGCAAAACAATGTTTAACGTAATTGAAAAGCCATTTATCGATGTCTCGATTTGGAGCCATGATTATCAGGAATCAGTAGATAAAGACGCGATTGTAAAAAATGTAACTTCGATTCTGGCAGACGGCGGCATTATCAATATGCACTCGGTACACGAAAAAACCGCACAGGCAGTTCCGGAAATTCTGGCATATTGCAAAGAAAAGGGATTTCAGGTCGTAAGCGTATCGGAACTTTTTGCCATCAAAGGAAAGAAATTAATGACAGGGGTTAAATATTTTAATGCCAACTAAGGGTAGCTCTGTCACACACTATTTACATCATTATGCTTCGCCGCTTGGCAGGATTACTCTGGCAGGCAATGGCGAAGCATTGATTGGTTTGTGGTTCGAGGGTCAGAAATATTTTGGCTCTACGCTCAGGGAACATTACATAGAAAAAAATCTTCCTGTCTTTGAGCAGGCCGACAACTGGCTCGCCATTTATTTTAGCGGCAGAGAACCGGCTTTCACCCCGCCTCTGGCAATCGGAGCAATCGAGACCACACCATTTCGAAAGTCCGTATGGGAAATTCTGCTTACGATTCCTTTCGGACAGACAATGACTTACGGGGAAGTGGCAGAACAGATTGCAAAGCAACAAAAAATTGCTTCCATGTCTGCACAGGCAGTCGGTGGGGCAATCGCCCACAACCCGATTTCACTCATGATTCCCTGTCATCGGGTGATTGGAGCAAAAGGTAAATTGATTGGCTATGCCGGAGGCATAACGAGAAAGGAAAAACTCCTTTCTATGGAACAAAATGGGAATGGAGGAGACTATGAAAGCAGTTGTAACCCGTGTGACAGAAGCGTCCGTCACCATTGAGCAACAAGTCAAAGCACAAATTGAAAAGGGATTCCTTGTTCTTCTGGGCATTGGCCCTGACGACACGGAAGCGGACGCTCTGAAACTGGCGGACAAAATCTGCGGCGTGAGGGTCTTTGAAGATAACGAGGGCAAAATGAACCGCAATCTGGAGCAGGCGGGCGGCCAGCTTCTCGTGGTCTCGCAGTTTACCCTCTACGCCAATCTGAAAAGCCGCCGCCCCGGATTCAGCGGAGCCGCCAAGCCGGATGTTGCCATCCCTCTCTATGAGAAATTCATTTCCGCCTGCCGGAATGAAGGATTTCACGTAGAGCACGGTCAGTTTGGCGCTGATATGAAAGTGGCCTCGGTAAACGACGGGCCCGTAACTTTATTATTTGACACGCAAAATTAAAATTTGACGAACGGAGGGAAAACGATTACAGTGAAAAAGACAATGAAAATGTTTGCTTTGGCGCTGATATTTTCCGTCTTGCTGAACGGAACCACGATTGCGGCAAAACAGGCGAAAAAAACGACAATTAGAACAAAGAAGCTGACATTGAATATTGGTAAGAAAAAGAGTATAACTCTGAAAAATAAGAAAAAGAAAGCGAAGTATACTTACAAATCTTCCAGACCGAAAATTGCCAAAGTTTCCAAGAAAGGTAAGATTACCGCACGCAAAGCCGGCAAAGCTAAGATTACCGTTCGGGAAAAACTGCAGAAAAAGACGAGAAAGGTAGGCGTTGTGAGCGTGACTGTAAGAAAACGGCAGCCAAACAAAAACCAGACTGCGGATACTTCGGCAACCGCTTCCGCTACGCCGTCCCCTACGGCAACAGCTACACCACCAACTTCCACCGCTACCGCCACCCCGACCTCTACGGCTACTCCAACGCAAAAACCGACATCTACTCCGGCACAGCCATCCGATTCCCGCATGAAAGCAACGCCGGATAAATTTACAAATAAACAAAGCGGCGTCGGCTACGGAAAAATGATTCAGACAAAATATTACTCTACTACTACGGGTAAGGAGAGAAATGCCGTTGTCATTCTTCCTGAGGGTTATACGGAAGAGAAAAAATATCCTGTATTATATCTGTTCCACGGCGGCATGGGTGATGAAAAGGATTGGGTTTCCGGCAGCGTTCAGACAATGCTTGGCAATATGATTGCCTCTAAGGAAGCAAATGAGATGATATTGGTAATGCCAAATTGCCGGTGCCGTGAAGATGATTCGGCCGCCAACGCCAATGGATTCGCCCTTGACCATGTGAAGTCCTTTGACAACTTCATCAATGATTTCAGAGATAATCTCATGCCTTTCATTAATAAGACATATTCCGTTGCCGAAGGCAGGGAAAACACCGCAGTTGCCGGACTCTCCATGGGAGGCCGCGTCTCTCTTCATATCGGGATTTCCCTTGCCGACAAAGTTGGATACACAGGAGCTTTCAGTCCTGCCTACGGAATTTTCCCTTACACGAACAACGGTCTGACAGAAGAGGGTCTGTTTACGGAAAAGACCTTTACCCTGCCGGATGAATATAAGAACAACACGCTGATTATGATTAATAACGGTCTTCAGGATACGATGGTTCACAAGGAGCCGGAGCGGTATCACAATGCCCTTACTGCCAATGGCGTAAAACATTTTTACTATACCATTAAGGGCGGGCATGACTGGCCGGTTTGGCGCAATGGTTTTTACAACTTCGCCCGCTATGTATTTCAGGGCCCGGGCACCTTTGAAGTACCGGCCAATTATGACAAATCCAACAGCGCGGTTGTTTATGGAGAAAAACAGAGCAAGACCTACTACTCTACGACAACAAAAAAAGACCGCAAGGTAAATATAATTTTACCGGCCGGTTACACGACGGAAAAGAAATATCCTGTTCTCTACCTCCTGCATGGAATCGGTGGGGATGAAAACGAGTGGTTGACGGGCAAACCGCAATATGTTATCGGAAACCTGATTGCAAACGGTCAGGCAAAGGAAATGATTGTCGTCATTCCAAACTGCCGCGCACGGGAAAACGATAAGGCGACCAGCGAATTTACACTTGAGCACTATGCGGCATTCGATAATTTTATTAACGATTTGAGAGACAACCTCATGCCTTATATGAAAGAAAACTATTCGATTGCCGAGGGGCGCGAAAATACGGCGATTGCCGGATTTTCCATGGGCGGCCGCGAATCTTTAAATATCGGCCTCAATATGCCGGAAACATTCGGTTATATCGCGGCATTCAGTCCGGGATATGGCGTCTTTGCCTATGAGGCAAATGGCGTTGCCGAAAAAGGGCTGTTTACCGAAGAGACATTCCGGCTTCCGGATGAGTATAAGAACAATACGCTTCTTATGCTTAACAATGGAAAGTCTGAGGGCGGTGAAAATGCACTGGGCGGCACCTGCCATAAAGTATTGACGAAAAATGGGATTCCCCATATGTTCTATGTCACCGATGGCGGCCATGAGATGAAAGTCTGGAAACACGGATTGTATAATTTTGCAACACGGATTTTCTAATGGGATAAAAAATAATAGCTAAAATAACATACGGCGCCGAAAACGGTTAGCTGTCAGAAATCTGTTTTGACAGAGGGATAGTGAAGTACGAGCAAAAACAGCTACGCTGCTTTTTGCTCGTACTTCTTCCGCTAAGCTTAGGAATGGAGATTATTATGAACCCAAATACAGACTTAATTATTTATACAACGGATGACGGTATCACAAAAGTAGAAGCAACTTTTGACGGCGATACCGTTTGGCTGTCACAAGAGCAGATGTCAGAATTATTCCAAAGGGATAAGTCCACGATTTCCCGCCATATCAAAAATATTTTTACCGAAGGCGAGTTGGACGAAAAAGTGGTTGTTGCAGAAATTGCAACAACCAGTCCGCACGGTGCAATGAAAGGAAAAACACAAAGCAATATTACGCGGGTTTATAACCTTGATGTCATTATTTCTGTTGGCTACCGTGTAAAATCACTTCGTGGCACACAGTTCAGAATTTGGGCTATGGGAATTTTAAAGGAATATATGCAGAAAGGATTTGCTCTTGATGATGAGCGTTTAAAAGGGAACGGCGGCGGTTCTTATTGGAAAGAACTGCTTGACCGAATCAGAGATATTCGTTCCTCAGAAAAAGTTCTTTACAGACAAGTTCTTGATTTATACGCAACAAGCGTTGATTATAATCCGAAAGCCGCCGAATCCGTTAAGTTTTTTAAGATTGTTCAAAACAAACTGCACTTTGCGGCTCACGGACATACGGCGGCTGAAGTCATTTATCAGCGGGCAGACGCAGAAAAGCCGTTTATGGGATTAACTTCGTTTTCGGGTGAAATACCGGCGCTTAAAGATATTGGCGTTGCGAAAAATTATTTATCTGAAACAGAGCTTAAAGTTCTTAATAATCTTGTTTCCGGTTATTTCGATTTTGCTGAAATCAATGCTATCGAGCATATACCGATGTATATGAGCGACTACATAGACCAGCTTGATACAGTACTATCATCTGGCAACAGAAAACTTCTGCAAAACAGCGGAACAATCAGTCACACTCAGGCAATCGAAAAAGCCAAACAAGAATATCGCAAATATCAGGAGAAAACAATTGCTCCCGTTGAGCAAGCATACCTTGATACCATTCATAATCTTGAAAGAGAAGTAAAAAATCAGATTAAAAAGTAGGGCGCAATGCCCTGCCGGTTTTATTTTTTTACTGTGCCGGTCTAAAATCAGCGGCCGGATGTTTACACACCGGACATACAAAATCTTCTGGCAGAGTCTCTCCCTCATAAATATAGCCGCAGACCGTACAGACAAACCCCTTTTTCTTTTCCGGCGGCGCCGGCTTTATGTGGTCTTGATAATATTGATACGTTACTGACGGCACGCCGGAAAGCACGGCGGCGTCTGTGACATCCGCCAGAAACAGCGTATGTGTTCCCAAATCGGTCATGGAAACAACACTCGCACAAAGATAGGCGTTTGTTTCCTTGGCAAGGAATATCAGCCCATTTTGCGAGCGGTAAAATTCAATCCCCTCCGCCTTGTTTACCTCTGCCCCGCTTTGAAATCCCCAATGACGGTATGTTGCAAACGTGGATTTTTCACTTAGCACGGATACGTTAAAAATACCTGTCTTTACTATCATATCGTGAGTATAGTTATCTTTGTTTACTGCCACGACAATCCGATTAGGGGAAACCGTCACCTGTGTGACCGTATTGACAACACATCCGTTGTCTTTATCTCCGTCCCGTGCAGTTAAAATATATAACCCGTAGCTGAGACGAAACATTGCGCTCATATCCATATTTTACTCTCCTCCTACTTATTTTAATATTTGCAAATTACCGAAAGCAGACTGACAGAAAGGCATAGCTCTCCCAACCTCCAGACTTTCTTGTAAGAGAAAAAGGATATCAGGAATTAACCCTGATATCCTTTTTTATTTTTCCTATTTGCGAATCTTTATTGTTTTTGTTTTCTTCAGCTTTCCAACCTTTACGGTTACTTTTACTTTACCCTTTTTACGAGCTTTCAATACAACTTTATTCGCTGATTTTTTCTTTAATTTAGCAAGTTTCTTTTTGTTGACGCTCCATTTTGCCTTACCTTTAATATTCTTTTTCTTTACCGTAAGTACAATGGATTTTCCTTTTTTCACTGACTTCTTGCCAACAATGGAAATGGATGCTTTCTTTTTCTTTTTTGGTGGCGGCGTCACCGTTACCACTTTTTTCTCTTCTTCTTGCTTATTGATTACCGTTTCTTCTTTTGCTTTAATGACAACCTGATAATCCGCTGTCGTCTTATGGTCTTCGGCATATACTTTTACCTTTAAGGTAAGAGGACTGCCTGCAAAATTATATTTCTGCTCTTTTGTATCATCTACAAGTTTATCATTGATATACAGTAAGCCGTATGTGTCTGCAATCACATATTTCAGCGCCACGGAAGCAGTACCTTTCGGAACAACAACCGTATAGGTGTTATTACTGTTGCTTACTTCGCCCACTGAACTTGTCAGCGACTTCAGGGATGCCTGATTGCTAAAGTTCTGTGTCATGTACAGACCGCCAACCAAACGCGCGCTTGCCTCTGTGGCAGAACCGCTCTCAAATCGTACCGGCAATACTGTATATTCTTTCGTATCACCCTGTGGGGTAATTTTCTTTACATTCTGTTTCAATACATCATCCGGAATAGAAATGTATTCGGTATAGAAACTGTCTTTACCGTCATATGCCAGCTTTTTATCTGCAATTACCGTGTTACCTACGGAAATTTTCAGCGTCTTGCCGTTATCCTCTTTGGCGAACTGGCATAACAGGGAATTTCCTTTATCCGGATTAACAATAAGGTTATAGGTAAAGTGACCACCGGCATTCGCCAGACGGGTACTACCGCCATCGGAAATCGTTCCGGCTATGGAATCCTTTTCCTCCATCTGATGAATTACATCATTTTCATACTGACCATATCCCGGCTGTGTAGAGTCTAATATGCTGGCGTCCAGACGTGCATTTTCCTTTCCTGCCAGTATCTGCCCCTCATCGCTTTCAGCGTAAGCGCTGCTAAAGTACCAGTAAATACCATAGCGCTCATCGTTTAATGTGTTGAACGGTACGAACTGCAAACCTCCGTTAAACGTTTTCTCCGCGTCCGTTCCCGCAATATGAAATGACAGTGTTTCGCTATTTGTATCTTTTACGAGATAATTCTCAATCTTGTCAATATACTCAATCGCCGATATATTTTCCTGAATGGTTAATGTCTCACTGGCAAACGGCGTAGCTGCTTTCGAGTCGCCATACTTAATCGTAATCTTCTTTGACTCGCTGCCTACCACTTTGTACAGCGGAGCTGTTAAATCGGCGCCTGCCCATGTCGTAGAACTCATTTTCTCTTTTCCTAATTTTGCAGCCAGCACGGTTGGGCCATAACGGAATGCATAAACGGAATTATTATCTGGAAGTCCAAACGCATCTACTGCCATCGGATATTCCATCGTCACCACATCGCCATCTTTCCACTCACGCTCGAGAAGAATATAACCGCCGGAGCTTACTGCTGCCGTCTCTTTCTGTCCATTGACAGTTACCGTGGCATTCTTGTGCATCCAGTCAGGTACGCGCAGCGCCAATGCCGCAGTAGCAATTGTTCCCTCACCCAGTGCATTAATCGTGAACGTAGCTTTTTCTGATTTTGTGACGTCTGACTGCTGCGTCACAACAAGGTTTTTCTCTTCCCATGTTACTTTTGAAGAAACATATTGGTTTACAATCAATGTGTCGTTGGCACGGAAGTACATACTGTCTCCCAACTTGGTGAAGTTTTCCATTCCGCTGCCGGTACAACACCAGAACTTATTCGTTGCCGGATCGGAAGTACCAAATGTCTTAAAATATCCGGTTGCCATTGGAATGAAATATGCTGCTGCCCCTGTTTCGGATTTTACTGCTCCCATAATGGAGTTACGGAGCGTTGTCTCATAGTAATCAGCATATTTTTTGTCGCCTGTCACTTTAAATAATTCTCTCGCCAGCTTCAACATATTATGAGCACAGCAGCT
Source organism: uncultured Eubacterium sp. (assembly GCA_910577295.1). Taxonomy (GTDB): domain Bacteria; phylum Bacillota; class Clostridia; order Lachnospirales; family Lachnospiraceae; genus Eubacterium_F. Next base: position 76,875 of record CAJTLS010000010.1, read on the forward strand.
CTCGCAGTTTGTCTTTGTTCTCGTACTGTCCTGAGCATTGTCTTTACGGAAATGCTCCATAACGCTGACGCCGCCGGTTATGTAAGAATGTCTCTGTACTGCAATATCAAAAAACTTCTTTGTATATTCTAAATATGCATCATCATCTGCCACGGCATCGCCTGTCTGTTTTAATACCGTATAGCGCTTGAGCGCGCCTACGAATTTAGGGATGAGTGTGTTGGCATGTTTACCATTCAGACAATTCTTCTTGCCGTTTGCAATCGTCTTAAAAAGACTGGTCTCGTCAAATTTATGAGCTGCTTCCAAGTGTTTTTTGTCTCTGGAGTATAGATACAGCTCGTACAGACAATCATTCATGCCGCCATATTCGGTTCCCAATACTCTTGCCTGCAGTCCGGCATCCCATTTGCTGACACGGTTATAAATCCAGTCACCTAATTTCTTTGCTACGTCAAGCGCCTGCTCGTTTCCGGTATACTTATAAGTATCTACAAGACCGGCTACCATCTTGTGCATATTGTACCACGGTACCCATGTACCTGCCGTAGTTCCCTGCTCCAAAAGGTCAAACTGCTTTTCTACGTTTTCTTTATCTTGAACCTGTGCCCCAAAGATAAAACCGGTTCCCAATTTGTCCTGACATTCTGCCAGTCCTGCAATAATCGCATCCAGCTTATCTTTTAATTCCTTATCGCCTGTTACTTTAATAGCCTGTGCAACGGCGGTAAGATAATGTCCGACGCTGTGACCGGCCAGCAAGCCGCTCTCCCAGCCGCCGTAGGATTTTGCACCTTTCATATCCAAGCCCGCTGTCTCGCGGTAACGGGCTAATACGCGGTCATTATCAAATTTCTTGAGAAATACGATATCTTCTTTTTGCGCCGATAAATAATAATTGTCAAGAACTTCAACTTCATCTAATTCAAATTGCTCTGCCGGTCCTATCTCTGTGTCTGCCAGCACAACAAAAGTAAATTTACGTGTTTTTGCATAATCATCCATCTTGATTGTTCCCTCCAATATTACTTCGACATCCGGTTCCCCTTTTTTCGGTCTTGTTACCTTTCCGTCATTGGCAATCACTGATTCATTTGATGATTTCCACGAAATCTTACTCCCCTTTGCCCCCTGTGTCGGCAGTGTTAAATCAGATACAATATGTTTCGCCGAAAACTTAATATCCGCTGCATCGGATGAAACAATCGTCTGCGCACTTGCCGGTTGTTCACTTGCGGCCGCATCTGCTGCCTGTGAAATTGTCGCTGCATTTGGTACGGCTGTTCCAATCATCATAGCGCCTGCCATCACGATTGCCAATCCGCTTTTAAACCATTTTTGATATCTTTTGACATTCATACGCCTACCTCCATAAAAATTTGTTATATCTACTATCTCATAGATTCGGAAATTGGTAAATAGAAAATAAAAATATTTGGTTTGAAAAAGTAAGATTTTTGTTATATACTAATATTCAGAAAATATCGTTTTTATACGGTTGACGGCTATGATTCAGGAGGTCTATAGATGGAAAATATTACAATTTCTACAGCGGCACAGATAAATTATAAGTTCTGCGGATTACTGGAATCAAAATCTTCCGACTGGACACATATGTCGCGCCCTCTGGAAGAATATCAATTAATTATCGTAACTAACGGAACTCTTCATATCGCCGACGACAGTCAGCATTATGCAATCAGCGCCAATGAATATCTGATTATGAAACCGGGTTATCAATACGGAGATAAGCCGTCGCTCTGCTCTTTTTACTGGCTTCATTTTGAATGTCCTATGCTGCACATTCCAAACGAATCGGTTTTTACCCTTCCCCTCCGCGGAGCCATTTCATCCATGAATCGAATAAGAGCTGCTTTTACGCAGCTCAATGATGTAGAATTTACTTATAAGGATAAGAGGACAAATAATTTTTATGCCATGAATATCTTATTGGAAATTTATAACCAGATACAAGCAAGCGCTTTATCTTCAAACCATTCCTTTAAAGATTATCTGTTACAAAATGTAAGAAATTACATTAAATGGAATCAGGCCTGTCACCTTACTGTTTCCGATTTAGCTAAATATCTGGGCTACCATCCCAAATATTTATCTTCTTTGTTTCACAAAGAAGTGGGAATCACATTAAAGCAGTACCTAATTAATGAAACAATGGAATGTGCGAAAGTGGAACTCTGCAATTCGAACCGAAGCATTTTATCCATCGCACTAAGTCTCGGCTTTTGTGACGGCCATGCCTTTTCGTATGCGTTTAAACATCATACCGGCATGACCCCGACCGAATACCGGAACAGCCATCACCCGATTGACCGCAACAGCAATTAGAAAACTCCTTTTCGCATTTATTTTGCTTCTGTTGTGTTTTCTTTGTTTTCTGCCGTTTCTGTTTTTTCCGTTTCTTCTTTCTTTTCTTCTGTACCGGCCGCATTTTCTTTCTTCTGTTCTTCTTCTTTTAATTTCACTAAAGCCTCATCCAACTCCTTTTCACCAATCTTACCATTGATTAATGAAGTCCAGACATCTTTTTCACCCGTCAGCGGTTTGTACTTTTCCAGTTTCATCAACTGCGACGCCTTGCGGTAATTTATTCTTAACTGACGCAAATTGTCATGACGCTGTTTGAATGACAAACCGGACACTTCATCATTATAAAGAGAAGAACGAATCGCCGCCAACCCCATCGACTTAGAAGAGTTAATGAAACTATCCATCGATTCTTTCCTTGCCTGTGCGGCTATCTTCTTTTCTTTCGCTGCTTTCGTGCTTTTGTACAGGCGGTTGCCTCCCATTTGATTACTTACTCTCATATTTGTTACACTCCTCTCTGATATGCCATAAATCTTTCACGTACCTGACGGTACCTTGTGCGCGGAACAGTCAGTTCAGTTCCCTTTTCCAGACAGACTACATAGCCGCTAATCTCCCGTATGTAGCGCATATTTACCAAATAACTTTGGTGAATACGCAAAAAATCGTCATTACACATCTTCTCTTCCCATTCATTCAGGATGCCGTACATCGTACGGATTTGGCCGTCCTCTAAATGAAAATACAGACGATGTAATTTACTTTCTACATAAACAATCTGATGTAGCGTCAGACGCCTCTCTCCCTCGCGAAAGGGAAAAGTCAAAATATCTTTACTATTGAATTGTTGCTGCAATTTGTTTTCCACTAATTGTCGTAAATCCAATATCGCATGAACTTTGGCATGAACCTCCTGCTCGGAAACTGCCTCATATATTTCCGCTTTGCACTCCCTGCTTTCCATATACGCCGCCGCTAATTGCTTCATCTTTTTACGAACCATTGCGTCCTCATCGCATACTGCAATTCTGAACATAACCGATGCTCCCTGTGCTGCCTCCTGCATGTTATTCCTGTTCCGTCAGTTATTTAGGTAATCGACATATTTGAAAAATTACTTTATAGGAAAATTCCTCCATGTCAGAAATCGAACATTTTTTGCAGAAAATGTTAGCAGATGATTTGTCATACCCTCATTTGTGAATATTGCATGCTCATTATATACAATAAAACAAGCAGAAACAATGGCACTATACTAATATACGCTCTTTAACCATACTTTCTTCTTTTCGAATTCCTATCAGACCCCAAACACCTATTATACATTGTATTAGCACGCCAACAAATAAGGCAAAAATGCAGTTTTCAATATCATGTCCCCATTTTGTAAACAATCTAGTTGAAGCGACAAATATTAAGGGAACAAAAAATTCAAAAATTGCAAGTATCTCCACTTTTTCATATCAATAAATCTCCGTTTCGTTATTAGATGATAAATACTCTAATAATCAATCTCTTTCTCATAAAAATACCAAATAGAAACATTAACGGTAATCGTAGCCGCCATTCCAAAGTTTCTTTTCTCTTTTCCCATCAACATCCATACAATACAAATTGTCCGCATAATACTCGGTAGTTATGACTTCTTCAATGTCATAATCCACTTTGTTGCACTTATTATAACCCTTTTCATCCCGCACTCTTATATATAATCGGTTCCCCACGCAGGATACTGCCAATGTTTTTTCTTTGCGGATAATGATATCCCGCTTCGTCTTCTTATCTAGCCTGTGAACTCTGTTCTGTTTATCCAAATAAAACACATATTTATCATTTGCTGTGTAGTTCTTTCTGCTACCTTTACTTTTTTTCATATTCTGAAATGGGGAAAAAACTTTTCCCGTTTTACGTGAAATCATATCATTCCCATAATATATATAATCCTTATCTATCTCAAGAAATGAACTTTCCTCATTGGAATTTTGTTTTTCTTTAAATTGAAAAAACTGTTGTTCACTGTCTGATTGCATATCATAACAGAACAATTTAACTTTTGAATCTTCTTTTACGGCATAAAATATCTTATTATCCATATACAGTAAGTATGGTTTTGCTTTCTTTAGATTTGTTGTTGACGGTAACTCTGATATCTCTTCAGCGGTTCCCCCCTCAAGCGGAAGCCTTACGGATATACCCGATCTCATATAAGAGGACTGCCATATCGTTCGTTTGTCAAAGTAGAAATCGTCCTGATAAATACAACAGAATAGAAATTTCCCATCCCCCGGAATATGTGCTTCTGAAACATCATACAAAACTTCTAATTTCCCAGTTTCTAAATTAACCCGTGCTAATTCCTGCACATCACGCTCATTTTCTTCCCTCCTGATATCATAGTGACTAATAAGAGCATAAAAGTTACTTCCATATTTCACAAAACCATTGAGATTATAATCAACATCACTATCCGGTAAATAAGGCGTTTCAAACATCCCCACTCTCTTTTTATTATCCCGATAAATGATGTATTTTCCTGTATCGCCATCATGCCGCAACCAATAATAATGTCCATCCGCCACCTGTGAATAATTGGTTATCCATCCGGTATCATAAAAGTAAACGCCAGGAACATCCACATCTATATTGGATAGGGTGAGCTTCTTCACCTGTTCTGTTTTTTTCGTTGTTTCTTTCTCTGTTCTCTTATTTGCTTTATTCCCTGCTTTGTTACTTTCTTGTTGTTTCAAGTCAGTTTGGGTAATTTGTACCCAGTGACCAACTTGAAATAAAACATGCGCACCCGCAATTACAAGAAATACTATAATTGATATTAGCAATACCGTTCTTTTTTTCCACATTTCCTTCTCCCCTATGGTATCTTTCTGTACCTTACCGTCTTCGGACAGCTCTGTAACTTTTTAAAAATCTATATTCCTATAAGCTTTCCACGTAATCTCATCTGAGCCAATGGATAAAAACGGTTCTGTCAATTTCTCCCACTGACCTTTTGATAATTTGACATCATCACCTCCGGTGCTGAATCTGTAATCATTCCCGCTTTTTCCAAACCAAACCCAAAAGACTTCCTCCCCTTTACTATCAAGAACAATATAACCGATATCATTCGATTCTACCTGCTGAAGAATAGCCCCATTATTGAGGGGGCTGCAATATCGGTCTCCGGCAAACCACTCTACAAGTCGATTTTTCTCAATGGTATGAACCGAATATGAAATGTCTGTTAATATATGTAATTCTGGTATCCCATCGCCTGTCATATCAAACAAAGCATACCTGATTCCGTGTTTATCTTTCCCCGGAACAAGCACATTGCAATAGTCCCTTAAATAATGAGACTCCTTAGCCTCTCTGTCTTCCGAACTGATTTTATCCTGAAGGAAGTTCTTATATAGTTTTAACTGCTCTTTTAATTCATCCTTTTTCTCTGCTTTTTGCGGAATATTCCCATTCACAGACTGGCTACTCTTTGATGAACAGGCTGCCAGCAAATGAAAGGCAATAAATAATAAAAGGATAATGCGTACACAATTTTTTTTCATACCAATAAACCCCATTTCGTTATTTTATGATAAATACTCTTATAATCAGTCTGTTCCCCATAGCGAATCTGTATCATAACCGCTATCCTAAAGTTTGTTGCTTTCTTGTTGTCTCGAGTCGGTTGGGGCAATTTGTGTCCTGCGCCCGTCGCGAAATAAGGCAAACACACTAGTAATTACAAGAAATACGATAATTGATATTGTCATTACTATTTTTTTTGTTGTTCATATATTCCACCCCCTTTTATTCATCCTTTAATATTTAATATCAAAACATCCTCCATGCCAGCCCTGTGTACCACTCCAGTATAACTTATTTTTCTTTTTTGAATTAGAAATCAGTTTTCTGTTATTTCTCCCAATCCCCCATACGCTTCTGTCCTGCATTAATACAAAGATATTGCACTTTAACGCAAAATCCTCACAGCACACTACCTGTTGAACTTGATTTCCTCTTCCTTCAAAATAGGTCGGCACCGTATCATATTTATAGCAATTTCTGCTCCTTTTCCCACATGTTTAATATTTTCAGATTCTAATCCGTGAGCGCATCTATCCTGACTTGCATGAAGCCATAAACTAATTATCCTCTATAACTATATCATTATTTTGTAAACCGATAATAAATCATTTGTAGAATTTACAACACAAATATCACGATTTTCGTCTGCATAAGATTTGCAGCTTTTCCTTATTTTAGTATAAATTGAAGGATTTTTGTCACTAAGCCTTTTTTCGAATTTACTTCAAGACATCCTTTTTGTCTCTAGCCGCAACTACAATTTCCCTTTTTCCATCCTTATTGAAATCATAAGTTGCCATCTATCCCTCTTTTGCACCACACCATTCATCTAATGTATCCTCTCCCAAATGAATTACTAAATCAACCCCCGATATACATCAAAAACACTCATTGAAATGACTTCACCCACATCGTCCCCCCTTAATAATAAGTTCCATCTTTTTATCTGCTATTTGTGTTTCGCTATCTCTGTCGTTTAACACCAACCCACATGCACAAATAAAAAATATAACACTCACACATGCAAAAAATAATATTCTCTTTTTCATAGTTATTCTCCTATAATGTCAAGCCTTAAAACATTAATTTTTCGGGCTTTTCTTTAAATTATCACTCCTTTGTTTGCTTTACGGCATAAGTGTTTACCTGAACAACGCTAATTCCATTTGAAACCATCCATGTAAAATGTTGAAGCTATGAGATTTTCTCCTGACTTTTATTTAGAAATATTAAAACCTTACCAATAATCATAGCCGCCATCCCAAAGTTTCTTCTCTCTTTTCCCATCAACATCCATACAATACAAATTATCAGCATAATACGTTGTATAGTAGATAACTTCTTCATCGTTGTCAAACTCATCTTTGCGACACTGATTATAGCCCTTTTCATCCCGCACTCTTATATATAACCGGTTCCCCACGCAGGATACTGCCAATGTTTTTTCTTTGCGGATAATGATATCCTGCTTCGTTTTCTTATCCAGCCTATGAACTCTGTTCTGTTTATCCAAATAAAACACATATTTATCATTTGCTGTGTAGTTCTTTCTGCTGCCTTTACTTTTTTTCATATTCTGAAATGGGGAAAAAACTTTTCCCGTTTTACGTGAAATCATATCATTCCCATAATATATGTAGTCCTTATCTATTTCAAGAAAAGAGTTTTCCTCATTAGAATTTTGTTTTTCTTTAAATTCAAAAAACTGCTGTTCGCTTTCTGATGACATATCATAACAGAATAATTTAATTTTTGAATCCTCTTCTACAGCATAAAATATCTTATTATCCATATACAGCAAGTACGGTTTTGCTTTCTTTCGATTTGTTGTTAGTGGTAATTCTGTTGACCCTGTCCCTTTAACAGTCCCGACCTCAATTGGAAGCTTTACCGATTTTGACCTCAAATACGATGACTGCCATTTCGTTCTCTTATCAAAGTAGAAATAATCCTGATAAATACAACAAAATCGGAACTTCCCATCCCCCGAAACAGATGTTTCTGAAATATCATACAAAGTTTCTAATCTCTTTGTGTCCAAATTAACCCGCATTAATTTCTGCACCTCACTATCGCTGTAACCAGCCCAGTAACTAATAAGAGCATAAAAGTTACTTCCATATTTCACAAAACCATCCAGAGAATAATAATCATCATTAATTTTAAATCTCCCTACTTCCTTTTTATTATCCCGATAAATAACGTATTCATCATAATGGCCATCATATCGTAACCAATAATAATGTCCATCTTCCACCTGTGAATAACTGGTTATCCATTCGGTATCATAAAAGTAGACACCCGGAAGCTCCGTATTTATATTGGACAGAGTCACTTTTTCCACCTGTTCTGTTTTGTTCTTTTCACTTTTCTTTATTTTTTTATTTGCTTTATTCCCTGTTTGATTGCTTTCTATCTGCTTCAAGTTAGTTCGGGTAACTTGTGTCCTGCGACCGACGCGAAGTAAGGCAAACACACCAGTAATTACAAGAAATACTATAATTGATATTGTTAATACTATTTTTTTGTTCCACACATATCTCATCTCCTTTTGAAACAATTAATACTTCATTATCCAACTCTATTAAAAATAGTTTTTTTCAGATATTTTTCCGTATCTCTTGTGGCTTTTTTATACCGACTATTGTCACTACGTTTTATTGTATCATCCCATGTTCCATCCTGAATCGAAAAGTCCATATATGGATTATCTTTATATTTCTTATGTTCTTTCTTCCTGTCTTTCTTATTTTTTATTTTCCAATCAGAATGATATGCCACTTCTATTTTATCTAAATTTGCACTATTTCTCTTCTTTCTAAACTGTTCTAAATCAGATACAAAACTGTGTGTCCCCATCATTCTCACAATAAGTATATAAATGCAGGCTCAGCGGCTCATCCTCTTCTCCGGTATAGGTATCCCTTGTCAGAAACCTCCCCGCTTCCGGCTGGTAGTACCGTACCCACAGTAGTGGAACGGGTTGTCATCTTTTTTCCATTTACTGCCTTGCTGATGCGCAGTCCCCCGGCATCATAAATAAAGTTTATGTTGTAGTTCTTTGTCTTTTCTATGTAAACTAATTCAGTGCATTGTAATTATTGATTACATTTTCGTTCAGGTAATTGTGCTATTGCATTGTTTTCCTATGTCACGTTGGCATCTATGTATAGCCAGTCCTTTTTTCATAAGGTTTATGGTTTACATTTAAAATCATTTTAGGTTTAAGTACTTGTATAGAATAAAAAACTACTACATTTGGCAAATTCTCTTTTTAAATATAGTAACTAAAATTTTTTTCTAACTATTCAAAAAGTTAAACGGCTCCTTAAACTTTGTATCCTTTATTTTTTCTCTTATACTCTTCTTAATTTCCCTCTCTGCCAATTCCTGCGGATATTCAACAGGTACCTCTATCTTGTATTTGATTTTATACTTTTCACACCATTTTTTAGCTAAATCTAATCGTAACCAACTCTCAATAATATATATTTCTTCTCTAATATCTACAATATCTGCAAATTTCCAGAATTGTATTTCCCTTTCTTTTTTGTCTAAATTAGAAAAATATTCTTTTAGTGAATGAAGCTTTAGAAAAGAAAAAAACCAATCATATGCCCAGTCATATGTAGCACCTTCCACTTTTAAATATCCGTGTCTTTGTAATTTTTTTTCTGATAATTTAGTTGATTTAGAAAAAAACTTTTCTTTCAACTCATACGGCCTGTATACTTCATAATCATTATAAGAAAACCAATTTGTATAAGCAAATTCTTCATTATCTTCTACAAGTGACCAATCACTTTCTTTATGCTCTTCCATATCATAGTTTTCAACAAATCTAATAACTAAATATTTTTTCCCATATTTATCAATCATATAACCATATCTCCCTTTAATATAAATTGTTTTCCCTTAACATTTTGTTATATAAATTATCATATACTACTTTTTGCTCATTTCCAAACCATATATGAATAAAATGCCTCTTATCATGATAATGTCCATACTGTCCATATTTATGTACTTCTGGAGCCGAATACACACCAGTAACAACAGCCATCGCTTTTGCTGCCGTTTGAGTATCGGCGTAGATTCCCCATAAATTACTCTTTTTCTGTTTCTTCCTTAACTGACTTCTTGCATTTGACCTTTGAAATCTTCTTCTAGTCAAAAATAATTTTTGACTAACACTATTAGTAGCTGCAGTAACTCCCAAAGAGGCAAAAGCTTGAATAAATGACATTTTTTTACCAAATCGCAGCAGTTTTCCTCTCTTTCCAACATATGCTAACTGATATTTTTTTCCCTTTTGTGATTGAGCCGAAACGTCCTCTAAAGTTATATCTGTACTACGAACCTCTGTTTGCAATTGACTTCTCTGATCCATTTTAGATACATCTGAAACCACATCATAAACTTGTTTTGTCACATATAAAGAAATTGCCAAATCAGCTACTACTTTTGCTGCAGTAGGTATGGCTATTACAAACGCAAAATGCCCCGTCGGGTCTACCATATTCACCCCATCATTCTCACAATAAGTATACAAATGCAGGCTCAGCGGTTCATCCTCTTTTCCGGTATAGGTATCCCTTGTCAGAAACCTCCC
>CAJTLS010000011.1 GCA_910577295.1 uncultured Eubacterium sp.
CAAATCAGGTTTCCACCGCAGCGTCGAAAGACAAGGTAAAGAATAAGTGGGGAACGAAAGCATGGGCGCCGTCCGGACTTAAGATTGATGGCGACGGCGACGGCGAAGATGAATATTACATCTTCTATACAAACGGTGGAGCTGTAGGCTATGTTCAGGGTGATTCTCCGACAGGTCCTTGGAAAGATGACCTCGGTACAACTCTCTTCTCTACGTCAACTCCGGGTTGTGAAGGCGTTGTATGGTGCTTTGACCCTGCCGTGCTGGTAGACAAAAAAGGTGACGCTTATGTATACTTTGGCGGTGGTACAAACGCTGACTTGGCTCACGGCAAAACAGCACGCGTGTGCAAGATTAAGTTTGAAGAGGGAACTGGTAAAGTACTTTTAGATGGGAAACCACAGGAACTGGATAACTACTATATGTTTGAAGATAGTGAAATCAACCAGTTCGGCGATAAGTATTTCTACTCCTATTGTACAAACTTCCACGTGCCTCCTGGTAATCAATGGATTGGTTCCGGTCATATTGCCGCTTATGTATCCAGCGACCCAATGAATATTTCATTTGCACCGGACGAAAAGGGTGACAAGTGGACTGGCGACGATGGCGTATATCATCACTATCTTGGTACTATTTTGGATAACCCGAGTGTAATTTACGGTGAGAGCTATAACAATCACCACCATATGCAGGAATTCAAGGGACATTACTACATGTTGTATCATTCAACGGTATTGAGTAACACCTTATTCCGTGACAGCAAGCAGTACAGAAATCTTCATGTAGATGAGATTGATGTAAATACGGAAACGGATGAAATCAAGATTACTCCTACTTATGAGGGCGCATCACAGATTGAAGATTTTGAGCCGTTCAAAAATCCGGACGGTACGCCAAAATATATCAATGCTACGACGTCCGCAAAGAGCGCGGGTGTAAAATCCACAAGAGATGATGTTATGGTTAAGTCTTCCATCAACGGCTCTCCTATGGTAATCGATTCTATTGATACCGGCGACTGGACATGTATTAAAGGTGTAAACTTCGGTACGGAAGGTCTCAAGAACTTCGGTGTAGAATATAATTCCGAGTTAGATGCCGGAAGAATCGAGTTGTTCATCGACAGCCCGACGAAGCTGGAGAACAAAGTTGGTTATATTGATATTATGGAGCCGACGAACGGCAGATATGTATTTAAAAATGTCAACACAACAAAGACGGTAACAGGTAAACATGATATTTACTTTGTATTCCGAGGCAGCGGTTATAAAGTAGCATCCTGGATTTTATCTCAGGAAGCAGACGCTAAGCCTCCGGTTGTTGACAGACCGGATGAGCCAACCACTCCGACTACTCCGCCGGTAACAACAGCTACAGGCTGGAATGCTGATAAGACAGAGTATGTGTTAGACCTTTCTGAGGAGTACGTGCAGGCAGAGGGCGGCGCCAGCGTAGACTACAATGATGACAAGACGGTAACAATCACCTATAATCCACAATACCCTGGGGCATGGTTCATCGCTCCGGATAATGTGTCAGAGAAGTTCTCGACCATCGAATTTACTTACAAGGATGCAACCGATAAAACTCCTGTATTAGGTGAGGATGGTAATCAGAAAGAGGATGAGAACGGGCCGGTATTCTCTTCATTCGGTTCGGCTGTCCGCTACAGCGACAGTACCGACGACGAAGAAATCAACTGGGGCGGTAAGTGCCCTGCCGGAGAAGGTTTGCAGACACAGTCATTTGACTTAGATTCTTCAAGAGAGTTTCTTAAATATAAAATCTTTAGAAACGACTGCGAAGACTGTCTGTTGACAATTACTTCAGTAAAATTAAAGAAATAAGCAGTAAACGATAGCTTATTACAATAATGGGGAAAGTAAGATAAATCGACTTGAAACAGCTACAGGCAATGCTTGTGAAAGGTTTCTCACGGATTTATCTTACTTTCTTTTTTGTATATAGAGGATGAGTAGTTGATTTTTCACTATATTTCTTGTACAATAAATATTAAATTGTTTATATTTGATGAGTGCAAATTGGTATAAGGAGGATTTGTGTATGAGTGAAAAAGTTGTGATTGCCTTTGATGCGATGGGAGGAGACTATGCTCCGGCAGAAACGGTAAAGGGCGCTGTTGAGGCAGTCCATGATTATCCTGAGATAAAAGTTATTTTAGTTGGTAAGGAAGAGCTCATAAAAGAACAATTGTCCCGATATTCATATAGAGAAGATGCCATTGATATTGTAAACGCTCCGGAAGTCATTGATATGGGCGACGTACCTACAAAGGCAATCCGCGAGAAAAAGGATTCCTCGCTTGTTGTGGCAATGAGGTTAGTAAAAGAGGGAAGAGCAGACGCCGTTGTCTCCGCCGGAAGTACCGGCGCCATTTTAGTTGGCGGACAGCTTATCGTAGGGCGTATAAAGGGAATCAAGCGGCCGGCGTTAGCGCCGTTTTTACCATCTAAGAAGGGCTTTTCCCTCCTGATTGACTGTGGGGCGAATGTAGACGCCAGACCAGAACATTTGCTGCAGTTTGCACAAATGGGTTCTGTTTATTTTGAAAACGTCATGGGCAGGAAAAATCCAACGGTAGGTATCGTCAATATCGGAACGGAAGAAGAAAAAGGTAATCAATTGGTAAAAGAAACCTATCCATTATTAAAAGAATGTAAAGATATTAATTTTGTCGGAAGTGTGGAGGCAAGAGAGATTGCGGGAGGCAGTACCGATATTCTTGTCTGTGAAGCCTTTGTAGGCAATGTAATCCTGAAATTTTTCGAGGGCGTAGCCAAAACTTTTTTGAGCTGTATCAAAGAGGGCATTATGAAAAGTTTCCGCACGAAGATAGGCGGCGTCTTAATCAAACCGGCACTGAAGGGATTGCTTGGTACTTTTGATGTCAGCAGTCAGGGCGGAGCGCCTTTACTTGGTTTAAACGGACTCGTTGTAAAAGCGCATGGAAATTCCAAAAGTGCGGAAATAAAAACAGCTCTTGGCCAATGCATCACCTTTAAAGAAAATAGTATAAATGAAAAAATTAAAGATATGGTGCAATCCTAAAGGAGACGCATATGGTAAACACAAAAAAAACAGACAGCTTACAACAAAAAATGGGCTACCAATTTAATAATATAGCGTTGTTGAATAACGCTTTGACGCATAGCTCCTATGCCAATGAAAAGCACTGGAATTATGTGCGCAACAATGAACGAATCGAATTTCTGGGCGATGCGGTATTGGAACTTATCAGTACGGAATATCTCTATACCAGTCACCCGAACATGACAGAGGGAGAGTTGACCCGATTTCGGGCCAGTTTAGTGTGTGAAATGAGTCTTGCTTCCTCTGCGAGGGAACTTGGACTGGGCGACTGTCTCTTCCTTGGGAAAGGGGAATACCAGACGGGAGGAGATAAGCGCGATTCGATACTATCGGATGCTTTTGAGGCGGTCATAGGAGCCATCTATCTGGACGGCGGTCTCGAACCGGCAAAGAAATTTGTTCATCAATATGTATTATCCGATATTGAGCAAAAGCAGCTCTTTCACGACAGCAAAACCATCCTGCAGGAAATGGTTCAGAGCCATTTTCACGAGGGCACAAAAATCTGTTATCCCCTTATAAAAGAAAGCGGTCCTGACCACAACAAAACCTTTTTCGTTATCTGTCAGGTCAATGGCGTGGAGTATGGAAGCGGAAGCGGGCGGACGAAAAAGGCGGCGGAGCAGAAAGCCGCTTATGAGACGATTATAAAACTGAGACAGGAGAAAAATGGATGTATTTAAAAAGTATCGAAGTACATGGCTTTAAATCTTTTGCTAAAAAGCTGGTATTTGAATTTCATAACGGCATTACCTGTATCGTAGGTCCAAATGGAAGCGGTAAAAGTAATGTTGCCGACGCAGTACGCTGGGTGTTGGGTGAACAGAGCGCCAAGCAGCTTCGCGGCTCCAGCATGCAGGATGTAATCTTCTCGGGAACAGAAATGCGTAAGCCGCAAAGTTATGCCTATGTCGCGCTGACGATAACGAATGAAGACCATAAATTAAATCTTCCGTATGAAGAAGTACAGGTGGCAAGACGGGTGTACCGTTCCGGTGAAAGTGAATATTTATTAAATGGAGTTTCCTGCCGCTTACGCGATATACAGGAATTGTTTTTTGATACCGGTATCGGAAAAGAAGGGTATTCCATTATTGGACAGGGGCAGATTGATAAAATATTGAGCGGTAAACCGGATGACCGGCGTGAATTGTTTGACGAGGCGGCCGGAATCGTAAAATTTAAAAAAAGAAAAGCATCCGCAGAGAAAAATCTGGAAGTGGAAACACAAAATCTGCTGCGCGTACAGGATATATTGAGTGAACTGGAAAAACAGGTGGGCCCGCTGGAAGAACAGTCAGGGAAAGCCAAAGAGTATTTACGCCTGAAAGAGGACTTAAAAAACTATGAAATATGGCTGTTCCGTATGGATTATGAGAGTCTTTCTCAGGAAATCGAGGAAATTGAAAAGAATCTGCACCATACGCGGGAAAATCTGGAAGAGGCCAAACAGGAGAGAGAACAGTCGCGCTCCCAATACGACGAGGCGGAGGCATTGATTGCCGAATTTGACCAATCCATAGAAAGGAAAAAGGAGAAAGTCAATAAAAATAAGCTTCTCATAAACAATTTCGAGGGAGAGGTTCGCATTGCCAAAGAAAAAATCGTTTCCGCTACACAAGGAAAGGAATACTATCGGGAGCGGGCCAATTCATTAGAGATGACAAAGCAAACGGCAGAGATGGAACTATCCGAATATATGTCGGAGCAAAAAGAGGCGCTGCAACAGTTGGCGGACATGGAAGACCGGGAAAACAATATCGTAAGCCAATTGAATCAGATTGAGAAAGAAATATTGGAAAAGGAAATCGAGCTCAATCAGCAAAATGAAGATATTATAGATTCTATGAACACGACTTCCAAAATCACCGTAGAACGCCAGAAAGCAACGTCAATGTTAGAGCAGAATAAGATTCGCAAAGCGGATTTTAACCAAAAGATTTTATCGAATAAATCACAGTTTGCTTCCGCAGAAGCAGAGATGAAAAAAGAAGAGGAACTTCTCAAGGCGGCAAAAAGAGAGTTAGATAGCGAATATGTGAAAAGGAAAAAATTACTTTCCGAAGCGGAACAAAAACGAAATGAAATTCAGATGCTGCAGCAAAAACAGCAGGAAAACCAAAAGCAATATCATACGATGACATCCCGGCTTGATACGTTAAAAAACATGGCGGAGCGTTATGACGGCTACGGACAGAGTATCCGGCATGTGATGGAGCAGAAGAACGAACAGCCGGGACTGATTGGCGTTGTCGCCGATATTATTCAGGTGCAAGACCGTTATATTACGGCGGTTGAAACTGCTCTCGGGGGAAATATCCAAAATATTATAACAGAAGATGAGCACGTCGCACGCCATATGATTGAATATCTGAAAAAAAATCGTTTCGGGCGCGCTACGTTTCTGCCGCTGACAACGGTTACGCCCAAAAAGGATGGCGCCTTTACCGATGAAATGCTGGCAGAAGAGGGTGTTCTTGGCACCGTTTCTTCCAAAGTAAACTGTGACAACAGATTCGACCATGTCGTGAAGTATCTCCTTGGCCGGTATTTGTTAGTTGATACGATAGAACATGCCCTCGCAATCAATAAAAAGTATCGTTATACTCTCCGCATTGTGACATTGGAGGGAGAATTGCTCAATCCGGGCGGTTCCCTGTCCGGCGGTTCTTTCCGCAATAACAGCAATCTGCTCGGAAGACGAAAGGAACTGAAGCAGTTAGAGCAGACGATACAGCAGTTGCAGGAGAAGATTGCCCGCTGTAAAGCGGATATCGCCAATGCGCAAAAAGATGTCGAACAATTGGTGGGACAAGCCAATGAAAAAGCAGACACGTTAAAAGATTTGGAATTGAAAAAAAATACGGCGACAATCAAGTATGAACAGGCGGTAACAATAAAAGAGCAAAAGGAAAAAGAGTATCTTGCCATTGCCAATGACGGCAAAGAAATTGAGACACAGAAGGCGCTGATCACCGATTCTCTGGAGCGAATCGACCGCCAATTAGAAGAGAGCAAAAAGAACGAACAAGAGGCGAAAGAACACGTACAAATCCTGTCAGACCAGCTCGATGAGACGCGTGAAAAACAGATACAGCTTCAGGATAAACTTGCGGAAATTCGTTTAGAATCATCTTCGTTCCAGCAAAAAAACTATTATGTTACGGAAAATATCCATCGTCTGGAGGAGAATCTTTCTGCGATAAGCAAAGAATATGAACATTTGGCAGAGGAGCAGCAAAATTCGGACGCTTCGGTCGCACAAATGGAAGAAGCAATCATTGGTTTTGAGAAAAAAAATCGCGAACTGACTGACGAGATAGAACGGCTTCTCTTGGAAATTGACGAGGAAAACCGTAAAAAGGAAGAAATGACAGCTTCCCAAAAAGACATTTTTGAAAAACGCGACTCCCTGATGAACCATATAAGCGAACTTGATAAGGAGACATTCCGTCTCGAATCCCGCAAGCAGAATATGGAAGAAAAACAGGAAGATATCGTCAACCATATGTGGAACGAATATGAGATTACTTATCGACACGCAAAAGAATATGAAATGAATGAATCGCTTTCCTATACGCGTATCAAGGCAAATGTAAGCGATACAAAGGGGAAAATCCGTACGCTTGGGGACGTCAATGTGAATGCCATTGAAGATTACAAATCAGTTCGGGAACGATTTGAACTGTTAAAGACACAGCATGATGACCTCATCGCTTCAGAAGAAGCATTAAGAAAAATTATCGCCGATTTGGACGAGGAAATGCGCAAGCAGTTTACGGAAAAATTCATACATATACAAAAACAGTTTAACCGTGTTTTCCGCGAGTTGTTTGGCGGCGGAAAGGGAACGATTGAACTGGTGGAAAACGAAGATGTTCTGGAAGCCGGAATTACCATTAACGCACAGCCGCCGGGGAAGAAACTGGGCAATATGATGCAGCTTTCTGGCGGGGAAAAGGCATTGACCGCCATCGCTTTACTATTTGCTATCCAGAATCTCAAACCGTCACCGTTTTGTCTGCTAGATGAGATTGAGGCGGCACTTGACGATTCTAACGTAAAGCGTTATGCTAAATATCTGCACAAGTTGACGAAAAACACACAGTTCATCGTTATCACACACCGAAAGGGAACGATGGAGGCAGCCGATGTCCTTTATGGTATTACGATGCAGGAAAAAGGAGTATCCACGCTTGTGTCCGTGAAACTGATTGAGGAACAATTGGGAAATTAGTTGTTTTTAATAATAAAAATATTGCATGCGCAAATGGAGGGAATTATGGAAGAGAAGAAAGGTTTTTTTGCGAAACTAAAGAGAGGATTATCGAAAACAAGGGATAATTTTGTTTCCGGTATCGATTCGTTGTTTACCGGATTTTCCGAAATAGATGATGATTTTTATGAAGAACTCGAAGAACTCCTGATTATGGGAGACATCGGAATTAACACGACGATGAGTATTATTGATAATCTGCGGGAGCGCATTAAAGAGGAGAAAATAAAAGAGGCCGGTGCCTGCAAGCAGCTCCTGATTGAGACGATTAAAGCACAGATGACCGTCCGTGAAGACGCCTATGATTTTGAAAATAAAAAATCCGTCTTATTGCTTATCGGTGTCAACGGCGTTGGTAAAACCACGAGTGTTGGTAAATTAGCCGGACAGTTTAAAAATCAGGGGAAACGGGTTCTTCTTGCGGCGGCGGATACTTTTCGCGCCGGCGCCATCGATCAGTTGAAGGAGTGGTCGGAGAGAGCCAGTGTAGATATCATAGCCGGACAGGAAGGTTCTGACCCCGCTGCGATTGTCTTTGACGCAGTTGCCGCGGCAAAAGCACGTGACGTTGATATTTTATTATGCGATACTGCGGGACGTCTTCATAATAAGAAAAACCTTATGAACGAGCTTCACAAAATCCATACCATTATTGAAAAAGAATATCCGGAAGCGTTGTTAGAAACACTTATTGTTGTGGATGGAACGACCGGTCAGAATGCTTTGGCACAGGCAAAGGAATTTAGCGAAGTGGCAGACGTATCGGGCGTTATTTTGACAAAACTTGACGGCACCGCAAAGGGCGGCATTGCCATTGCGATTCAATCCGAACTGAGTATTCCAGTGAAATATATCGGCATCGGAGAACAAATCGGTGATTTGCAGCGTTTTGACGCGGAAGAGTTTGTCAATGCACTCTTTGCCGTCAACGAAACTATATAATAAAGAAAGGTCGTGTCTGTGATGTTGACTTTAGATAAATTTGAAGAAGCAAGTGAAATCGTTCAGAAAGTAATTCTGCCGACGAATCTTATTTATAGCGAGTACTATAGCGCACAAACCGGAGGAAAGATTTATTTAAAACCCGAAAATATGCAGTATACCGGCGCTTATAAAATTCGCGGCGCCTATTATAAGATTAGCACGCTGCCGGAAGAGGAGCGGCAGCGCGGACTGATAACTGCGTCAGCCGGCAACCATGCGCAGGGCGTTGCCTATGCCGCAAAGTTATTTGGTGTGAAAGCGGTTATTGTAATGCCAAATACGACTCCTTTAATCAAGGTGAACCGCACAAAAAGCTATGGCGCCGAAGTCGTTCTGCACGGGGATGTATATGACGACGCCTGTGCCCACGCACTTTCTTTGGCAGAAGAGAAAGGATATACCTTTATTCATCCCTTTGATGATGAAGTCGTGGCGACTGGACAGGGCTCCATCGCCATGGAAATTATTAAGGAACTGCCGACGGTAGATATGATTCTCGCCCCAATTGGCGGCGGCGGGTTAGCGTGCGGCGTATCTACGCTTGCCAAGCTTCTCAACCCTAACATACAAGTTATCGGTGTTGAACCGGCAGGCGCCAACTGTATGCAGGAATCAATCAAAAACGGCAAAGTGACTTCGCTTTCCCAAGTCAATACGATTGCCGACGGCACGGCGGTAAAAACGCCGGGGGCAAATATTTTTCCTTATATTCAGAAAAATGTCGACGATATCATTACCGTAGACGACCACGAATTGATTGTGAACTTTCTAGATATGGTTGAGAATCATAAAATGATTGTGGAAAATTCCGGTTTACTTACCGTATCCGCATTAAAACAGCTTGATTTGAAGGCAAAGAAGATTGTCTGTATTCTGAGCGGTGGAAATATGGATATGATTACGATGTCTTCGGTTGTTCAGCATGGATTGATTCAGAGGGGGCGGATATTTACGATTAGCGTACTTCTTCCTGATCGTCCGGGTGAACTGCTTCGTATTGCCGATGTTATTGCCAGAGAGCAGGGGAACATCATTCGCTTAGAGCATAATCAGTTTGTCAGCATTAACCGAAATGCCGCTGTAGAACTGACTATTACGATGGAGGCCTTTGGCAACGAGCACAAAGCAGCTATCATTAAAGCATTGGAACGAGAGGGATATACCCCGAAATCAGAACAGCCGTCCGCTGTCTATTAATAAATTGCTGAAAGAGGATTAGGAGGTCACGCATATGTATGATAAGTCATTGCTTTTTACACCGGAGGGAGTACGGGATATTTACGGTGAACATTGCGAGAGACGGGATGCGGTACAAGATGAAATTCATGCCATTATGAAGTTGTATGGATTTAAAAATATTAAGACGCCGACGTTTGAATTTTTTGATATTTTTAACAGAGAAAAGGGAACTGTCAAATCTGCGGAGATGTTTAAGTTTTTCGACCAATATAACAATACGCTCGTATTGCGGCCGGATATTACACCGTCGATCGCCCGCTGTGTGGCAAAATATTATGAAAAAGAGACAATGCAGATTCGCCTCTGTTATACCGGAGATACTTTTATCCGTCTCAGCGGATATCAGGGAAAGATGTCCGAGATTACACAGATTGGCGCTGAGTTAATGAACGACGCCTCTTCGGATGCCGACGGAGAAATGATTGCGATGACGATTGAGGCATTGAAGCAGGTTGGTCTCAAAGAGTTCAAAGTGGATATCGGACATGCGGATTTATTCCGCGGCCTGATTGAAGAAACCGATTTGAGCGAAGAAGAAATCGAACAGTTAAAAATTTATCTCAGAAATAAAAATATTTTTGCCATAGAAGATATGCTGGAAAACAAAAATATTCCTGTAGACTGTAAGGATTTACTAATCCGTATGCCGGATTTGTTTGGTGGGATTGAAACAATATCCTATGCCAAAGAGAGGACACAGAATCCACGGGCAGGAGAAGCGTTGGAGCGTTTGGAAAAGATATATCAAATACTTGTTTCGATTGGTTTGGAAGAACACATTACGTTTGACCTTGGAATGTTATCTCACTACGAATATTATACGGGAGTTATTTTCAAAGCCTATACTTATGGAACCGGAGATGCGATTGTTACGGGAGGCCGTTACGATAACCTGATGGAGCAGTTTGGCAGGAAGACGCCTGCTATCGGCATGGCGTTTGTTCTTGACCAGCTAATGGAAGCGCTGCACAGTCAGGAAACCGATATCCGTACAAAAGAATTGGATTATCTCATTTTGTACCGTTCCGCGAATCGCCATAAGGCGCTGCAACTGGCCGGAGAGCTGCGCGGCCAAAACAAGCCCGCCCGCCTGATGCGCAAAGATGCCGAGACATCTTTGCAGGAGTACAAACAGTACGGGTACCGCAACGACATCCATTCGATTTACTATATTGATGATACCGGAGAAATAACAGAATTTGATTTGACAATGGAAGAGCAGGCAGATGAGACGGGAGGAAATACATGAAATATATAACCATTGCCCTTGCAAAAGGCAGACTTGCCAAACAAACATTGGCTCTCTTAGAACAGACAGGGATTACCTGTGAGGAATTAAAAGATAAAGAAACACGTAAACTCATTTTTGTAAATAAAGAATTGGGACTTAAATTTTTCCTTTCCAAGACGTCGGATGTTCCAACTTATGTTGAATACGGAGCCGCTGATATCGGTGTTGTCGGTAGCGATACAATTATGGAAGAGGGTCGAAAAGTATTGGAAGTACTCGACCTCGGTCTCGGTCGTTGTCATATGTGCGTTGCCGGTCCTTCCTCGGCGTCCGAATTGTTACATAATAATCAGGTCATTCGCGTGGCTTCAAAATACCCGAATATTGCCAAAGACTTCTTTTATAACCAGAAGCATCAAACCGTGGAAATCGTCAAATTAAACGGCTCGGTAGAATTGGCGCCCATCGTCGGCCTGTCCGAAGTGATTGTAGATATTGTTGAAACCGGATCAACGTTAAAAGCCAACGGTCTGGAAGTTTTGGAAACGATTTGCCCGCTTTCAGCCCGTGTAATTGTCAATGAGGCGAGCATGAAACTGCAGCGTGAACGGATAACGAAACTGGTGAAAGATTTGAAACAGGCGTTAGAGAGAGAGGAGAGTTGAAAATGCAAATTATTCAATTGACCGAAGAAACAAAAAACAATATTATGGAAAACTTATTAAAACGGAGTCCGAATAACTATAATGAATACCAGGACACCGTAAATGAAATATTGCAGGAAGTGAGAACAAAAGGGGATGAGGCGGTCTTCGCCTACACAAAAAAGTATGATAAAGCGGACATAACAAAAGAAACTTTGTACGTTACGGAGAATGAGATAAAGGAGGCCTATACACAGGTCGACGACACGCTCGTTGAGACAATGAAGAAGTCGATTATCAATATCCAGTCCTATCATGAAAAACAGGTACGAAACAGTTGGTTTCATACGAGAGAAGACGGCGTTATCTTAGGACAGCGCGTTACCGCTCTAAACAGCGTCGGTGTCTATGTACCCGGAGGAAAGGCCGCATATCCGTCTAGCGTACTGATGAATATTATTCCGGCCAAAGTCGCCGGAGTGAAGCGCATTGTAATGTGTACACCGCCGGACGCGGAGGGAAAAGTGACTCCGGCAACATTGGTAGCCGCCCACCTTGCCGGCGCAACGGAAATCGTTAAGGCAGGAGGCGCACAGGCAATCGCGGCTCTGGCATACGGAACCGAAGCCATTCCAAAAGTAGATAAAATCACCGGCCCGGGGAATATCTTTGTCGCTCTGGCAAAGAAAACCGTATATGGTCATGTGAGTATTGATTCCGTTGCCGGCCCGAGTGAGATTCTTGTTCTGGCAGATGAGACGGCAAATCCGCGTTATGTGGCGGCAGACCTTCTGTCACAGGCAGAACACGACGAGCTGGCTTCGGCGATTTTAGTAACGACAAGCAAAGAATTGGCTGAGCAGGTTTCGGCACAGGCAGAAGAGTTTACCTCTAAATTATCCCGCCAGAGCATTATTGCCAAATCGCTAGATAATTACGGATATATATTGATTGCCGATACGATGGACGAGGTCATTGATGTAGTCAACGAGATTGCTTCCGAACACTTAGAAATTTTGACGAAAAATCCGTTTGATACAATGACACGAGTACAAAATGCCGGCGCCATTTTTCTTGGAGAGTACAGCAGTGAGCCGCTCGGCGATTACTTTGCCGGCCCGAACCATGTGCTGCCGACAAATGGAACCGCGAAGTTTTTCTCCCCGCTGTCAGTGGACGATTTTATTAAAAAATCAAGCGTCATTTCCTATTCGCGCGAGGCGTTAGAGGAAGTACACGAGGATATTATACAGTTTGCCAAAGCAGAACACCTTACCGCACATGCCAATTCCATTGCCGTCCGCTTTGACAAAGAAGTGTTTGATGAAAAATAATTTTATGTGAAACACAAAAGACTTTTATACGTTTTATTTTTGTACTATTTTTATTGTTTTTTATATTCTTGGTAATCGGAGCACATCTTTGAACGGCACTTTGTGTGCAAAAAGCAGCTCAGAAATGAGGGTTACTATGAAAAAACTATTTATCATATTATTTATAGCCACGTCCGCTTTTTTATTTGGAGAAAAGCAGGGGATAGAGGCAAAAAGTGTTGCTATTAATGATAAAAACTTTCCGGATTTCTGTTTTCAGCTCTACGTGAAAGAGCGCTTTGACACAAATGAAGATGGGAAACTAAGTGACAGAGAACGGGCGGACGTTACCGAAATATACATCAGACGTTTGAAACAATACCATCTTGGTTTAGAATGTGCGGCACCATCTACTTTAAAGGGCATTGAATTTTTCCCAAACTTAGAAAGACTGGATTGTGCCGTATGCCGTATAGAGTACTTAGATTTGTCAAAAAACAAAAAATTACAAGAATTAGACTGTTATAACAATAAATTAAAGAAGCTTAACTTGAAAAATAATACTAAATTAAAAAGTTTGGACTGTTCATTCAACAAGTTAGAAACGATTAAACTTCCTGCCAATTTAAAAAATTTGAACTGCTCAAACAACAAATTAAAAACGATTAAGTTTCCTCCTAATTTGAAAAAGCTGGATTGTTCGGGCTGCGAATTTAAAAACTTGAATTTGTCAAAAAACAAAAAATTGGAGGAATTAAACTGTAGTTTTAACAAATTAATGAAACTAAATTTGAAAAATAATACACAACTAAAGATTTTAGACTGTCTATGTATCAATTTAAAAAGGCTTGATGTCAGTAAGAACAGGAAACTTCAAACTCTTCATTGCAGCTGCAACAAACTTCGTAAGCTAAATTTAGAGGGTAATGCAAAACTGAAAGATTTAGACGTTTCAGTTAACAAAATAAAAGAGCTGGAGGTTACAAATTTAAAAAACTTAATTCATTTTGAGTGTCAGAAAAATCAGTTGAAGCGACTGGATATGACATATAATAAAAAACTTGGTTACATGATATGCAATACCAATAAATTAATTGAACTTGATGTAAGCCAAAATACGGAATTAAGTTATCTGGACTGCGCAAATAACGCTATCCGCCAATTAGTTATGGGTAATAGCAAATCTCTGCAAACTTTATACTGTGAAAAAAATCAGTTGTTGACAGGAAACATCAATCTGTCTCAAAACCAGTTTGGTATATATGGATTTGAAACCTCTCCACAGGAAGCCACAATTAAGATAAAAAAGATTGGCAGATACTACTACATACCGTTACCAAATGTCGCTGATACAAGCGCAATCAGCAATCTCTCTTATGGGGAACTGACTTCCAAAGGAATACGGGTAAAGAAGTCCACTCTGCCTAAAACAATCACTTATAGCTACAACATGTTTACGGATGGAGACGAACTGACAAAGGTAACGATTCACACGAAAAAATAGTAAAAAGAGACTGCAAATGATACGAAAACTTATGACGCAGACGTTTTTATGAAGCGGGCGGCAGGATTAAAAAATAATTTCTTGACAAATTCCCACAGATATGTTATTTTCTTACTGTTGTGAATAAAGTAGATGGTCCTCTGATGGAAATGAATACATTAAGAACATCAAAAAGATTAGGAGGAACAACAATGAACGAAATTATTAAGAAAATCGAAGAAGAGCAGTTAAAAGCAGAAGTTCCTGAATTTAGCGTAGGCGATACGGTTAAAGTGTATGCCAAAGTAAAAGAGGGACAGAGAGAGAGAACACAGGTATTTGAAGGCGTTGTTTTGAAGCGTCAGGGAGGAAGCACACGCGAGACATTTACCGTCCGCAAGTTTTCCAATGGTGTCGGCGTAGAAAAGACATGGCCACTTCATTCTCCTATTGTAGAAAAGGTAGAGGTTGTTCGACTTGGTAAGGTAAGAAGAGCAAAATTGAATTATCTCCGCGGACGCGTTGGTAAAGCTGCTAAGGTTAAAGAGCTTGTAAAATAATAAATTGCTTTTCACAGAGGCGCATGGGCAATGCTCATGCGTCTCTTTTCAAAGGAAAATGATAGGATAGGAGCTTTTCAATGAATCTCAGATTTGAAGAAGAACAGAAGCGGGAACGGAGAATAAAAATAATAAAAGAAAGTCTTCGCTTTCTTATTGAAGTAATCATCGTAATTTTTATTGCATGGTTAATTATTACATTCGCTTTGAAAAAAATAAGTATGATAGGCAGTTCCATGGAAACGACACTTTATAATGGAGAAGATGTTATCGTCAACAAATCCTCTTTTCTTATTTTCTCCCCACGGCGTCAGCAGGTCATCGCATTTTATCCAGAAACCGAAGAAGGGGAAGATACTGACGAATTGGATGATACGGTAATTCAAATTCGTCGTGTAGTGGGACTCCCCGGTGAAAAAATAAAGATAAAAGAAGGGCAGATTTATATTAACGGAAAGGTATTAAAGGAAAAATATCCGTTTGAAGTCATGCACTCTGCCGGACGCGCTGTGAACGAAATTCAACTGGCGGAAGATGAGTATTTTGTCCTGAGCGACAACCGCAATGATATGGATGACAGCCGGAACACTTCCTTTACAAAAGTACGGAAGAAAAACATTATTGGCAGGGTGATTCTGCGCCTGAATCCTTTTTCCCTTTTAGGGGGGCCGGAACAGGAAGAACAAAAAAAACAAGAATAGGAGAGATAGAACATGCATTTTCAGTGGTACCCGGGGCATATGACAAAAGCGAAGCGCGCCATGCAGGAAGATATCAAATTAATTGATGTAGTCATTGAGCTCGTCGACGCGAGAATCCCTTTTAGCAGTAAAAATCCGGATATTAACAGTCTGGCACAAAACAAATCGCGGATTTTATTACTAAACAAAAGCGATATGGCAGACCCTGCGGTTATGAAACATTGGATTCGTTATTATGAACAACAGGGATATCTTGCGATGGCCGTAAATTCCAAAAAGCGCAACGAACTGAAACAGGTTCATGCACTGATTCAGAAAGCATGTAAGGAAAAGATCGAGAGAGACCGCAAACGCGGTATTTTAAACCGCCCCGTACGCGCCATGATTGTAGGCATCCCGAACGTCGGCAAGTCCACTTTCATCAATAGTTTTGCCGGAAAAGCGTGTACTAAAACCGGCAATAAACCGGGAGTGACAAAAGGCAAACAATGGATTCGTCTCAATAAACAGGTAGAACTATTGGATACCCCCGGTATTCTCTGGCCCAAGTTTGAAGACCAGCAGGTCGGGAAACATCTGGCTCTAATCGGCTCCATAAAAGATGAACTGCTTCAAAGCGTGGAGTTGGCATTAGAGTTAATTCCCTTTTTAGTAGAAGAATATCCGGGTACTTTAGCTCAACATTATCAACTTCAGGAAGAGGGTAAACCTACCAATATTTTACTCGCCATTGCCCGTAGCCGCGGCTGCGTAAAAACCGGTAATGAAGCGGATTATGACAAGGCTGCCTTTCTGTTATTGGATGATTTTCGCAATGCAAGACTCGGGAAAATAACGATAGAACGGCCAAAACAGGCATAACATATTATGGAGGGGGAACATATGTCAGCGAGTAATGAGCTTGAAGATAGTTTACTGGCCTGTCGGGAGATACAGCTCCAGATTGGCAGCGATGTAACAATACCGGACGAAGAAGAAAATCTGTTAGAAACACAAGACGAGATACCTGCCAAAGAAGAAGAGGATAGCAGAGAAGAAAAACCCGTTGCGGACAATAATAAAGTACCGGAACAACATCCGGTGCTTAAATTTGTGTTAAGCCTTTTGGTTTGTCTGTTTACCGCACTTCTTCTGGCATTACTGATAACTACTTATGTGGCGCACCATACGTCAGTTGAAGGGAGTTCAATGGAGCCGACGATTGAAGATGGCTCCCAATTGGTCGTTGAACAGATTAGTTACTATTTGCATGAGCCGGAGCGATTTGATGTGATTGTTTTTCCGAACAATCAGGGCGCTAATTACATCAAGCGAATCATCGGGATGCCGGGAGAGACAATACAAATTAAGGACGGTTATATATATATTAACGATAAGCAGCTAGAAGAGGATTATGGTAAGGAAATAATTGAAGATGCCGGACTGGCCGTTGATAAAATCACACTGAAAGGAAATGAATATTTTGTTTTAGGAGATAACCGTAACGGAAGTATTGACAGCCGCAGGACGGATATCGGTGCCGTAAAACGGGAACAGATAAAAGGAAAAGCATGGCTGTGTTTTTATCCATTTGCAAAATTTGGCACAATAAAATAAAGTGAGGATTACCATATGGAAATAGAAAAAAAGTATTTAGTTTCTTCTCTTCCGGACGGACTAACGCAATATAAGACATGGGAAATCGAGCAGTGTTATCTCTGTATAAGTCCTGTTCTGAGGATACGAAAAAAGAACGAAGACTATATTTTAACGTATAAAAACAGAACGAAAAAGCTGGCGGATGCAAATAAACTTTGCGTGGCAGATGAAATTGAAGTACCTTTGACAAAAGAGGCCTATGAACATTTAAAGAAAAAGGCGGACGGTAAATGTATCTGTAAAACACGTTACCTCATTCCATACGAAACCTACACGATTGAACTGGATATTTTTCATGGTGATTACGAGGGCTTTTATCTGGCAGAAGTTGAATTTGCCAGCGTGGAGGAGAGTAAAGATTTCACCCCTCCGTTCTGGTTTGGAGAAGATGTCAGCGGAGACTTTCACTACAGCAACAGCTATTTGGCGCAAAACTAAATTTCTGCTTGTCATTTTTCATTCGGGGAAGTATAATGATAAATGACAAAAAATTAAGGAGGTTATGACTATGTCATATGTAGATGAGGTATTGGAGCAGTTAATTGAGAAGAATCCTGCCGAGCCGGAGTTTCATCAGGCAGCTAAGGAAGTTCTCGAATCGCTTCGTCCGGTCGTAGAGAAGAATGAAGAAAAGTTTCGTAAAGATGCATTGTTAGAGCGTCTTGTCAATCCGGAGAGACAGCTTAAATTCCGTGTACCGTGGGTAGATGATAACGGACAGGTACAGGTGAACACCGGTTACCGTGTACAGTTTAATAGTGCGATTGGTCCATATAAGGGTGGTCTGCGTTTCCATCCATCCGTAAATCTCGGAATTATCAAATTTTTAGGTTTTGAACAGATTTTCAAAAACTCATTGACCGGTCTTCCTATCGGAGGCGGCAAAGGTGGATGTGATTTTGACCCGAAAGGCAAATCAGACCGTGAGGTAATGGCATTCTGCCAGAGTTTTATGACAGAACTCTATCGCCATATTGGTGCGGATACAGATGTTCCAGCTGGTGATATCGGTGTCGGCGGCCGTGAAATCGGTTATATGTACGGACAGTATAAGCGTATTAGAAATTGTTATGAGGGTGTGCTGACCGGTAAAGGACTTACTTTTGGCGGTTCTCTCGCACGTACGGAAGCTACCGGTTACGGTCTCTTATATTATACGGAAGAAATGTTGAAATGTAACGGACATGACATTGCCGGTAAGACGGTTGTTGTTTCCGGCGCCGGTAACGTGGCAATATATGCAACACAGAAAGCACAGCAGTTGGGCGCTAAAGTTGTTACCGTATCCGATTCTTCCGGTTGGGTTTATGACTCGGAAGGAATTGATGTGGCATTATTAAAAGAGATTAAAGAAGTTAAGAGAGCACGTTTAACCGAGTACGCAGCAGCCAGACCAAGTGCAGAGTACCATGAAGGAAAAGGCGTTTGGAGTATTCCGTGTGATGTTGCTCTTCCTTGCGCAACACAAAACGAGTTGGATATTGAAGATGCAAAAACATTAGTGGCAAACGGAGTAATTGCCGTAGCCGAAGGCGCTAATATGCCTACTACATTGGACGCTACCGAATATCTTCAGTCTAACGGTGTGTTATTTGCACCGGGTAAGGCGTCGAACGCCGGCGGCGTTGCTACTTCCGCTCTTGAAATGTCACAAAATAGCGAGCGTCTTAGTTGGACATTTGAAGAAGTAGATTCAAAATTAAAAGATATTATGGTAAATATATTCCATGCATGTGATGACGCTTCCAAAAAGTATGGTTTTGAGAAAAACTATGTGGTAGGAGCGAATATCGCTGGTTTTGAAAAGGTTGCAGAAGCTATGACAGCACAGGGAGTCGTGTAATCATTTACCCCTCCCCGATATAGACAAGTAAAAAAGCAGGTATTGCAAAGTAAAGTTTGTGATATCTGCTTTTATATTGCAAAGTTGGTGAGAAAATTCTCTTACTAATATTTACTTTAATGCATGATACCCGTTGTGTTATTGGGCGACTGTTTTGGAGTTGCGTAATACACCCTTGCATTCTGTTTTCTTCTCTGTTACAATTTGTTCTACACAGTTATCCTTTTCTTACATGATGAGAAAGGAGTCTATATGACTAAAGAACAATTTGCCGCCCATCTGATTCAGCAGCTCTATCAAATCTATCCTCAGGAAGAATATACGATTCGAACCGATTCCTTTATTAAAAATAATAATACCATTCATTACGGCATTATTATCCGAAAAAATACAGAGTGTTTTGCCCCGACGATTTATATTGATGACTTTTATGATGATTATCTGCAGAAGAAACTTACTATCGATGAAATCGCCGCACAAGTACATCAGATAATGACTGGTTTTTCTCATCATTCAGAACACTATCAAACATTCTCCATTCGCTGGGAGGACTGTAAGTCAAAAATCGCTTATCGCGTCATTTCCCAAGAACGCAACAAAGATTTACTTGTCCGTATCCCCCATATCCCTTTTCTCGATTTGGCAATTGTATTTTATATTGTATACAATATTTCCGAACAGGGACTGGAGTCCATATGCGTTACGGAAGACTTGCGCAATCGGTGGGGCGTCTCCACACAGGAAATATTACAAATGGCAGAGGAAAATACGCCGCGTATCTTTGAAGCGAAGGTGGAGACAATGGAGGGATTCTTATGTGAGTATTTGGGCTGCAAATTTAATTCCTCCGGGGAAGAGCACCCCGATATCTACGTTTTCTCTAACAGGTTTGGAATCAACGGTGCCAGCGTTCTCATTTACAAAAATCTAATCCATGAGTTCGCAGAACAACTGCAATCCAATTTGTATGTACTGCCAAGCAGCATACATGAATTACTGATTATTCCAGAGTTTGCCGTTTCCACTTCATTATCTGCATTATCGAATCTCGTTCTCACGATTAATCAGACGCATGTACTGGAAGAAGAAATCTTATCCGACCGCGCCTATTATTATGACCGAGAAGAAAAACGTTTTCTAATCTGACTATCAAAAAAATTGAATATTTTATAAAAAGAGCCTTTACAAATATACTTTTGCTGATATATAATAAGCTAGTAATGCATCTGTGGCTCAGTGGATAGAGTAGAGGCTTCCGAAGCCTTTGGTCGGGGGTTCGAATCCCTCCAGATGCATTCTTTTTTCTTATTGGAAACGTTGGGAAAGGTGACGGATTATGGAACAAAAAGAAGATTATATTGTTCGCGGTATTGCTGCTCATGGTCAAATCCGCTGTTTTGCCATTACTTGCCGCAATCTAGTAGAAGAAGCAAGAACAAGGCATAATACAAGTCCGGTTGTTACGGCGGCACTAGGACGTCTCTTAGCCGGCGGCGGTATGATGGGTGCCATGATGAAAGAAAAGCAGGCTTTATTGACGTTACAGATTCAATGCAGCGGCCCCATAGAGGGTTTAACCGTCACGGCCGACGCATTCGGACACCTGAAAGGATACGTCAAACATCCCGTCGTTTCTTTATCTGCAAGTAAATCCGGCAAACTCGATGTTGGCAGAGCTATTGATCTCGGCGTATTAACCGTCATAAAAGATATTGGACTGAAAGAACCTTATACCGGACAAGTACAGTTAGTTTCTGGAGAGATTGCCGAAGATTTAACTTATTATTTTGCGACTTCGGAACAGACTCCATCATCGGTAGCTCTCGGCGTGCTGATGAATAAAAATAATACGGTAGCACAGGCCGGCGGCTATATTCTTCAGCTTATGCCGGAAACAAAAGAGGAGGTTATTGCCACTTTAGAGAAGCGTTTGGCAGACATTGAACCGGTAACTACCCTGCTGTCGAAAGGGCATACTCCGGAACGTATGCTGCAGGAGATATTGGAGGATTTTGACGTCGTATTTTCCGAGCAGAACATTCCTGCCTCATTTTCCTGTAACTGCTCCAAAGAACGTGTCAGCAAAGTATTAGTCAGTTTAGGCTCCAGACAATTAGAAGAACTGATAGAAGAAAACGAGCCGGTAGAAATCAACTGCCATTTTTGCAACACGAACTATCATTTCGATAAGGACGAATTGATAAAAATAAAAAACTCGTTAAAAAGATAGACAAAAGTAATAAAAATTGATATACTTGGTAAAGAAAATACGAGGGAAAGCTGGATTAAAAAATGAAGTTAAAATACAAAAAGATGGTTATTATTGCAACGGTTGTCGCCATGGCACTTGGGTTTGTGACATTGATTTTTCTAGATAATGATAACGGAACAAATAATGTAGAAGATGCTCGTTTGGATTTGAATAAAAACGAAGACATAAATAAATTAATAAAAAATTACTTTGCCGCCAAGAAAACAGTTAATTTGGAATCCCTTTCCGAACTGGTCAGCGATGCTAACCGGATTCCGAAAGATCGTTACACGATAATGGCGGGTTATGTAGAAGACTACAAAGACTTTAACTGTTATGTAATTAAAAATGAGCAATCCGATGCCTATCGTGTTTACGTTAAGTATAGTATGAAATTAAAGAACATTGACAGTTGGGTTCCCTGTCTGACTACTTATTATATTAAAGTTACATCAGACGGAAAGTATGTCATTTATCTCAGCGCACTGGATCAGGTTGAGGAAGAGTTTATCGATGCCGCTGATAAAAATATGGAAATTATCAAACTAAAAGAGGAAGTAAAGAAGGGCTTAAATGAGGTTTTGGAAAAGGATGGTGCCTTTAAGCAGTTCTATCAGAAGATGGAGAAAGAGATAAGCGCCTCTGCAGACTCAAAACCGGTTAGCAATTCTGCTTCTCCGGTAGCTTCTGCCTCTCCGGCGACATCTGCTTCTGCACCAGCAGCTTCACCGTCTCCAGCAGTTTCTGCTTCTCCGGTGGCGTCTGCGTCTCCGGCAGCATAAAAATTAGTAAATGAGATTATATCAAGGATAAGAACAAAAATGGTACGTTATTATAACGTACCATTTTAATCCTCATGCACTATTCATCACAGTAAAGGAAGTTAAACAGGATGGACGGAATACGGATTAACAAATACATCAGCCAGTGTGGTTACTGTTCCCGACGCGAAGCAGACCGGCTGTTATTACAGGGAAAAATCTACATCAACCAGACAATTGCGTCTCCGGGCGACAGAGTACAGACGGGCGACGCTGTTATTATAGACGGAAAAACAATTACTCCTGCGGCAACAGAAATCATAATAGCCTTTCATAAACCGTCGGGGATTGTGTGTACTACAAGCAAAAAAGAAAAACAGAATGTCATCGACTACTTACATCTTGAAGAACGTGTCTATCCCGTCGGCAGATTAGATAAAAATTCTACCGGACTGCTCTTATTAACGAATAACGGTCAACTGATGGATGATATCTTACGCGGCAGCCACTACCATGAGAAAGAATATATCGTTACGGTAGATAAAGTAATATCGCCTGCTATTTATGAGGCAATGGAGCAGGGGGTTCCCATCCTCAATACCATGACGCGTCCGTGTTGTATTACCCACCGCTCCGAACAGCGGTTTCATATTATCCTGACACAAGGACTCAACCGTCAGATACGGCGAATGTGTGAATATTTTGGATATCGTGTGCGAACACTAAAAAGAATACGAATCATGAATATTGAACTGGGAAACCTGCCGGAAGGGAAATGGCGGTATTTAACAGAGACGGAAATCCGTAAGTTAAAACAGTTAGCGGCAAGTAAGACGCGCGAAAGGAAGGACAGGCATGAATAATGAGCCAATACGGCGAATGAAAGAATTGATAACAAAACTAAATGAGGCCGCAAAGGTATATTATCAGGGGCAGGATGAAATTATGTCAAATCTGGAATACGATTCCCTGTATGATGAATTGATTGCGCTGGAAAAGGAAACCGGAACCGTTATGACAAACAGCCCGACGATACACGTAGGCTTTGAAACGATTAGTGAATTGCCGAAAGAACCTCATGTCTCACCTATGTTATCTCTTGACAAAACAAAAGAAGTATCTGATTTGACCGACTGGCTCGGTGAACAGCACGGCCTGTTGTCCATGAAACTAGACGGGTTAAGTATTATTCTGACTTATGAACAGGGAACGCTTGTAAAGGCGCTAACGCGCGGCAATGGGGAGATTGGCGAGGTCATAACAAATAATGCGAAAACATTTATCAATATTCCCCATCGTATCTCTTATACAAGCCAACTAATTATTCGTGGTGAAGCCTTGATTTTGTATTCAGACTTCGAGGACTTGAACAGACAGACAAAAGACATTTATGAAAAATATAAAAACCCGAGAAATTTATGCAGCGGCAGCGTCCGGCAGCGAAACAATGAAATTACTGCCGGAAGAAGAGTTCGTTTCTATCCTTATAATATTATTTCTTCCGGTACGGATTTGGGATTTACAAGAAAAGAAGAGGCTCTCTTGTGGCTTCAGGATATGGGCTTTGACATTGTTCCTTATAAGATGACCGATGCCGGAAATCTTCCGCAGCAGATAATGTCTTTTTCGAAAGAAGTGACACAGTCGGATTTACCGAGCGATGGATTAGTGTTGACTTACGACGATATTGCCTACAGTAATACATTGGGCCGGACAGCTAAATTTCCGCGGGATTCCATTGCCTTTAAGTGGCAGGACGAGCTGGCAGATACTACGTTACGTGAGATTGAGTGGAGCGCATCCCGCACGGGACTGATTAATCCAGTTGCCATTTTTGATTCTGTGGAATTGGAAGGAACAACCGTAAGCCGGGCCAGTGTGCACAATATCAGTATTTTACGTGAACTTAAATTAGGCATTGGCGATACGGTTTCCGTTTATAAAGCCAATATGATAATTCCACAGATACATGAAAATAAAACGCAGTCAAACAATTGCCGCATACCGGATACATGTCCTGTCTGCGGTTCCCGCACAATGTTGCAAAACGAGAACGGCTCGGTCGTCCTCATCTGTCCCAATGAAGATTGTTACGCCAAACAAATCAAACGGTTCAGTCACTTTGTGAGCAGAAACGCCATGAATATTGACGGCCTTTCCGAAGCCACTTTAGAGAAAATGGTGAATGCGGGGATGCTGCACAATCTTCCTGATTTATTTGAATTGGAGCAGTATCGGCAGCGCTGGATTGAGATGGAGGGATTGGGAGAAAAATCATTTGATAATCTTATGCAGGCAATTGAAAAAGCAAAGACCATTCCTATTGCCAATCTGCTCTATGCCCTTGGTATCAAAGGAATCGGCTTGAGCATCGCCAAATTAATTGTAAAGGAGTATCCACTGCCACTTGACAAAATGCACACGCTGACAACCGACCAGCTTGCTCAAATTGACGGAATAGGAGACATATTGGCAGAATCTTTCGTATCCTTTTTTGCAAAAGAAGACAACCGACAGCTTGCTCAACAACTATCCGCCATTTTATCCACAACAGACAGAATCCAAAGCGCTGGAAGGACTTACGTTTGTCATCACAGGAAGCCTTTCACGCTTTGAGAATCGTCAGGAATGCAAAGACTTTATTGAACGTCAAGGTGGGAAAGTAACCGGAAGCGTCAGCGCCAAAACAAATTATCTGATAAATAATGACGTCCAGTCGCAATCTTCTAAAAATAAAAAGGCCAAATCATTAGGCGTTGCCATTATTAATGAGGATGAGTTTTTTAATATTTTTTCACTTTGAAATCCTGGCGGGAGACTAAGCGAAAAACAAAAAAATACAGGAGTATAAGAAATACTGCAGGTATCATGGATGCCAAAACAACTAGGTTATTATTTGTTTTTGTCATGATTTGGATACCTGCTATTTTACTGAAGTACATAACAGAACAGCAAAAAATCATCGGCCACACAAAATATTTGCTTAAATTGCAAGGCACCTGATTCGTTTTCAATAAATATCCGCCATGCATCAGGCAGATTAGAATCTGACTGACTAACATTCCCATAATATAACCGTAGATGCCAAAGTGCGGAGCGATAAAAAGCAGAAAGAGAATACGCACAAGCAGACCGATTACCGTAAACAGAAAAGTAATCCCCGTCTTGCCGAGTCCATTGATAATACTGCCCAATGTTGTCGTGACATACAAAAAAGGACAGAGAAACGCCATTACCGTCAATAATTTACCGGCATTTTCACTGTGAAAGATAAATTGGCCGATTTCTACTCCAAAATTCAGAAAAAGCGAACTTGTCAAAACTCCAAGCAGCAAGGAATAGCGCACGGTAAGTGATGCGGTACTGCGAATCTGGCGGCGGTTATTTGTTCCAGAAGCCTTGGCAATGGCCGGTAAGAGCAAAACGGACAGCGAATTGGTAATCGTTCCGGGAAACAAAATAAAAGGCAGGACGACCCCTGTTAAAATACCGTACAGGCCAATCGAAACTTCAACCGAGTAACCGTAACGCTGCATGATGATTGGAATAAGGATTGATTCGATACTGCCTAAAAGAGCAATGACCAGTTTTGTTCCACTCAGGGGGAGCGAAAGGCGCAGTATCTTGCCGATACATAATTTACTCTGAAGCAGCGTCCGTATAGATATATGCTTTTTTACGTGGTATATATTATATACATTGCTGCACAGTTCGCCGATTACCAGCCCAAGTACGGCGATATACACCGACTTTTCGTTTGTATCAAAGGAAAAGCATATGGCGAAAACAAAAATGACACGTACCAGTTGTTCGATGATTTGTGTGACTGCCGGAATTTTCGCCCGGTTAATGCCATAAAAATATCCGTTAATAACCGATGTAATCCCGCAAAAAGGAAATATGTATGCCAAAATGCCAAGCAGCTCCCCTGCCTGCTGTGCGCCTAAAAAATCATTGGCTATCGGAACACGAAAAATATGTACGACGCAGGAGAGCGAGAGAGAACACATAAGGGAAAGTATAAGGGATGTCTTTAAAATACTTCCCTGTTTTTGTGTGGAATTATGGGAAATCATTTGTGAAACAGCGGTTTGGATACCGGCTGCATATATCGTAAAACATATTGAATAGACAGGAAAGATAAGTTGATAAATCCCAAGATTAACTTCACCTAATTCATCTGCCAGAAAGATTCGGTAACCAAAACCTATGAGACGTGTAACAAAACCCGCTACCGTCAGGATTAAGGTTCCACGCAATAGTTGATTCTTCATTACAATCTCCATTCCGGAGTTCTATTTTAAATTATTGTATGAAAGTTTTCTACAAAAAATGTTGTATATCTGTCATTTTTATTGTATTATTATGATAATCAACCATATTCAAAAGGGGAGAGACACGTGATATTTAAGAGAAATTTCTTTACCATCATATATGCTGTCTGTTTTTTAGCTATTATGGCTTTAGCACTATTTAATATAATGAACCTTACGATAACGACAGCTTCCAGTAAATACATGATTGCTGCAATTATTGTTTTGGGAATCATCATTTATTTAATCGCCGCATTCCTTATCAAAGAAAAAGGTTCCTTTCTTACTTTTGAAAAACCAAAAACCTTTTTTGTTCTTTTAGAATGTTTGGTTGTACTTGCCGGCATTGGATGCCTTTTTGTCATACGCTATGTCGACAGCCTGACGCTCGCCATCTTACATAGCCTGTTGCTGTTATCCTTTTATCTTATCGCCCGCTTTTTATTCGGACGCCTGAATGGGATACTGACAACGGTGGTCGGCTTTTTTGAACTTTTGCTAATGCAGCATATTATTGCTTTCGATATCAATCAGACAATTTCCGTCTTGGCCTTTTTACTGCCTTTCGCTGCTTTTTTAGGTATTCACTGCATACTAATGAAGCGGATAACAGCGAATGGTTTCTTAATCTTTATGAGCTGTTTTGTATCAGGTTTTCTTTTTTCGATTGCCATCGCTCTGAATCCATTGGTCTTTCTCCTGTTTGCGGGATGTGTATTTTCATTATTGTTTGCCCGACCGGACGGGGAACACATAACTTTGGCAAAGGGAATTATCTGCGCGGTCTTTTTCGCTCTTTCTACGATAGCGCTTCTTTTGGTTATCCATTTTATGATTCCGGAATTACTGTTTATGCCGTCGCTGAAGCCGGATACATCCGTCCCTTCACTAAATGTGGATTTCCTTTCTTATCTTATCAATAAACTGGAGAAACCCGTTACTTATCTGCAACTGGCATTTCAAAACGGCATTATTCCGACTGTCCTCGTGTTCTTCTCCCTGTTATCAGGATATTATGCCATTGTTAAAAAGGCATCGTATATCGGCCCATTATTGTTTAGCTTTGTCGGACTCTTTTTCTATTATATTTTATTCTGCGAAGTAGGAAGCGATTTTTGCTATTTTACTTACTTTCTTCCTATTTTTGCCGGTTATGGTATAACGAACACACTAATACCTGAAATCAAACCACAGAGAGATTTGGCGGATGAAAATAGCGTTTCACAAGATTTATCAGACGAAACAGACGAACCTTTACATGAAAATGAAACGGATGTATTGCTGGAGCAGCCGGAAGAAAAAGAAACCACTGTAATACAGACAGAGCCGGAACAAGAGGATACTGTTTTACCAGACAAACCAACAGAGTCGGACAGCGAAAGTTCTTCCGAGCCGGATGAGGAAAATATCGAAATCTTAGAAGATATCGTGGAAACAGCAAATGATGATACTTTATCGGAACAGGATAAGAAGAAACGCTTCAAGATAAGTAAAAAAGGAGAGGATGAAATACCGGAATGGACAATTCCAAGTGAATTTATGAAAACGCCAGAGCCGGATAGCCAAACTTCTCCTGAACCGGATATGGAAGAAGCGGCAGTAATCCCGATACCGGAGAATTCTTTCGCTGCGGATACAGACGAACTATTGTCAGAGCCGGAACTTTCGGGTATTCCTGAGCCGGAGCCGGATACAGAACTGTTATTGGAGCCTGAACTTCCTGATAACTCTGAATCGGATACGGAAGCCCTGTTTGATACCGAATTAGAACCCGTTTTTGATTCGGAAGAGGAAGCTGACTTTGATTCCACTCTCAAACCGATAGAAGAGACAGAGACGGCAGACTTTGCTTCCTTTATTGACGAACCGGAAGAACCAGAGCCGTTAGTGGACAACATACAGGGTGATGTCGAGTACATGGACCAGCTCAACGAAAACAGCGATATGA
Source organism: uncultured Eubacterium sp. (assembly GCA_910577295.1). Taxonomy (GTDB): domain Bacteria; phylum Bacillota; class Clostridia; order Lachnospirales; family Lachnospiraceae; genus Eubacterium_F. The sequence continues at coordinate 28,300 of CAJTLS010000011.1, forward strand.
CGGATATCGAATATATGGACCAGCTCAACGAGAACAGTGATATGACGGAAAATGAATCCATGGACCGCCTCAACGAAAATGATGATGTAACCGATATTGAGCAATTTATTGATTATGAGATCGATAATGAGACAAATGTGCTTGATTTTGTAGAAGAGCAGACAGAGAAGAGTACGGGAAAAGAAGAAGAACAACAATTAGATGAACTGCTGGAACGTTTAGACATTTCTGATAATATTAAGCGCATGAATGAAAGCGCACAGGAAGATATGGCAGATGTCATCGAGAGAGAAGATGAACAGACGGAACTGGACGAAGCCTTACCTCTCAAACCGTCAAACAGCACGCTTCCAAAATACAAAAAACCCAAATTTGATTTTGACTTAGAGCCAATAAATATTCCACTGGATGAAAATTACTCAAACATAAGTGAATATGACGAAGTTCCTACGATACATGAGCTAGAATCGCACTGGAAATCAAAGGATGGCACCGTAATTGAATCCGTTGCCATGGATGTGCCTGAAGAAGAATCGGTTCCTGTTACAAAGAAAACAGATATTCACAGCGAAGAAATAATCAAAAAGACGAAAACAGGAAAACGTTCTTATCACCGCATTACCATTCGCTAATAACTGTCACTTTCTGACACAAACTGCATAGGATAAAATATAGTGTTACCAGAGAGGGGAAGTCATTTGAGTAAGCATATTTATTTGGATAATGCAGCAACAACTCGCCTTTCAAAGGAAGTCTGTGAGGAAATGCTGCCATATCTGACAGATCATTTTGGCAACCCGTCCAGTATATATGACTTGGGAGCAAATAACAAATCGGCATTATTACATGCCCGCAAACAAATTGCACATACTTTGTCCTGCGAACCACAAAATATTTTTTTTACCTCAGGTGGAACAGAGTCGGATAACTGGGCTTTAATTGGCGTTGCTGAACAATACAAAAAAAAGGGAAAACACATTATTACGACAAAAATCGAACATCATGCGGTGCTGAACAGTTGTCACTATCTGGAGAAGCGAGGATACGAAATAACCTATCTGAACGTGGACGAGCAAGGTTATGTAGACGTGGAGCAATTGCAACAAAAATTGCGTAATGACACGATATTAGTATCCGTTATGCTTGCCAACAACGAAATAGGAACAATTGAGCCAATTCAGCAAATCGGTGAAATCCTGCAACATCATTCAGCCATTTTTCATACGGATGCCGTACAGGCATATGGTCATATGGAAATACCGGTGAAAGACTGGCATATTGATTTGCTAAGCGCAAGCGCCCATAAGTTCCACGGCCCTAAGGGAATCGGATTTTTGTATGTAAACAATAATCTTAAACTTCCGTCTTTTTTACATGGCGGACAGCAGGAGCAAGGGCTTCGTGCTGGTACGGAAAACGTTCCGGCGATTGTCGGTATGGGAAAAGCGGCGGAATTGGCTTATCAGAAATTAAAAGAAACGCAGTCGAAAATAGCACAATTGCGCGACTATATGATTTACCGTCTGGAAAATGAGATTTCCTTTTGTCATCGAAACGGCCCCCGTGTCAACCGTTTAGCAAATAACGTAAATTTCAGTTTTGAATTTGTCGAAGGTGAAGCGCTTGTCATTTTACTCGATATGGAGGGCATATGTGCTTCGGCCGGTTCTGCCTGCAACGCAGGCCAGACAACGGCATCCCATGTCATTCAGGCATTGCACATTCCAGATGAACTGGCACGCGGCACGGTTCGTTTTACGCTAAGCGAAGATACTACAAGGGAAGATATTGACGATACAGTAGCAGCTTTAAAAAAGATATTAGAGAAAAACCGGGCGCTGAATCCCCGATATCAAGCGATGATAAAAACAGCACCCTGACTCTTGCTTTTAATATGCTTTATAAATCAAAAAAAACCGGTTTACGTTTCTGGTATACACAATACTGGCGCAAGCCGGCTTTTTTTAGCAGTGCCGGCAGCTCGTCAAAACGATAGGAGATATCTTCCGGCGTATGGGCGTCCGAGCCAATTGTAATCAGTTCCCCTCCCAGAGAGGCATAACGCTGTAATATATCAAAATGTGGGTTCTGGCAACCGCATTTTGAGTCCCACCCTCCGGTATTTACTTCCAGAGCAATGTCCTTTTTTATTAATAACCGCAAAATGGCATCTATCAAATCTATATAATGGTTCGGCTCATAGTGAAACGAAGAGGGCGCATAGCGGACAACATAATCGAAATGCCCGAGTGAGTCAAAAGATGAAAAATGCTGCAGATTGTCTAGTATACTGTCAAAATATTCTTTTACACACTCCCGTGCATCTCTTCCTGCCCAGAAAAAATCGTAATATGGGTCTGTCTTATGAACCAGATGAAGGGAGCCAATGATGAAATCCCAGTTCTGATTTGCCGCGAGTTTCTTATTTTTATTAATTACATTCTCTGTCGACTGTAATCCACATTCCACACCACACAGGATGTCAATCGGGGCTTGTTCTTTTTCTTTCCGCAGATGTCTCTGATACCTGTCGACATCAAAAACAAACGGTTCTCCGGTAAAGGGCTCATCACAAAGCTCTGCCGGAAAATCATAATCCATATGGTCGGTTATGCAAATGCCTCTCAAACCTGCCTGTTCCGCCCGTTCTGTCTGCACCATGACAGGCGTATCACTATCTGTTGAAAATTCGGTATGCATATGGGTATCATACAAAATCATAGTAATCCTCTTTTCTGAGCGATTTATCGCGAAGAACCGCACGAGAAAACTCGAAGAGTTTCTCGTGTCGGAACAGAGCTATTTGTTTTCGCTCAGAAACAAATAGCCGTGTAAAAAATCAGCGCATCAGCGTGATTTTTTACACTAAGAAACTCCTCTCTAAGAAAATCCTGTCTTCCTCATTGGCACATTGAATCCTTTCGATGTGAGATGAGGCCACCATGGAATAATTGGTGTAATATACAACAAATCCAGGTTTACTTCCATTTGGCTTCTTAATATGTTTCTTTTGCACATAATCAATTTCCACCTTATCGGAACCTTTTCCTTTGGAAAAATATGCAGCAAGAGAAGCGGCTTCTTCGAATGCCCGTATCGGCGGTTCCCCTTCTTTTGTACGGAGAATAACATGGGAGCCGGGCATGCTTTTTGCATGAAACCACCAATCATTTCCCGTTGCCAATTGAAACGTCAACTCATCATTCTGATAATTATTTTTTCCTACAAATATATCATAACCGTCAGACGAAATGAAATGTAACGGTTTGCTTTTAGGAAGCCGATGATTTTTTTTTCGTCCGCTCTTTCCCTTTAAATATCCCTGTTCCACCAACTCCCGCCGGATGGCATGCAAATCCTCCTCCTTGCGGGCAATGTCCAGTTCTGTGAGAATGGATTCCAGATGTTCTACATCGGATTGACTTTCTTTCATCTGCTCCGTCACCGCCTCAAAAGTACGTTTTAACTTATTATATCTGGCAAAATACTTATTGGCATTTTCCGTATAACTCAAAGATGAATCAACGGGAATCGTAACTTCCTGTCCGGAATAGTAATCCGTACATGTAAGAGAAGTATCCTCCGGCTGCAATTGGCTTCCATAAGTATTAAGAAGTTCCCCGTAAACTTTAAACCGGTCCTTTTTCTCTGTATCCCGTATCTGCTTGCGCTGGATATCCAGTTTCTTGTAATTGCGTTCCAGTAAAGTAGTAACCGTCTTTCTTAAATCCGCCGATTTCTGCCTTATGCGCGTAATCAAATCTTTTTCCCCGTAAAACGTCTCGATTACTTCTGAGACAGAAGAGTATTCGTTTCTCTTTTCACCCGCATACCGCAATAAAGGGATGGCCGCAAATTCGATCGGCTCTCCTGCATTCCATATAATGCAAGGAGAAAATTCACCCTTTTTTAAGCATTCCATTAACTGACGGATTTGATTTAACAATGCTGATTTTTCATTGCCGGTAAGAGAATCCATCGGTGCGTCGCCGTCTACGCCGGCACGAAAACTAAGTTCCTGAGACAAACACGCGCTGAAACCAATCAGGGAAGTATACAGAGCCTTTGCTACCGTTGCCGGCTTGCAGCATACTACCTGATTCCACACATCAATTGACAATTCAAACGGGTCATATTTGTGCAGTGTATTGGGAATGAAATATTCTCTGCCAGGAAGTACTTCACGCACGGAACTCAACATACCGTTGACATGCTTAATACTGTCGATAATACGCTTCTCCTTATCAACAAAAATAATATTACTGTGCTTTCCCATTATCTCTATCATCAAAGATTTTTGACTCACATCGCCAAGTTCATTCAAATTCTCAAAACTGAGTTCAATGACGCGCTCCAGACCTGCCTGACGGCAGCACAGAAGTTTTGCACCGCCCAGATGTTTGCGAAGCAGCATACAAAAATTAGGGGCGGTAAACGGAGATTGTTTTGTCTGTTCCGTTAAATAGAGCAGGGGGAGAGAGGCGCTGGCGGAAATCCGCAGCTTATAACTTATCCGATTATTTTTTATTGTCAACAGCAGTTCATCCTGTTCCGGCTGGGCTATTTTCTGCACATGCCCTCCTGCTATTTTTTCATTCAGTTCGTGCACTAACGCGGCTACTGTAGTTCCATCAAAAGCCATGATACATCTTCCTTTCTGTCTTATCTTGTCATTATACTATATTTGTTTCAGGAAAGAAAGCATTATTCTTGACTTATTTCGTTGTATGCACTATAATAATACAGATTAGATTATTCATCAGGAGGTAGTTATGATTCAGAGTATGACCGGCTTTGGCCGCGGAGAAGCCGCCAATGATAAATACAAGATAACGCTGGAGATGAAATCTGTGAATCATCGTTTTTTGGATATCTCCATACGGCTACCTCGCAAACTCAACTTTTTTGAAGCAGCCATTCGCAAAGAAATCAAAAAATATGCCACCCGCGGTAAGGTTGATTTATTTATTTATCTGGAAGATTTGGGAAATGGCAGCGAAGCTATCTGTTATAATGCGGACGTTGCTTCTTCATATCTCAGGGGTCTTCAGCAGATAGCAAAAGATTTCCAACTGGAGGCACATGTAGATGCTATTCAATTATCACATTATCCCGATGTATTTACAACAGAAGAGGAAGAACTGGACGAGGAGATGCTTCTGAGCCTTATTACCGACGCACTTCAGGATGCCGGTGAAAAATTTAAGGCAAGTCGTTCTGCCGAAGGAAATACTTTATATTATGATATAAAGGCGAAGTTAGATAACATCGGTCATGTTATTGATGAAATTGAAAAGCGTTCGCCGCAGATTGTGGAAGAATACCGTCAAAAGCTGATGGATAAAGTTCACGAACTGCTTGGCGACACAAAGATAGATGAGACTGTCCTTGCTACCGAATTAATCATCTACAGCGACAAAATATGCGTAGACGAAGAGATGGTGCGGCTTCGCTCACACATCACTCATATGAAAGATACTTTGCAGGAACAGGAAAATATCGGCCGCAAATTGGATTTTCTCGCACAGGAAATGAATCGGGAAGCCAATACCATTTTGTCCAAAGCAAATGATGTGGAAGTCTCCAATTATGGGATTGAGCTAAAAACTGAAATAGAAAAAATCAGGGAGCAAATTCAAAATATCGAATAAGAGGGTGTCAGCATGCAATATGTAAATATCGGTTTCGGTAATGTCGTAAACAGCGAAAAAGTATACAGTATTGTCAGTCCGGAAGCTGCACCAGTGAAGAGAATGATTCAGAATGCAAAAGATGCCGGCACTGCCATTGACGCTACTTGCGGACGCAAGACAAAAGCCGTATTGGTAATGGATAATCATACTTTGGTATTGTCCTCATTATTGCCGGAGACAATTGCTTCGAGAATGAATGCAGAGTAGAAGAGGAGGCGCATTAAGATATGTCAGATCAGGGAGTACTCGTCGTATTATCGGGCTTTTCCGGCGCCGGTAAAGGAACGATTATGAAAGAACTTATAAAGCAGTATCCCTATTTCCTTTCCGTTTCTGCCACTACGCGCAACCCCCGTGAGGGAGAAGTAAATGGAAAAGATTATTTCTTTCATTCCCGCGAAGAATTTGAGACAATGATTGAGCAGGGAGAATTAATTGAGTGGGCAGAATATGTTGGAAACTATTATGGCACACCGAAACAGGCAGTTGAAAAACAACTGGCAGAAGGTAAAGATGTTTTACTTGAAATTGAAATGCAAGGCGGTATGCTTGTCAAAGAGCAATTCCCGAACGCTCTTTTATTATTCGTCACTCCACCGTCCTTTACGGATTTGGAGCAGCGCTTAGTCGGGCGGGGAACGGAGACCAAAGATGAAATTAACCGTCGCATACAGCGTGCCTCCGAAGAAGTCGCCTATATGTCTTCATATGACTATTTAATTATCAATGACAAATTGGAACAGGCGGTACAGGATGTTCATCAAATCATACAATCCGAACATATGCGTGTCTCTTATCAGACCGATATGATACATAATTTTGAGCAGGAAGTAAACAATAATAAGTAAAAGGGAGCGTAGAAAATGAGTGCAGATATGAATCAGGAAAATGCGAATGTAATTGATGACATGAAAGAAAACCGCAAAGCAGTGAGAAAGAAAAGAAGTCCCGTCAGTATTGTTATAGAATTACTAATCTATGCTTTTATTGTCTTTTTCTGCTTGTACATTTTCCCAACATATATTATGGAAAGAACCGTTGTTTCCGGTGAATCTATGGAAGATACGTTACATCATAATGAAAGTTTGTTAGTAAATAAATTGTCCTATCGCTTCGGCGACCCTGAACGCTATGATATTATTGTATTCCGGCCAAAAGGACAGAACGTGGATGAATATTATGTAAAGCGCATTTACGGACTTCCCGGAGAAACCATCTATATTGATAAAAACAGCATTTATGTAAATGGGGAGAAAGTCGACGACCCCTACGCTAAAGACGCTATGGACGATGATTTAATTGAAATTGGTACGCCGGATAAACCTTACACATTAAAAGAAAATGAATACTATGTTTTGGGCGATCATCGTTCTGTCAGCATGGACAGCCGTTATTCTCCAGAAAGCGACGAAGATGCTCCCGGTCCGGTCAAGAGAGAGAATATCGTGGGAAAAGTATTTATTCGCATATGGCCGCTAAATAAATTCGGAACTCCGTAAAAGTGTTTCTACGATTGAAAACGCAGAAACAGAAAACAAATATAACCCCAAAAGCAGAAAGGAGCTTTTATTATGTTACATCCATCCTATACTGATTTAATGAATATTGCAAACAGCGAGGTAGAGCAGGGCGAACAGCCGGTTGTAAACAGCCGCTATTCCATTGTTCTGGCAACGGCAAAAAGAGCGCGTCAGATTATTGCCGGCTCTGAACCATTGGTGAAGAATCAAGATTGTCCGAAAGCGCTGTCCATAGCGATTGACGAGTTGTCAAGCAGCGCCATCAAAATTGACGCAGAAGAAGAAACAGAAGAGTAGAAGATAGAAAAAAATAAACAAAAGTTTTCAAATAAATATGGCGGTGCAGTCAGAGACTGGGCCGCCATATTTATTTGAAAATTTTTTTATTTTATATATTGACAAACACTTGTTCGTATGTTAAATTGGTATCAAACAAATGTTCGATGCTGATAAATGACAAACGGAGTGTAACGTGAAAAATAAATTTTTCACAATGCGAACTTTGTTCACTATAGCTATTTGTGTTTGCACGCTGCTTGACACAAATTTGCTTCATACACAAAAGGCAGCGTAGAAATGAGGAATTCTATGCTTATATTTTTGAAAAACCATATTACGACTTTACTTATTACAATGACACTGGTTTCCGTTCTTATATTTTTCTTTCTGTTAGGAAATCACGCCTCCGCTGACAATGGGGCAGCCGCTCGCATAAACGGATATGACTCTGTTCTGATTCGGGATGGAGACACGCTTAATTCCATTGCCAAAACTTACTCCGTGCGCTATTCCAACGCTTCGTATCACAGCTATCGGGAGGCAATTATATCATTGAACTCACTTACATCCGACCATATTCAGTCGGGAAAATACATTTTATTGCCTAAATACCGCTAAGACATCAAATCTTATAAAAAATGTTTTTGTTACAATAAAATAAAAAAAATGACAATTTTCTGTCAAGCAATTTTCTTATACTTTCTATAAAAAATATAGGGAGATGAGAAATTAATGCGTAATTATAGTGTAAAGGGAGCTGCGCGGAGAAATTTTTTCCGACTAACACTTCTTCTTTTGGGAGTACTCATATGCAGTCTTTTAAGTATCCCTCAAACAAAAATTCAGGCTGCTTCTTCTGTAAAAATTCGATATAATGGGAAAACCCATAAAAATAAATCAAAAAAAATGACGGTAAAATATAATGGAAAGACCGTTTCCAAAAAATCATATAAAGCTCTTATAATTAAGAAAAAATACATGGTTTCTTACGCCGATGTTTTCAAAAAAGGTGTAAAAGCCAAATGTAAATACAATAAATCGAAAAAATCATTGTCCATTTCTGCCAACGGCGCTACTTTAGTTATGACAGTAGGTAAGAAAAAGGCAAAATTAAATGGGAAAAAAGTAACGTTGCCTGTTGCTCCGTTATCTGTGCGCTATGTTTCCAAGAAAAAAACAAAAATCTTAGTACCCATTAACTATGTAGCAAAAATATTACATTTATCCTACAAAAAGTCAGGTTCCACCATTATGCTCGGGGCGCCTTTATTGTTGACTTGTGATAATGTGATGACATATTATACAGGGGCACAGGGAAATATCTTTTATAATCATAAATTATACAATTTAAAAACCCTGCCGGTAATTAAAGTATCCAAAAATATGTACATGCCTGCAGAGGAGACAATAAAAAACATAATGGGCCTTGATTATGAATATGATGCCGGCAGAAAGGAAATTACCATATCTAATGAAGATACGGATAAAGAATTGATTGTCACCATTAACAGTAAAAATGCCATTTTAAATGACAAGAAGATTACATTGTCCGCACCCGCAAAGATTATCCGCAATAATAAAACAAAAAAAGATATTGTCTGCATTCCGGCAGCAACAATTTTAAAACAACTCAATTACACAAGAGGATGGAATAAGTCTGGTAACTATTACCAGATTCAAAGTAAAGAATTTTTCTCTTGGCAAAAAGCTCTTTCACAAGAAGAGAAGAATAGTACGACGACTAACACGCTGCACAAGTTCAGTGCCGTCTATCTGGAGCAGGGTGGCACCGGTTCCATCACATTCCGTTTAGCCGGAACCTTGCATGATATACTGAAAACGGCGACGGTAACCCGCTCTGGAAATGTAATCACCGCTACCATTCCGAAATCAGATTATATTTTAGACAAACACCAATTTAATAATTTTGGAGAAATTGTGCAGAAAATGGATATTACCGAAAAAGAAGATTCTGTTGTTATCAGTTTTCAATGTATGAATGTGGCAGATTTTTCTTACATTACGCAAAATGGTGTTTTGGAAATTAATATTTTATATACTTATGGAAGCAGAGACGGAAGCGTAATCAGCTATTCCTTATCCATTCCAAAACCTGCCGGTGTCACAATGTCAAATGTTAGTAATGAAGATTTGTATGCCAGCAAGACATTTAAAGTATTTATTAATGGAGACCATGTTGCTTTTTACCAAAACAATCCGATTATTATTAATAATAGTAATATTAAGAATATTACCGTTACCAGAAGCGGAGCAAATACGGTTATAACAATCACTACCGCTACTTTATCTGGATACAAAATTTTTGACAAGGGAGACTGTTTCCAGATAAAAATGGGAACACCGAAAAAGATATACAAAAACATTGTCGTATTAGATGCTGGACATGGCGGCCACGACCCGGGCGCTCAGAACAGGGGAACAAATGAAAAGGATTTGACGTTTAAGATATTGTACACATTGATGAAAAACTATTTTTCGGGCAATGCACCGGATACAAAAGTCTATTGGACACGAACCAATGATAGCTATATCTCTCTAGCAAATCGTGCTGCATTTGCCAAATCTGTCGGTGCAGACGTCTTTATCAGTCTTCATATGAATTCAGCCACCAACACGTCTGCAAACGGTACGGAAGTTTATTATTCCGTATCTAACAACAGTAGAGGCTTTAGTGGTATAACAAGCCAGAAGATGGCTAATCTATTTAAAACAAGACTTGTCAATGATTTAAAAACAAAAAACCGCGGAACAAAATCCGCTGCATACTATGTTCTGAAACATAACACGGTACCAGCTATTTTAATTGAATTGGGATTCTTATCCGGCAATTCGGACTATGGCAAATTAACAAATCCAACCTTTCAAAATAACGCGGCAAAATCCATCTACAATGGAATCATAGCGCTATTTGGCACATATCCGACAGGACGTTAAAATTTTTAACTATCTCTCAATTTAATAACCGAAGCAGCCTTGCGTTTGCGGTCCTCTTCGAGGGCCGCATAATGCTTTCTCGTCGTATTTACATCATTGTGGCCTAATACTTCCGCAACCAAATAAATATCCCCCGTTTCGCGGTATAAATTCGTTCCATAGGTACTCCTTAATTTGTGAGGTGTAATATGCTTAATCGTCGTAACATGTTTCGCACAATCCGAGACTAAATTCTCAATGGACTGTACACACATACGTCTCTTCTGAACGGACAGAAACAGTGCATGTTCATGCCCCTCCTTAGCAGCTATCGTCTTTCTCTCTGCGTAATAGTCATATAAACTTTCCGCCACCTCGTCGCCAAAATAAACAAAATCCTCTTTGCCGCCTTTTCGCATAATTTTAATCCGGTTATTCTTAAAATCAATATCTTCCAAATCTAAACCGACACACTCGGAAACACGGATACCAGTTCCTAACAATAAGGTAAAAAGAGCAAGATTTCGCGTCTTGTTCTTGTCGAAATATACCTTTTTCATTCCCGTCAATTCATCGCCGCCGTGCTCAACATAGTCAAGCAAATCTGCCACCTCATCCGCATCAAGGCGGACAATTTCCCGTTTATGAAGTTTCGGCATATCTACAATGACAGTAGGATTATTCTTGATTAATTCCCGTTTGTAATAATAGTTAAAAAAACTTCTCAGCGTAGCAAGCTTGCGGTGAAGCCCCCGTTCCTTGTTGGTCTTAATCATTCCGTCTGCATCTTTATAATATTTCAAATATTCTAAATATTCTTCAATATCAACCGGCTGCAGCAATTCCAAATCGGATAGTGCAATTTCAGTAATATCCGAAAATTTATGAAAATACGGATTACTTTCAAATAAGAAAGAAAAAAATAACCGAATATCATAGACATAAGAAATTCTTGTCTTTGCTGATGTATTTGGCTCAATGGCACGAAAAAAATCTTTTGCAAATGTCGGAAGCGTTGTAAGAACACTTCGTAACTTAACCGTGTTATCACGGTCATTTTGTTCATGGTATGTTATTTTCTTATCCATTTATATAGTAACCTCCATTTATGTAAATGATTTTCCATGTGTTTTATTATAGCATATCCTCAGTTTCCTGACAAGTCTTTTTGAAAAACTGGAGTTTGTCCAAGAGAGTTGGAAAACAAAAACCGCACTATCTTCAAAAACTGCTTTTTGTCAAGTGCGATTTCTTTTCTCTAATATCTATTCTGTCTTGGTGCTTTCGGTTTCTTATAAGTTTTATTTCCGTATTCGTCATACCAGAAAATTGCTTTCCGTCCATTCTTCTTAACAATTTTCCATGCTTCCTTTGAATACTGGTTTCGGATATGCATATGCCTTAACATGATAATTACACCGATAACTAATAAAAGGCCGATTATTGTCATTATAGTATTTCTGGTGTCTGATGTAATGAATGTCCAAACCTTTTGTAACTCACTTATGATTATCTTCCAGTTCAATAAAATTCCTCCCTTATCCAATGTAAATGATATAAAAAATAGCTGACTGACAAGCGCAGCCAAAGAACTTTCCTATAAGATAAAAAACAAATGCAATATTTCTATTGCATTTATCTTTTATTAATAATCCGCTGTAATTCAATGATCTGTGATGTCGTTAATGTTTGATAATCCAGATAATCGGTAATAAACATTGACAGAGAGCCATTAAACATCTTTTTTAAGAGAGCTTTTGTTTCAATATTCTGAATTTCCCTTTTGGTTACTTTAGCGCTACAGAGAAATCCAGGGTCTTCGCGCTGGACTGCTCCCTTATCAATAAGCCGCTTAATGACAGTATACGTTGTATTCTTTTCCCAACCGATATATTCTTTTATAATTTTTGAAATATCCTTTGCCGCCAGAACTTTGTTGGACCACAATAATTCCATTACATTGAGTTCTCCCTCGTGCAATCTTATTTCCTTTGTTGGATCATTACTCATATTAGTATGGCCCTCCCAAACATCAGTAACAATTTTGATTACTACACTTGTAGTTTGAAATTTATCTACTTCAGTAGAATAGTGTTTCTTTTATAAAACAGATTCACCGTAACGAGTAAGTCAATTCTACACCTATAGTACTGGCATTGTCAAGCAGTATTTGGCAAATTTGAATAGAAAAAATCACCCTGTTTTCATGCTTTCTATCAACTGCACAAAATATTGCGGTAACGGCGCTTCGACCTCTATATATTGATTTGTGGCCGGATGCTGAAATCCCAAAACTTTCGCATGTAATGTCTGCCCCTGAAGATATTGAAACGGTTTTGTAATTGCCGGGCCATACACCTTATCTCCCAACAAGGGATGTTTCATATAAGACATATGGACGCGTATCTGATGTGTCCGTCCCGTCTTTAACTGACATTCAATATAATTATATTTTTTATTGAGATGACTTAACACCTCATAACTTGTAATTGCATTTTTTCCCTTGCCCTCCGGAACGACTGCCATCTTCTTGCGATCCACCGGATGCCGTCCTATATACGTTTCAATCGTTCCTCTTTCTTCCTGTAAATTATGATGGACGATGGCATGATATTTTCTTGTAATTGAATGTTTGCAAAGCTGCTCTGCTAACGATTGGTGAGCAGCATCATTCTTACAGACAATCAACGCTCCGGTTGTATCTTTATCGATGCGATGCACAATCCCCGGACGCATAACGCCGTTAATACCGGACAGATTCCCTTTACAATGGTATAGCAGCCCGTTTACTAACGTATGCTTCATATGTCCTGCCGCAGGATGAACAACCATGTCTTTTGGTTTATTAACGACAATCACATCGGAATCTTCATATAAAATATCCAAGTCCATTTGTTCTGGTTCAATTTGCATTTGTTCCGGCTCTGGTACTATCACTTCTATTTCATCACCAAAAGAAACGGGAATCTTCACTTTAGTGATTGATTTCCCGTTTACGCTCACTTGATTATCTTTTATTAGTCTCTGTACATAAGAGCGGGAGAAATCCGTATGCTCGGCAATAAACCGGTCAATCCGTCTCTCCTCTTCTTCCCGTACACTAATTTGTATGATTTCTTTTTCCAAAAAATTCTTCATCCTTATACTTAAACAAAAAACAATATAGCAACAATACAGCAGCAATGCAGACAAAACAATCGGCTACATTAAATACCGGAAAATTAATCCATTCAAAATATAGGAAATCCACTACATAACGCCACATTATTCGGTCAATAAAGTTGCCGACTGCTCCGGCCGACAAAATAATAATTGATATTCGCAGCAGATTATATTTTTTTTCAAATGGGATTCTCCGGTAAAAATACAGCATGGCAAATACAACGATAAGCGTAATTATAATAAACAGCCACGTTGCATTTTGAAACAATCCCCATGCTGCTCCCCGATTTTCCAAATAGTGCAGGGAAAAAACATTAGGAATAATCACTTTCTCCTGTTCCCTTAAATTCTGTATGGCAAATTGTTTTGTAAAACGGTCTGCCGCAATCAGCAAAATAAATATGCCGGAATAAATCAAATTAGGAATCACATATTTCTTATTCATTATTAAAAATCATCTACAGAACCAAGAAATTCAAACGGGTCTTCGTCCTGACCTTTCTTTTTCTTATTCTTCTTTCCCAAATTAATACTTTGCAGTAAAGAATCTAAAGTCGGCGCACTTTTTCCCTCTTCCTCAACCGGCTCTAACACTTCCTGCTCTGCCAAATCCGCCTCAACCGGCTCCAAATTCAATGGTTCCGTAACAACCGCGTCGACCGGCTCTAAAACCATTGCATCCTGTACCGGCTGCATTTTCGCCTCCAAAGGTTCCTGTACTGCCTTAATCGTATCGCTCAAATCAATCGTATCGGCAGTCAGCACATCCGTGTTTTCTTCCATGCCGGGCGTCTCTTTTTTCATGCGGCTCTTTCTCACTTTGATATCCGGTATTTCCATCGTTTTATCGAGCTGTTCCGCAACTTCTTCTGCCTCGTTATCTTCCTGTAAAAACTTCTGCGTATCTTCCTGCAGCGGTTCTTCTATCGTTTTTTCCGCTATCGGCTGCTCCTCCCGTACGTGCTCATCATAAACCGGTATCGCCTGCTTTTCCTCCTGAATGGCCTCGATTTCCGGAGAATAGACATCAAAATTGTCACTCGTAATCATTTCCAGTTGCGCAGTAGCGACTTGTCGGAGCTGCATCTTATACTGATTAAACTTTTGTACCAACTGCAGACACTTATCCCGAATCTGCTCGTACTCCTGCTCTGCCTGACAGACAATCTTCTCCGCCTTTTGTGCGGCGTCCTTTTCCATTGCCTCTGCTTTCAGCTGCGCCGCGTCTTTTGTCTCTTTCGCTGTCTTCTCTGCCAGAACAAGCGCTTTCTGCATTGTTGTCTCAATCGAACGATAGTATTGAACACCGTCGCTCAATGTTTTCACGTTTTTATTCAGTTCCTGATTTTCATTATATAATTCTTTATAATTTTCAAAGATTAATTCCAGATACTCGTCCATCTCCTCTTTATCATAGTATCTTTTCTTCTTTACATTCACTTGCCTGTTTTTTAAATCCATTGGTGATAACATAAAGCTTTCATCTCCTTATTATGCTTATAAATTTATGTTTATAAATTTATTTATATTTATAAATCGTTATTTTCTGCTTCCCTTTTCGCGTCTGCTCTTCTTTCACGAACAGCTTGTACTTTCCATACCCTTTAATCGTTATCGGCGTATTATCTTTACACCGGTAACTATTCGATGTACGCTCTTCATAATCGGCCAGTACGTTCCCCTGCGAAATCAATTCCGCCGCTTTCCCGCGGGCAGAATGAATCATCGCTGCAACAATATTATCCAAACGCAGAGAGGCAACGCTGCATTCCCGAATCTCGTATTCCTGAGCCGGTATTTCCTCCAAATTTTCCACTATCCGGCAGCGTACGGAAGTTCTTCGCACTAATATCAACCCATTGATAAGAAAAGGAACGAATTCTTCATTGCAGAATACATAGGCCGTATGATTACTAATACGAATATCACCTATCATTGACCGCTCAATTCCCAAATTCAAAATCGCTCCTAAATAGTCCCGATGACTTATTTCTTTTGCAAATTTCACATTGACCGCTTCAACACACAAACATTGAATGGGAAAAACACACAAATCCGGCGCAACATCATAATCAGCCGGGAAAAAACCACCCATCTTATGATCGCAGTCTTCATGACCGCCCCAAGTGGCAACACGAACATCACGAAAAAATTTCTTATGATTCAAAAATAAGGAGAGTTCTTTTGTCGTCATAAAATCAGTGAACACAGGACTCCCATATCGTCTGGCGCGTTCTGCCAAATCATATAGGTGTTGAACAAAAAAACTATCCCTCTTACCATCTGCCATATCTAAAATTCCCGGTTAATGGTTGGCATTTTAGCCATATTACCATCAATAGACAAAGAATCGCCGCTAATATCTATATTTTCCGGTGTAAAAATAAATATGTATTTGGATATCTGATGATATTGTCCCTTAATGGAATAAATGCATCCTGATATAAAATCCATAATACGCTGTGCGTCATCCGGATCAAATCCCTCTAAATTTACGACAACAGGACGTCCCGACAACAACATATTACAAATATTTTGCGAGTCCTCAAACGACGTCGGCTTAATAATATTCACTTCCATCATAGAGCGGTTATTCATAGGAACCACTTTCGGCTTGGAGTTTAAAAAGCCCCGTTGCTTTGTAGCCTCTTCATATACCTCTTCTCGCTGTGGATTGCGCACCGGTTTTGCTTTTACCGGTTCTTCTACATAATCATCTTCATATTCATCTTCGTAATCATCCGGTATTTTAAAGAAATTCAAAATGGAGTTAATACCCATATAACAAACCTTTCCTTTCTATCAGTATTGTCTTGTCCCAAAAATGCCTGTACCTACACGCACAAAAGTAGCCCCCTCTTCAATGGCCACTTCATAATCACCGGTCATCCCCATGGAAAGCTCACTCATATTAATATTATCAATGTTTTTCCTATTAATGTCAACTAGTAATTTATTCAAATTTTGAAAATGAGACCGGTTTTCCTCCGAATTTTCGACAAACGGTGCAACCGTCATCAGCCCCTTTACACAAATATTCGCATATCCAGAAATCTGGCGGATTGCTTCTTCTGTTTCTTCAGGCATAAATCCAAACTTTGATTCTTCCCGTGCCATATTGACCTCAATCAGTATATCTGCCACCAAATTCTTTTTTTCATATTCCGTTTGTATCTGTTTTGCCAGCCGCAGCGAATCGACGGAATGTATTCTCGTCACTTTTCCGACAATCTGTCTGACCTTATTTCTCTGAAGATGTCCAAGCAAATGCCACTGTAACTGCTTGTCGATTACTTTCTGTTTCTCCAACATTTCCTGTACTTTGTTTTCACCAAATGAAATAATACCACTATCGACAGCTTCTTCTATCATCTCAATTGGTTTTGTTTTGCTCACGGCAATGAGCGTCACTTCTTCACGAGCTCTTCCAGCCCGCCTGCAGGCGTCTGCTATCTTATCTTCCACCTCTTGTAAATTTTCTCTTACCATTGTTTTTTCCTCCAAAACTATTCAATAAAATCATCGTCTTTTAGACTTGACGGGTCTACCACAATATGGTCGTATGCCGCCAGTCCATACGGTGTCTGCTCCTTTACAATCGTATATTCTTTATTTTTATATTGGATTTCAACCGGCCGGAACCGGCAATAGCCCTCGTTGACATAATATACGCCCGAAAGCTTCTTTTTCTCACTAACAATATAATCTTCTCCCGCCGAAGAATCCATTAATATATCGCCCTCCTGAAGGACAGACGAAGAAACATAATACATATCGTCAATTAACATGGCGTTGGACAATGGGGTAAATTCATGCGCCGTTTTTCCGGATGCATCCATCTTCTGTCTCACCACCCCGAGCCCGTCTGTTCCTCTTGTAACAACGCTTTTCGGTATCGTAAAAAAATCTTTTTGCATGATGGAGCTATTGGGAATCTTTAAGCCGGAAGCGGTTTTTAACTGAAATTCAATTTGCAGGAAACGGTCGTTTATATAGTGCTCCATAAAGCGGGACGTCGTCAATATTGCAAAACGCTCTCCTTCCCTCTCATAAATATCTATATTGGCATTAAATGATGTCTTATCTTTCAATACAGTAACGCGAACCGAATCCAAATCCTTTAATGCCTGATAGTAGCTGTCGTCCAGTTTGACGACAATCGACCAGTCGTTGCTTGTAATTAATTTATATACGGGAGCGCCGGCCTTTATACTGCCCTCGCTCTGCAACTGCTTTCTCGTAATACTGCCATATTCATCGAACAGTTCCGTTGAAATTTCTTCCTTTTTTGTCTTTTCGTAACCGTCCATTGTATAGGCGACAATACCGCTCTTTTCCGCTGTTACTTTCGTAAAATTTTTATCCTTTCCAGAGGAAGTCATCGCTTTCTTTAAATCGCTGTACAAACTGCCATTATTCCTGTCAAAGACAACGTTTTTTGCATCGTACTTTAGTTTTGTGACGTCATTATAATTTGACATTGTAAATGAACTTTGAAAAGAGGAAATTACTTCCCTCATCTGTACAATGCTTTCCGAATTGTCCTTTTCCTTTTGTATCTCTTCCAGCATTTTACTCACTTCGCCGTCTGCGTCAATCGTATATGCCACGTCGCCTTTTCCGATACGGTTTCCCTCGGAACAATAATAATTGACATATCCTGCCTGTTCGGTTTGCACCACTTCTTCCTGCCTCATAATAAATCCGTAAAGGGGCGCATCGTCAGAAATATCAGAAGTATTTACTTCATAAATGGATACATGGTTTTTGGATAAAATGTTCCAAGCCAGAAAAATAATATATAAAATAATAATTAGAAACAGAAAAAGAGCCAGATTAGGATGAAATCGTTTTTTAAATTTTACTACATTTTTATTAGACATAAACAGGAGCTCCTTTTTCCCTTTTTTATGAATATTATTTGTTTTCCTATGCCATACTTACTACAAAGGAGGTAAGTCCTATGAAAGCGTTGGATTATACAGTGCTGATTCTTGTCATTATCGGAGCAATCAACTGGGGACTAATCGGATTCTTCGGTCTGGACCTTGTGGCCTTTTTATTTGGCTCTATGTCCATCCTGTCCCGTATTATCTATGCAGTAATCGGTATATGCGGACTATATGCTCTAAGTTATTGTGGACGAATCGGCAATTGACATTTGGCAGATTAAGAACGGTAGAAACCGTTCTTAATCTGTACTATCATGCCATATTTCCTTTTACATACGAACCAGATTTCGCCAATCCAAATCCCCGCGCTCCAGAGCTTTCACAAGAAGCTCCGCCGTAGCGACATTCGTTGCCAATGGGATGTTATGAATATCACAGAGACGAAAAAGATTTTTCACGTCCGGTTCGTGTACTTTCTGCGTCAATGGGTCGCGCAAAAAAATGATTAAATCCAGTTCATTGTTCTCAATCTGTACCCCTAACTGTTTCTCTCCTCCTAAATGACCCGCCAGATACTTGTGTACCGTCAGATTCGTTACCTCCTCCACCAATCGTCCGGTTGTTCCCGTTGCATAGATGTCATTTTTGCTCAGTATCCCCCGATATGCAATACAGAAATTCTGCATCAATATCTTCTTTGAATCATGAGCAATCAGTCCGATATTCATAGTTACAACCCCTTTCCATTATTTAAAGTCTAAATTGCTACCCCGATTTGGTTGTATCCCAATATTTATTAAAATACCAATCGCCATCATATTCCCAATCAACGACGTTAAACCATTGCTCAGAAAAGGCAGCGGCAACCCCGTATTCGGCAGAAGGGAAGTCGCAACTCCTATGTTGAAAAACGTCTGAAAATAGAACATGGAGCCAATCCCGACGGCAATCATCATCCCCATATAATCTTTGGCATTTTTAGCTGCGATAAAACATTTAATTACAATGACAGACAACAACAGCAAAATTACCATACAACCGACAAAACCGAACTCCTCACTAATTGGCGACCATATAAAATCACTTTCCGTAACATCCACACTCGTATAGTTTCTTACTGCCTCGTTCCCCTCCAGCAGTTTCCCATAAAGCTTTCCTGAAGCAATCGATAAGACGGAGTTATTCTGCTGATACATAACACCTAGTTCTTTATCTTCCGGATGCAGCCACCCCATAATACGTTCTAACTGATAACCACGCAGCAAAAGCTGATTCGGCTGTTGTATATACCAGAACAAGAATCCAATCACAGGTACGACGACGGCCGCTACCGGCCCTAAAATACGATGCCCGATACCGGAACAAGCCAACATCATTACAAGAATGACAAGCATAACAACACTTGATGATAAGTCCGATTGGATGAGAATAAACCCGGTCGGTACAATCGTAATAGCTGTCGCCAGAAAGAAGTTTTTAAATGACTGCAAATTTTCTCTCCTCTTGGCAAAAAATACTGCCAATGTCAGAATCAAAACTATTTTACAAACCTCCGACGGCTGGAAACTGATAATCTTTAAATCCAGCCAGCGGTACGAATTTGTATTATTGTCGTCTCCCAACGGAGATAATTTTGTCGCTGCCGCCATCAGCGTGGTAATAATGTAGATGATAGGAATATACATGCATATATCATGGTAATCGATAAGTGTAAATATAGCAATAATAATCAATCCGCCAACGATGCCCACCAACTGTCTCTTCATGGAAATCGAAGGATTGACCATGGAAATTACATAAGAACTGATGAATGTTAAAAGCAACACAATGACAATCAGAAAAATATCAATATTTCTCCAATTATAGCGTTTAATTTGTAACCATTGATTGATTCGATTTCTCATTCTATTCTACCACCTGACTGTATTTTGTTACTTTTCGACCTGTTTCATATCTTTAATCGGTATATTGGCAAAAAGAGCAGGAACCATTCCATGGTCGTTTTCGGATTGCATCTGTTCTATTTTAATATCTAACCCTTCCAAATCAATCTCCACATACTTGGATAACACATAAATCAAATCATTTTTAATCTGCTCCATTATCTCCGGTGAACAATTCGCCCTGTCCGATACCAGCACCATTTTTAAACGGTCTTTGGCAACATTACTGGAGGACTTTTTTCGAAAAAAATCTGTAAATCCCATTATTCTCATCTCCTAACTTTTCAGCTTGCTTCGCAGTAAAGAAAAGAAGCCATGTTTAGGAAATAAATCCAGGAACGGAACTTCTTCGCCCGTAACACGCCGGCATATATTCTCATAAGCCTGTCCGGCCAGCGTATTGTTTCCTACAAGAGGTTCTCCCTGATTTGTTGCAATCACAATGTTCTCATCATCCGGAACTACCCCTAATAAATCAACTGCTAAAATCTCGACTACGTCCTCACTGGACATCATGTCACCCCGCCGTACCATATCAGGACGAAGACGATTGACAACGAGTTCAATCGTGCCGATTTCGTTTGCTTCCAACAGGCCGATAATGCGGTCTGCGTCCCTGACGGCAGAAACCTCAGGAGTAGTCACAACAATCGAGCGGTCTGCTCCCGCTATGGCATTTTTAAACCCCTGTTCAATCCCTGCCGGGCAATCTAACAGTATGTAATCAAATTCTTCTTTTAATTCGGCTGTCAGCGCCACCATCTGCTCTGGTGTAACGGCATCCTTATCTCTTGTCTGCGCGGAAGGCAGTAAAAACAGGTTAGGATATCTCTTATCCTTAATCAGCGCCTGCTTTAAACGGCAATTCCCCTCAATAACATCAACCAGATTATAAACAATACGGTTTTCCAATCCCATAACTACATCCAAATTGCGTAATCCGATATCGGTGTCGATTAAAACTACTTTCTTTCCCTCCTTGGCAAGCCCCGTGCCAACGTTTGCCGTTGTGGTTGTCTTTCCCACACCGCCTTTTCCTGATGTAATAACAATGACTTCACTCATGATGTTCTCCTTTCGCCTCTGTTATAGACCATTCATATTAAACATTTATGTTTGTCAGTGACATTCTTGATAAATCATCCATATAGATTGCTCCATCCCTCAGATAAGCTATCTGGGGAACATTGGATGGTGTTTCTTTCTCGTCCGGCGTTCTGGCAATAACGTCGCTGATTCGGATTTGAATCGGATTCATTTTTGTTGCCACAATAAAGGCATCTTCTTTTCCTGACGCTCCTGCGTATACCGTTCCATTCAATTTGCCGAGTACGATGACATTTCCTGTCGAGACAACCTGCGCCCCCACATTTACATCCCCTAATATGACGATACTTGTTTCAAACTCCATGACCTGACCAGAACGGAGATTCCCTTTAAAAAATTGACCGGAATTACTGTCCATTGCCATTAGCTTTTCCTGTAGGGTTCGCTCGTACAACGTCTCTCGCTCCTTGTCCTCATCGATAACACAAACAATCCGTAGTTTGGAATTTTCCTGTATCGTATGAAGCAGAACCGCTTCTTCCTCATCCGAGAGTTCTCTCCCATCAAAAGCCACAACGACCCGATTGTCCCCTAAAAAGTCGGCATTATTTTGAAATTTTTCCGTCACTTTTTCTAATAATTCCTCAAAGGACAACTCGTCGTCTAAAATGATACGAATACCAGACTTATTGCCTTTCAGCATAACAGGTTCTTTTTTCATTGTCTTCCTCACTTCTTTGGCTATTTATTCTAATATCCCCATTAATCCGTCTGATTATTGTTGTTGATTGCCGGATTGGAAACTTTCTTTTCAAGCAATTTCTTGCGGGCTCCCTTATCATAATAGTACTTGTATACATTACTTGCCAGCTCTGCTGCGTTGGATGATGTAAAACCATTAGGAATAACAACCGTTACGGAAATCTCCGGATTTTCGTATGGGGCAAAACTGACAAACAATGCGTGGTTCGGCTCGTTTTGCGTAATCTGTGCAGTACCGGTCTTTCCTGCTACCGTGACTGGCAATCCCTGAAACAGGGATTTAATACTCCCCGTACTTACCACCTTATTCATACCTGTCTTTATCGCCGCAAGCGTTGAGGATTGGCAATTCAGTTTATTGTTTAGTTTCGCGCTGTTTTTTTCTTTCTTTCCAGATTTCGTATTTTTCTTCTTATCAATCAGCGTCAAATCGTAACAGGTGCCCCCGTTAGCAATGGTCGTTACATATCGCGATAACTGAACCGGCGTATAACTGTTGGAGCCTTGTCCAATCGCAGAACGGACAACATCCAAATCCGAAAATGTTGGTTCTGCTTCTGCCAGCTCGATGCCAGACTTTTTTGTCAAACCATATTTGTTCGCATATTTCTTTAACTTTGACAGACCCTTTTCATTATCTACTATGTTGTCGTGTCCGTTTCCCAGACGGTATCCCATCTCATAGAAAAAGTAGTTACAGGAATGCTGGATGGCCTGCGATACGTTCAGGTTTCCGTGCGACACAGTACTCCAGCACTTCGGCCATGGTTTGTTAATCTTGTCAAATTGTACTTTATCCGTTACCTGAGAATAGGTATTTATGACTCCCTCCTCTAACACAGTCGTGGCTGTTACCATCTTGAACGTAGAGCCAGGCGCCGTCTTTTGCTGTGTGGCGCGATTGAGCAACGCGGACGCACTGCTCGTACTGATTTTATTATAATAATCGCTGTCTACGGAGTTTGCAAATTTATTATTATCGTAACTCGGATACGATACGAGCGATTTTACCTTTCCCGTTTTTACATCGGTGACAATAACGGAACAGGAACACGGCGTCAGGCCTAGTTCCCCCGGAGATATTTCCAAAGAGCGGATTTTCGCTTTCAAAAAAGCAAACGGTGATGTTGTTCCCGCTTTTAACGACTGATAAGAATTTCGGTTCATTTTCAATACTTTCTGGTCATAAAGCAGAAGACAAATATCCCTTCCTGTTATTGTTTCTTTCTCTACCATCGAGTGATAGACTTTTTTATCGAAAGAAAAATCGTCGGATATTTCATTGAGGACATAGTTTACTATCTTTTGGAAAACCTCTTCCGAACTGTAATAATTATTATCTACTTCGAGATTATCCAGATTAATCCAGTTGTTTTTTATGGCATAGATTAAAAATTCACTCAGGCTTATTTTACCCTTGATATAATCGTTATACGTCGAATCTGTCGTGTCCATCGTATTGGAATTTAATATCTCATTCGCTTTTAACATCGAAAAAACGTAGTCTAAGTATTCTGCCACTGTTTCCGGTAAATCTTCCCCCTGCGTCCGGTTATTTACTTTCAGGTATTTCCTGACACTGGCTATGCCACTCTTTTTGGCAGACGTAAACGCCCGATAAACGGATTTCTCCAACGGCGTGGCGCTGCTTTTCGAAAAATTCGCTACATCTACAATACTGTTTTGCAGGATGGCATCGTACACTTCATAAATGGAGATTAAAATTCCGGACGCCTTTTTCCCCCTTGTACCCCTGCTTCTTCCATTAACCATTTTGGAACTGAGAATAGCGGCAATTTGCTTTTCTGCCAATTTATAAATTGCCTTTTGCAAATCCGATTCAATCGTCAGATAAATGTCATCACCTGCCACGGCATCCTTTGTTTTTTTTGAGCTGATAACACGGGAACTGCTGTCTATCAGCAGCGTTTCCGAGCCCTTTGTACCTTTGAGTATGTCTTCGTATTCCTTTTCCATTCCCGTCTT
Organism: uncultured Eubacterium sp.; assembly: GCA_910577295.1. Lineage (GTDB taxonomy): Bacteria > Bacillota > Clostridia > Lachnospirales > Lachnospiraceae > Eubacterium_F. Next base: position 52,518 of record CAJTLS010000011.1, read on the forward strand.
ACCAATCTGGTCGGCGGATGTATATTCCGTTTTTGGATTGAGTTCCTGTTTTTCCGCCAATGTTTCCGATGAAATCAGTCCCGTATATCCTACAATATGTGAAAAATATTCGCTGTCATAATAGACGCGGTTCATTTCCGTAGAAACTTCAACTCCCGGCAAATCTACAGAGCTTTCTTTAATGGCAGCTACCGTTTTCTCGCAAACATTGGAACTCAATGTAATCGGTTCGTATTTTGAATAAGTATTCATTAAAAGGGCATAACGGACTGTCATAATGAGAATCGCTTCCTCATCCGAATAGTTCTCTTCATCGGAAAAGAAATTAATTGTATTGACACCATTTTCGGTACGGATATAATGAAATAACTGTTCCGCCGTCATCTGTTTCTGCTCTTCCGTCAGCTTCTTTACGGATGTACAAAAGAATATGTCTCTTTTAAAACGCAATTCTGCCGTATGATTTACATTGTATTTGAATTTCCCTTTCGACGTTCTTGTAATCGGAAAATCCAAATCCAGTTTATCCCCGTTTTTCTCTATCAATTGAATGCATTTGGCAATCATCATATTCTTGTCCGCATTTTTTTTCAATTCACCGGAATCTTCCAGAGTAATCGAATATCTCTGTTCGTTGGTAACTAATAATTTTCCATTGCAATCGTATATTTTCCCCCGCGCACTCTTTATCGTCTTAATTTTCTGCTTCTGCAGCGATGCTTCCTTGTCATAAGTCTCACCCCGTATAATCTGGAGGTAGAACATGCGTCCAATCAATATGCTGAACAATAAAATATAAGTGAGAACCACCGCAAAAAAGCGGGATTTAACAACATTTTTTATTGTTTCCGTGATACTGTCAAACATCTTATACCTCCTCTCTGTTTTCTGTTATTTTACTTTCTACCAAAAGAATCAGGCGGTAGAATAAAATACCAACTAATGTCGTATAAAGTATTTCCGGTAAAAACTTATGAATAAAATAGAAAATAAAATGTACTCTTCCTCTCATTAAAAACTCAGTTACATAATAATACAGGCAGTATACTAAGTCCCCTGACGCTATGAGAACGGTAGGAAGCAGCAGACTGTCGGTAAAATATAATTTCCGGCAAAATCCTAAAACAAAACCAATTGTCATAAAGACAAATGCATACAGGCCAATCACGCTGCCATACATCATATCCAGCATAAGCCCGCAGATAAGTCCTATCCATATACCAGATGTCCTTCCCCGAAGATAGCCGTAAGAGATTGTGACGACCAGCAACAGGTTTGGCGCCGCATTTGCCAATTCTATTTTCTTAAAAACCGTCGTCTGCAGGAGAAGCGCCAATACAATAAATAGGAAAGCAGCTACTTTTTTTCTAATCATATTTCTTTATATCCTCAATTTCCGAATTATCCTTTAACTGTGTAATCACCAGTACATTTTCCAACTGGTCAAAATTAACGGTCGGCGTCAGATGAGCCGTCTTCGACTGCACCGCCTCGTCGCTCACAATATCCTTTACATATCCAACCGACAACCCCTGTAAAAATTTGTCACTGACATGGGAAGTTACGACTTCATCCCCTTCTTTTATTTTTGCAGAATTGGAAATCATCTCCACATCGATATAACCATGATAAATGCTCTCCATGTTTCCTTTCACCATACAAGTCTCGCCGGAAGCCTCAAACATGGAACTGACATTGCTCTTATCGTCAATAATCGCCCGCACTTTCGCATAGGAAGTACCAACTTCCGAGACAATCCCCACCAGACCATTTCCGGAAATGACGTTCATATCTACCTGTATGCCGTCTTTTTTTCCTTTATCAATCGTAAATACATGAAACCAGTTATTGCCGTCGCGGCTAATTACACGAGCAGCCAGTTTCGGATAATCGGGATATTTTTTGTCCAGTTTATAGAGGTTGCGGTAATTTTCCAATTCTTTGTTTTCACGGGCCAAAATCTTATTGTCATAACTTAACTCGCTAATTCGCTGGTGAAGCTGTTCATTCTTTTCCAGCAAACTCCTTTTGCTGTGAAGCAGATCCTTCTTACCCGAAATATAGCGCCCCACTGTATTAATCCCTTTCTGCATCGGAGTGACGGCATCGCCAAGCGCTGTCTTTATCGTGGAAAAATGGTTCGTAAATTTAAACGATAATAAAACCAAAATCACACATAACACCGACAGACAACAATATAGTATCTTGGGATGTATCCAGTTTTTTTTCCTACGTCTTTTCATGATGACCTCCTAACACAAAATCAAATGGTAAGTTTTGCTAATTGCGGGTCCTCAATAATTGCTCCCAATCCCATTACTACCGTGCTCTCCGGTTCTTCACACAAATTCACCTTTAACCCGAGCTGGTCGTATACAAAACGTCCTAAATCCTTAATCCGGCTGGAACCTCCGGTAATATATACGCCGGATTTATAAATGTCGGATGAAATTTCCGGCGGCGTCCTTTCGAGAATGATTTTGACCGAATCGACAATTCCCTGAAACAGTTCTGCAAGCGCCTCGTGAACTTCCTCACCGGAAATCGTTATCTCGCTCGGCAGTCCGGTTACCAGATTGCGTCCGCATACATCAATTGTCTCTGTATTGATATAAGCAGCGCCAATCGTCATTTTAATCTGTTCGGCCGTCTTCTCTCCGACAACAAAACTTTTATCTTTCTTTATTTTATTTATAATTGCTTCATCAAATCGATTACCCCCAACCGGGATCAAACGGCTCAGTACAATCCCTCCCAATGACAGGACGGAAATCTCTGTTGTATTGGCGCCGATATCAAGAACAAGCGTTCCTGTCGATTTTGTAATATCCAAATTCATGCCTAACGCATCGGCAATCGGTTTTTCCACCACATGTATTTTGTGCGGCTTCAAGTTCGTATTCGTGATCAAGTCAAAGTAAGCGCGCTTTTCCACTTCCGTTATATCCGTGGGAACGGCTATATAATAGTCGGCGCCCTTTAATTTGCGCTTCCCGTCCATCTCCAAAAAGAAGTAATCAATCATCGACTGCATATTGCCGATATCCGCGATTACACCATTCTTTACCGGATAAGAAACCCGGATGTTTGCCGGCGCCTTTTCATACATTTCGTACGCCTCATTGCCGACGGCAAACGTGTGCGTCTTATTGTAAATGGCAATTACACTCTTTTCATGTAATATCACACCCTCACCATTTTTATAAAACTTGATTGAACTTGTACCAAAATCAATACCTATTGCTTTTCCTGCCATATCACTCTTCCTCTCGAATTCTTATATAAGTCCTCTCTCTTTTAAACTAACATATCGGTTATCGCCGATGATAATATGATCCGTCAAGGGAATGCCTATCTCATCGGAAGCGGTTACCAATCGTTTTGTAACATCAACATCTTCCCGGCTCGGCATCGGATTGCCGGTAGGATGATTGTGCAGTACGACATACTGTGCTGCATCATGGAGCAGGGCAAGCCGCAATAACTCCCTTGGCTGTACCATAGACGATTGAATACTCCCTTTAAACACCACCTGATGATAGAGAAGTCTTCCACCGGTATCCATATACACGGCTACCAGTTGTTCCGTCTCCCAATTTCGCATATACTCCATAAAATAAGCCGCCAATTGTTGCGGGCGGCAAAAATGGGGAGCTTCACTCTTACATTCCCCTGCTAATCGTTTCGACAACTCCACCGCACACAAAATCTGAATTGCTTTTATCCGGCCAATACCTGAAATTTTCATCAAATCCCTTTGTGTCAGATGATGTAATCCCAGAAGTCCTTTGTAAGAGGGATGCAGCTGCAAAATTTCCATCGCCAGCGACAGGCATGTCCTCTCCCTTGTCCCTGATTTAATCAATACGGCAATCAATTCTGCATTTGACAGTCTCTCTGCTCCCAATCTCTCACATTTTTCATAGGGCCGCTCTGAATTTGGCAATTCTTTCATTGTAAAATTATCTTTTTTCATTTAGGCTCTTTCCCAAACCCAAATTTTACCTAAACAAAGTTATTTTACCATATTGCGATGAAAAAGTATACCTTATAACCAATTTTTTGTGTGAAATTTCTTTGTCTTTTTTACGATTTATGCGGTAATTCGACAAATCCACTATCGAGCATATTCTGCAATGTCTTTATCATACCCAATTTACCATGAGGCCATGTAATACCTCCCTGAAAATAAACGCTGTAAGGAGGCTCAATCGGTGCGTCCGCACTCAATTCAATCGACGCTCCCTGATTAAAAGCGCCTGCCGCCATGATAACATCACTGTGATATCCCGGCATAGCATACGGCTCTGGCAAAACATAAGAATCAACCGGCGCTGCCTGCTGAATCCCCTGACAAAAAGCAATAACACGTTCCGGACTCCCAAAAGCAATTGCCTGAATAATGTCGTTTCTTTCCTCCCTGCCAGACGGACTTGCGGTAAATCCCAGCCTCTCATACAGATTGGCAGCAAAAATCGCCGATTTTAACGCACTCGCCACTACCGTCGGCGCCAAAAACAGCCCCTGATAAAACGAAGAATTCACTTGCAGGGAAGCTCCCACCTCTTTGCCGAGCCCCGGCGCAGTCAAACGACAGGCAGCCAGTTCCACCAACTCTTTTTTGCCGGCGATATATCCTCCGAGAGGAGCTAACCCGCCTCCGGGATTTTTAATCAGCGAGCCAACGCATAAATCCGCTCCCACTTCAGATGGCTCTATGACATCTACAAACTCCCCGTAACAATTATCTACCATGCAAATGACATCCGGTTTGATTTTCTTAATAAAAGCTATCAGCTCACCTATCTGCCGGACGGAAAAAGTTTTTCTCATAGCATAGCCTTTAGAACGCTGTATCGTAACTAATCTTGTCTTTTCATGAATCGCCTTGCGAATTCCCTCGTAATCAAATTCACTGTCTCCAACTAAGTCAACCTGCCGGTACGATATGCCGAATTCACGCAAAGAACCCTTTGTTTTAGTTCCATCTATTCCGATAATTCCCTCCAGCGTATCGTATGGTTTTCCTACCGGCGACAACAGTTCGTCGCCCGGCCGCAGAATGGCGGAAAGAGCAATCGTGAGGGCGTGTGTACCACAAGTAATCTGCGAGCGCACCAAGGCGTCCTCCGTATGAAAAATATCTGCATAGACGGATTCCAATGTATCCCTCCCGCTATCGTTATATCCATATCCGGTAGACCCCCATAAATGACTTTCACTGACCCTGTTTTTCTGCATTGCGTGAATGACTTTCAGTTGATTATATTCGGCCGTCGAATCAATCGCCGCAAAGCGATTTTCTATTTCTTCCAGCACCTCGTTGGAAAAGGCAAGCACTTCTTTACTGATACCGAATTTTTCGTACATATTTTCCATTGTCATCATATGACACCTCTTTCTCCTGCTAACTGCATAATCGCTTCCACAAGCCGGCTGACGGAAGCGTAAGTTCCCTTATCCAATATGGTCACATCGCGCTCCCTGCGAAACCATGTCATCTGGCGCTTGGCAAAATGCCTTGTATCCCGCTTCAGACGGTATACGGCTTCCTCCAGACTGCACTGTTTCTCCAGATACGGAACTAATTCCTTATACCCCAATCCCTGCATGGATACTAAATCTTTATGAAATCCCCGCTGCAAAAGAGCGCTGACTTCGTCCACAAGCCCCTCTTCTATCATCGCGTCTACCCGCTGGTTAATTCTTTCATAGAGCGCTGCCCTCTCCAATGAAAGGACGATATACAAAAACTGATACGGTGATTCTTTCTGTCTCTCCGTATTGTTGTATAAGGAAAATTTTTCACCGGTAAAATGATAATATTCCAGCGCGCGTATGACGCGTTTTACATTATTCGGATGTATGGCTTCCGCCGATTCGGCATCTACTTTCCGCAAACAGTCATGAAGAGCATTGACGCCGTGTTCTTTCGCAAAAGCAGACATCTCCTCCCGATATCCATCCTGCTTTTGATTCTCCGTAAAACAGATATCATACAGGACAGATTGAATATAAAATCCCGTTCCTCCCACAAGCAGCGGAATCTTTCCTCTGTCATAAATATCTTTCATATATTTTTTCGCGCGTTTCTGAAAAATCATTACGTTAAATTCCTCGTCCGGTTCAAACTCATCTACCAGATAATGAGGGATCCCCTGCTTTTGTCCCTCTCTTATCTTTGCCGTTCCGATATCCATTCCCCGATATACCTGCATCGAATCGGCGGATATAATTTCCCCACCAACTGCCTTTGCCAGTTGTATCGAAGTTTCTGTCTTCCCCACGGCAGTAGGGCCGGTCAAAATGATTAACGGTTTCTTTTCCATCGCAATACTCCTGTCACACTATTCTTTTAAATTTCTTTTCTAATTCGTGCTTACTCATGGTAATCGTCGTCGGCCTGCCATGAGGACAATGATACGGCTGCTCCATTTGCAGCATTTGCGTGATCAATTCTTTTGCCTCCGCAAAGGAAAGCAGTTGTTTCCCCTTAACCGCAGCTTTACAGGCCATTGTCGCACAATGGGAAAGCACAAGTTCCGGCTCGGATATGCTGTTTTTTTCCATCATTCCGTCAATCATTTCCAAAAACAAATCTTTGGAGGCAAGCGAAAGAAAATCAGCCGGAACACCGGTAATAAGATATTCTTTATCCCCAAACTCTTCAAAGCAAAAACCAATTTTTTCAAATATCTGGCGATTCTCCTGTAAAACCCCAATTTCCCTTCCAGAGAGGGAAACTACAATCGGAGCGGCCAATTCCTGCGTCATGCCTTTCTTTTCTTGGAGCTGCGCCATCAGTTTCTCATATAAAACTTTCTCGTGAGCCGCATGCTGGTCTATCATCAAAAGTTCCTCTTCGTATTCAATGAGCCAGTATGTCCCAAAAACCTGACCTATCATCCGAAACTGTGGGATATCCGGCACGACTCCCTCCTCTTTCGACAAATCCATCTGTTGGAAACTTTCATTAACAAATGAAGCCTTCCCCGACACGGAAAAAGGAGCCTCCTTTTGTTCAAAAGAGGGAATATCCGGTTCTTTTTCACACACCTGCCGCGCTATTTTCTCCTGTTTGTGACGCTCCTTTTCAAACGGCTCTGGATGTCGTTTTTCTCTCTCTGGCACACCGGCCGAAGCCCTTTTCTCTGAAAGGCTCACTTCCGGTATGAGATTATTTTCTTTCAGCGCACGGTAGATAGTATCATAAAATAACTGATACACTTCTCTCTGATTCGTAAAACGTACTTCCATTTTTGTCGGATGGACGTTTACATCAATGACGGCGCTGTCGATGGACAACAGGAGGACAACAAACGGGTAGCGGTGGCTCATCAGAAACTCTTTATAGGCTTCTTCCACAGCGTTTGCAATTATCGGACTCTTAATATACCGCCCATTGACGAAATAATTCATCATCAGCCGGTTCCCTCTGGACAAGACCGGCTTTCCGATAAACCCCGTCAATTTCATTCCATCTAACTCTGCGCTTATGGGAACGATATTTTTTGTGACGTCCGCACCATATATATAATAAATATTTGTCCTCACCTGTCCGTCTCCAGACGTCTGCAGTTTATTTCTGCCATCGGCAATATAAGTAAAGCGGATATCCGCATGCGCCAGCGAATACCGCTGAACCAGTTCATGGATATAATTCCCCTCTGTCGTCGCTGATTTTAAAAATTTCTTTCTGGCAGGCGTATTATAAAACAGATTCCTGACGATAAATGTCGTTCCCGTCGGACATCCGACTTCCTCAAAAGCAACTTCTTCCCCTCCCTGCATCTCATAACGCGAGCCGGCCAGCGAGTCACTCTCTTTCGTAATCAGCTCCACTTGTGCAACCGCGGCAATACTCGATAATGCCTCTCCGCGAAATCCCAAACTGCTCACGGCAAACAAATCTTCCATCGTCCGTATTTTGCTCGTCGCATGACGAAGAAAGGCCGTCCGTATCTCTTCTCTGCCAATCCCCGAACCATTGTCCGTCACGCGGATAAAAGAAATGCCGCCCTCTTTAATTTCTACCGTAATTGCCGTTGCACCTGCATCTAAGGCATTCTCAACCAATTCTTTTACAACTGCCATCGGGCGCTCAATCACCTCGCCGGCAGCAATTTGATTTATTGTACTCTGGTCTAATACTCGTATCATAGATAGCCACTACCATCTTTCTTTTAACTGCTCCTGCCACTTATACACCAGATTCAAAGCATCAATCGGTGTTACATTGGCCAAATTAATGTCTCGAAGTTCAAACAAAATATCGTCGGTCTGATTACCTCCCATCGCATCAAAAATCGACAACTGCGTCATCGCTGTTGCCTCTGTCGTTTTATCGGCAGGCAGTACCGCGCTGTTTCCTCCATCTTTCGTCTCCATATGGTCGGCAATCGCCCGTGCGCGCACCAATACCTCGTCTGGCACGCCGGCCAATCGGGCAACCTGTATTCCATAACTTTTATCTGCGCCACCCTTGACAATCTTTCTCAGGAATACGATGTCTTCTCCGTCTTCCTTAACTGCAATGCAGTAGTTCTGAACACCGTCCAGTTTTCCTTCCAGTTCCGTCAATTCATGGTAATGGGTGGCAAACAAAGTTTTGGCCCCGATTTTTTTCTTGTCTACAATATGCTCAACCACTGACCATGCAATGCTCAAACCATCAAAAGTACTTGTCCCCCGACCGATTTCATCGAGAATAATTAAACTGTCCTTTGTTGCGTTGTGCAAAATATTTGCCACTTCCGTCATCTCTACCATGAAAGTGCTCTGTCCGCTGGCCAAATCATCCGACGCCCCGACACGAGTAAAAATGCGGTCTGTAAGTGATAAATCGGCGCTTTCAGCCGGAACAAAACTGCCTATCTGTGCCAACAAGACAATCAATGCCGTCTGCCGCATATAAGTAGATTTCCCCGCCATATTAGGCCCGGTTATAATGACGACACGGTGCGTATCATCATCCAGAAAAGTATCATTGGCAATGAACATATTGTGCTCCATCATCTGCTCAATGACAGGATGTCTGCCATCCTTAATGGATATTATTCCCTTATGATTAATCTGTGGACGGACGTAATGATTACGCTCTGCCACATAGGCTAAAGATGCCAGCATATCTATCATGGCAACGACGGATGCCGATTTTTGTATCCTGTCCATCTGCTCAAAAATGGTATTTCTCAATTCACAAAAGACAGCATATTCCAAACTATACAAACGGTCTTCTGCACCTAGAATCGTATCTTCCATCTCTTTTAACTCGGGTGTTGTATAACGCTCCGCATTGGTTAACGTTTGCTTTCTCAGCCAATTTTCTGGAACGAGATGAACAAAAGATTTTGTCACTTCCAGATAATATCCAAAGACTTTGTTGTATTTAATTCTCAGATTTTTAATTCCCGTCTTTTCTTTTTCCCGCTTTTCCAGTTCTGCCAGCCAGTCTTTGCCTTCTGTTTTGGCCTTGCGCAGACGGTCAATCTCTTCGTGATAACCGTTCTTAAAAATCCCGCCCTCGCGCAGGGCAATCGGCGGTTCTTCTTCTATCGCATCGTGAATCATCTGATATACATCTTCCAAAGGATCCAGATTATGATACAATTCCTGAAATAACTCCGCTTTAAAATTTCCACACAAAAAACGAATATGGGGAAGCATTTCCAACGAAGATTCTAACGCAATCATGTCTCTGGGATTTACCGTCTTATAACTGATTTTACTAAGTAACCGTTCCAAATCATAGATGGGATTCAAATATTCCCGCAGTTCTTCCCTTGTCACGGCATTTTCATTTAACTCTTCAATCGCGTCGTACCGTGCCGTTATCTGCTGTTCGTCAATCAACGGCTGTTCAAGACAGGAACGCAGCTTTCTTGCTCCCATCGCCGTCTTTGTCTTGTCAAGAACCCATAGAAGGGAACCTCTTTTTTGTTTTTCCCGCAGCGTTTCCACCAGTTCCAGATTACGCCTTGTATTCCGGTCTAACAACATATACCTGCCCGTATGATACGGCAGCAGATGGGAAATATGGGCGAGCGAGCATTTTTGCGTCTCCTCCAGATATTGCATCACACATCCTGCGGCAGTCACTCCCAGAGGATATTCTTCCAGTCCCATTCCCTCCAATGTTTTTACATGAAAATGGCGGCACAGGGTGCGCCTGCCCTCTTCTTCATCAAAATAACGCGGCTCCAGTGCAGAAATAACGATGCCGAGACGCTCGCTTAAATCCGTCAAATCCGCTCCGCTTATGTAAAAGGTGTCGTTACAAATAATCTCTGCCGGCATATATTTATTGATTTCATCCAACAGCTTTCCGAGCGTATCTACTTCTGTCAACAGATATTCTCCCGTTGTAACATCGACGACCGAAATACCAAAACTCTGATTTATGGCGACAATTCCCATCAGATAGTTATTTCTCGTCTCATCGAGCGAAGACATAAAACAGTTTGTTCCGGGGGTAACAATCTGCGTCACTTCCCGCTTTACAAGCCCCTTTGCCTGCTTCGGGTCTTCGACCTGTTCACAAATGGCAACTTTATATCCCTTTTCCACCAAGCGGTTAATATATCCCTCCGCAGAATGAAACGGGACACCACACATGGGTGCCCGTTCTTTCAGACCGCAGCTTTTACCGGTCAGAGTGATATCAAGTTCTTTTGTAACACAAAGCGCATCATCAAAAAACATTTCATAAAAATCACCCAGACGGTAAAATAATATACAGTCTTTATATTGTTCTTTCGTTTCCATGTATTGTTTCATCATGGGTGTTAGTTGTTCCATCCGTTTGTATACCTCTTTCTGTTCTTTTAAAACAGCCGGAAAACACAGCACTAACTTAATTATTGCCGGAATTTACATCAGCAGTCGGTTCCTGCGTCGGCTCTTTTGTCGGCTCCTTAGTCGGTTCCTGCGTCGGCTCCTTTGTCGGCGCTTCCGTCGGCACTTCCGTTGGCTCCGGTGTCGGTTCCGGCGTTTTCGGTCCTGGTGTCTTTGTCGGCTTTGGTGTCTTTGTTGGCTTCGGCGTTTTCGTCGGCTTTGGTGTCTTTGTCGGTTTCGGCGTCTTCGTGTGCGGCGCTTCCGTTGGACGCGGCGTAACGGTCTCAATCGGTCTCGGCTTTTCTGTCGACAGATACATCGCATTGATATATCCTGTCATACCGTTATACTCTACTTCCATCCATTCTTTTTTGTACAATTTATTAAACTTTAACTTCATCCCTAATGGAACTTTGGCAACGACCGAAGATGTCAGGGAAGGTTCTGAGCGCATATTTACCGTCGCTGTCGTATATCCCTCTGTTGCCGCAGCGAGGTCATCATCAATATCCTGACCCCAATCCTCTTCGTTCTCAACCATGTTGCCATCCGGCGTAGACGTCGGCTCCGGAGACTCCCTGACTGTCAGGGCGCCGTCGGTAACAGAGGAAGCATTTGCCTCTTCATCGGTAATGACGTCGCTATCAAGATAAGTAAATGATACATAATATCCAATCCCAATTACTAATACCAAGGAAAGTATTACACTAATTCCAAACATCGTTGTCTCAAAAACTCGATGTTCAGAACTTAACATTTTGGCAAAAAACCCTTTTTTTTCTTTCTTCATTCCTATTTTACACTCCCTTACAGATAATATCTTTGTCTATTATAACCATTTTGTCAAGATTTGTCTATTAAAACTATGAAAAATTAGATTTATCTCAATTGCGATAAATCCTCCTCAAAAGCAAGCGAACATTTGTTTGACAAACAAACATGTTTGTGTTACATTAATAATAGTAGCATAAATACAACAATCTTAGGAGGTTTTCATTTATGGGCAGAGATACCATTTCAAAAAAACAAACAGAAATTTTAGAATATATTAAAAATCAAATTCTGGATAAAGGATATCCACCGGCAGTTCGTGAGATATGCGCCGCCGTTCATTTGAAGTCGACATCTTCCGTCCATTCTCACTTGGAAACATTAGAAAAATTAGGATATATTCGACGCGACCCAACGAAGCCGCGCGCCATTGAAATTGTAGACGACGAGTTCAATTTATCACGCCGTGAATTGCGCAATATCCCTCTGCTCGGTAATGTGGCAGCAGGACAACCATTGTTTGCTGAACAAAACATCGAGAGTTATTTCCCTATGTTATCGGACGAACTCCCTGACGGCAACCTGTTCATGCTCAACGTTCGCGGCGAAAGTATGATAAACGCAGGAATTTTCGATGGAGATAAAATTATCGTTCAACAGACCGAAACAACAAAAAACGGAGATATAGTAGTCGCTTTAGTAGAAGAAGCCGCCACGGTAAAGACATACTACAAAGAAAACGGCCGCTTCCGGCTCCAACCGGAAAATGATACGATGGATCCAATCTATGTAAATGAAGTCATTATACTAGGTAAAGTAGTCGGTTTATTCCGTTTCTTCTAAGAAATTGTGTAAACGTATAATAAAGACAGAAAGACCGATGATTAAACGGTACTTTCTGTCTTTTATATACCTCATATTTAAGTAAAATCTCATAACTCTTCCCGCATAACCGCTTTGCCATCTTTCCAGATTCTTTCCAAATCATAAAACAGACGGTCTTCTTTCGAAAAGACGTGGACAATCACGTCTCCGTAGTCCATTAAAACCCACGATGACTTCTTGTTCCCCTCTATTCGCTTGCTGTTATACCCCGCTATCGTCAGCTTTTCGTCTACAAAATCAATCATGGCGTTAAGTTGGTTTTGATTACGCCCGCTAGCAATAATCAGATAATCAGCAATAACTGAAATTTCATCAATTTTTATTATCTCAATATCTTCACCCAGTTTTTCTTCCAGCGCATCATAGGCAATCTTTACTATCTCATTGGCGTTTTTTTTCATTATCTCCCTCTTTTCTACTCATCATATTTTTTTCTATAATAATCATATGTCTCAGACGTCGTCTCATCTATTGCTATATTCGTCCGCTGCAAATAGTTCATTGTATTTTCCAATATCATCAGTAACCCTCTTTCTAAATCGGAAAAGCACTGTTTTCTTACTTCTGCCAGCGAATAGGGCTTACAATCGAGCTTTCTTCCCGGCTCAATATAATCCGCAACATAAAGGATTTTTTCCAATGTCGTCATCTTTGGTTTTCCGGTTGTATGACAATCAATCGCCGAACATATTTCGTCTTTCATACCATACCTCTGTCTGGCCAGATAAGCCCCCAGTTTACCATGAACTAACGGAGGATTCTCCCGCTCGCACTGCGTCAGGGAAACGCCGTATTTATCACAAAGAGTAAACATCTCCTTATCGGTCAAATATTTTGCGCAATCATGTAAAAGTCCTGCCTTTCTGGCTTTTTTTACATCCGATTCCCCGTCCATAAAACATGCGGCAAGATTAGCAGCCGTATAGGCAACCCCTAACGTATGCAAATACCGCTCCGGGCGAAGCGTCGCGGCCAAGTCAGCAAGCAGTTCTTTTTCTTTCTTTGCAAAGGAATGAAAATCTGCTCCATATAACCCGTGTATCCCAATATAGCGACGTACCTTTTCCGGCACGTATCCCGCCACCGATTCATGCCGCCGCAGTCTCCCGCGAATTTCCTCAGAAGAAATTGAAACCGTTGGCATGGACACAGGTAAAAAATCACCATGAAACTGCGCTGACAATTCCTGACAGCGATGCGCCAGCTCATCCTCCGACATCGTTCCGCGCGAAACGGCCAACACAGTACAAAGACGGACAATTTCCTGCGGACAGAACCACTTATCAAAATCTTTTAGAGAGTCACCTCCGAGAATGAAATAAAACTTTGTCTGAGGATAGTCCTCTACGCATTGCGCCAATGTCTCGCACGTATATGTTGTTCCCTTGCGCTTCAGCTCCATATCAGATAAAGAAAACGGCCCGATACCATCTATCGCAAACTGTACCATGCGGCAGCGGTGTTCTTCTGAAACAATCTCATCCTCACTCTTATGCGGCGGTTTCTTCAACGGCATAAACCAGACTTCATCTAGTTGAAACTGTTCGCAGGCAGCCTGTGCTATCATCAGATGGGCATTGTGAATCGGATTAAAAGTACCTCCCATAATACCAATCTTTTTCATAACCATCACTCCTTCGCCTGTTTTGCCTTTGGCAGCTCAATGCCATCTTTCTTCTTACTGTTGTGCCGATACAGAACGATTTTCCGTCCAATCACCTGCACTACCTCGGCATGCGTACGCTCTGCCAGAAGAATGGCGATTTCTTTTGGATTTGCGACACAATTTTTCAACACATGAATCTTAATTAACTCTCTTGCTTCCAATGCCTCGTCTACAGACTTCGTAAGTTCAGGAGTTACTACTGATTTCCCAATCTGTAATATCGAGTCCATAGTCATTGCCAAGCTCTTCAAATAAGCACGTTGTTTACTTGTCATAATAATTCCTCTCGCTTTATTTGTAATAATCAAATTGCCAGCCATACATCTTCACGGTATCGCCCTCTTCGATGCCAAGTTCCTCTAACTGCTCTAAAATTCCATTAGTCTTTAAAAATTTCTGGAAGAACTCAAATCCTTTCTCCGAATCCAAATTCGTATACCCGAGCATTCTCTCAATACGGGGCCCTTCTACAATATAAAGCCCGTCCTCTTCATCGCTTTTTGTTACCGTGAACGGTTCATTGGAGAAATCCGGCATTTGCACCATATATTCTTTTTCAAATATAATTTTATCTTCTTCCGCCTCCGATAAAAGCTGTTTTGTATAATAGAGAAGTTCCTTTACTCCCTGTCCGCTGACAGCAGAAATAGGGAAAACCCGCATTCCTTTCGGCTCAAATTCCTCTTTTAAGGCTGCCAGTACCGCCTCCCCCTGTTCTGTATAAGGCGATTGTCCCCCTCCGGCAAAACAGTCAACCTTATTGGCGGCAATTACCTGTGGACGGGCAGCTATTTGTGGGTTATAGGCTTCCAGCTCCTTTTGTATTGTTTTTATATCCTGCAGCGGGTCACGTCCCTCCGTCGAGGCGGCGTCCACCATATGAATCAATACACGGGTTCTCTCAATATGGCGCAAAAACTCATGCCCCAGACCAACTCCCTCCGAAGCTCCCTCAATCAAACCGGGGATATCGGCAATGACAAATCCGTCTGCGCCTTCCAAATCCACTACGCCCAGATTAGGATTCAGCGTTGTAAAAGGATAATTTGCAATCTTTGGCTGTGCATTGGTTACACGGGAAAGAAAAGTAGATTTCCCTGCATTAGGAAAACCGACTAAACCGACATCAGCTATCACTTTCAATTCTAATTGTACTTCAAGCTCAATTCCCGGTTTGCCCGGCTGCGCATATTTGGGAACCTGCATTGTCGGAGTCGCATAGTGTTGATTCCCTTTGCCTCCCCGACCGCCTTGCAAGATAACTTCCCTCTTATTCTCATAAGACATATCAGTAATAATCTGTCCTGTCTCTGCCTCACGGATAATTGTTCCTGCCGGAACTTTGACAATCTTATCTTCGCCGTCTGCGCCGTGACAGCGTTTCTTTCCGCCCGGTTGGCCGTCTCCGGCAAAATAATTACGAATATGGCGAAATTCATTCAACGTATTGAGTCCCGAATCCACTTCAAAAATGAGGTCGCCGCCGCGACCGCCATCCCCGCCATCCGGCCCGCCGTTCGCCACATATTTTTCCCGACGAAAGCTGACGTGACCGTCGCCTCCTTTACCGGAGCGTATTTTTATTTTCGCTCTATCTGCAAACATACCCTGTCCTTTCTAAAACATAAGGGCTGCACAAGGCAGCCCTGACTTATCTCTTTGATTTAGCAGGGGTCAAAAAATTTCTCCCCCATAAGAATATCCAAAGATTATTTGCTCTCTACCGGATATACGGAAGCCTGTTTCTTATCTCTTCCTTTTCTCTCGAAACGAAGAACACCGTCTACCAAAGCATACAGTGTATCGTCTCCGCCTTTACCAACGTTTACACCCGGATGAATCTTAGTTCCACGCTGTCTGTAAAGAATATTTCCGGCCAAAACAAACTGTCCGTCTGCTCTCTTCGCTCCCAGTCTCTTCGACTCGGAATCTCTGCCGTTCTTAGTTGAACCCATTCCCTTTTTATGAGCAAACATTTGAAGGTTCATTTGAATCATAGTTTTTTCCTCCTAACGATTTCTACTGTCACATACTGCTTTCCATACGATTCTGAAATGCCATTTAAACCAATTACCATTGACTGCAACAATAATTGAGCCTCTTCCGATGATGTTCCTTTAACACAAAAATCCAACATTCCGCGTTCCTCTTCGCTTTCCAGAGAATACACATCATCCGTTAGTTCTTCAATTGAATTAACACAATTAATGGCTAATGCGGAAACAGCAGAACAAATAATATCTAATCCATATTGCGAATATTCTGCATGTCCCTCAATATGAAAAGCGGTTATGTTCTCTTCCTGCTTTTCTACCCTGACCTGTATCATAAACAATCACTTCATACTATTATGCATTGATTTTATCAATCTTTACCTGCGTGTACGGCTGTCTATGACCATTCTTTTTATGGTATCCGGTCTTTCTCTTGTATCGGTAAACAATCACTTTCTTTTCTTTTCCCTCAGCTACTACCGTTGCTTTTACGGAAGCTCCCTCTACCGTTGGCGTACCAACTTTCACTTCCTTATCACCAACTAAAAGTACCTGATCAAACGTTACCTCAGAGCCGGCCTCGGCACCAAGTTTCTCAACTTTAATGACGTCGCCCTCCTGAACTTTATACTGTTTACCACCGGTTGCTATAATTGCGTACATATAGCACCTCCTAATAAATTTACTCGCCAACTACGGCGTCTGCCCCGCATAAAGGCAGAACTATAACCTCGTTGTGCGGCATACTGGAATAGTATAGCATTGTTACTTCCCAGATGTCAAGCGATTTATGGAATTAAATCCTCACGTCCGCTTTTATTATCTCTGTCTTTCCACACAGTCATTTTATAACTGGAAGAAATTCATATCCTTTTCCAAATCAGTCGCCATCGCTTTCAATGTATCTGCCTTATCTGCCAATACTCCCATTGCTCCATTCAGCTCGGTCATAGCAGCCATTGTTTCTTCTGTCGCCGCTACGTTTTGCTCGGATACCGCAGACAAATTCTGAATCACATCCGTCACTTTCTCGCGTGCCAAATCACAATTATCGGTATCACTCTGAATCACGCAAATCTCGTCTCTGGAAGTCTGAATACCCTTGCTGACGCCATTAAACTTCTCTTTTGTATCCTGAAGTCTTTCCTGTTGTTCGGAAATGATTTCCTGCATCTGATTCATAGCATCGACAGTATTTTGCGACTCTCTGGCAAGATTTTGAATGACATGTTCAATCGATGCCGCGGAACTGTTTGATTCTTCTGCCAGCTTTTGTATCTCCGAAGCTACTACGGCAAATCCTTTTCCACTCTCGCCCGCGCGTGCGGCCTCAATACTGGCGTTCAGGGAAAGCAGGTTTGTCTCTTCCGCAATCGAAGAAATCATAATAATGGCTTCCTGTATCTTCGTCACGGATTCATCTGTCAGTTTTACCTGTCTTTCGATGCGTTTTACTGCCTCATATGTACGGTCGCTGGATTCACTCAACTCCGTAATAATCAAATCAGCCTCGGTCTTTGCCCGTTCCATCTTCTCTGATGTATCATTTAACGTATCTACTTTATTGACAATTTGTGAAATGGAATTTCCCATCTCCCCAACGTTCATCGTTGCATTTTCAATATCCTCGGCCTGAGACACAGCGCCTTGTGAAATATCATCCATCGCATGGCTGATTTCATCAACCGTTGAATTTGTCTGCCTTGCCAAATCATTCATTTCCTGTCCGGAAGAAGAAAGCATATCAGAAGACTGCTTCAAATTCCCGATAATCATACGCAGTTGTTCCATCAAAGACTGAAGCGCACTTCCCATGACTCCGAGTTCGTCTTTTCGTTTTATAATTTTCTCGTCAACCTGTATGCGAAGGTCTCCGCGGGATAACGAGTCAAGCATGATGCCTGTCCTTTGTACTGCTTTTCCAATCTTATTGGCAATAAACAAAACAACAACGGCGGCAATCAAAAATAAAAAGAGAGCAATTCCGCATACTCCAATGACTTTATAGCGAATGGTAGAATCCACTTTCGCCGTCGGCTTTCCAGCAAATATCATACCAACAACAGAGCCGTTGCCATTTTTTATCGGAATGTAATAGGCATAATATTTACTATCGTTAATTGTCAAATTGGTAGCTGAATACTCTCTCCCGTTTTGAATAACTTCTGTCGTCACTTCTTCCGACGCCTTTGTACCCAAAATCCGTTTTCCTGTTTCGGCGTCAAACAACGAAGTAGCTCTTCTTGTATCGTCAAAAAACAACGTAACCTCTACATCGGAATATTTTGCGAAGCTATCGATAAGTTTTTCATCCTTTGTCGTATTAAAGGACCCTTTCATCAACATATCGCCATCCAACGAATAATCACCGTCATCCAATGCATCGTAGGCGGCGCTCACACTGTAGCAAACATCTTTTAAACCAGACAAAGCTTCCTCCTCAAGACCGGAACTCATTGCACTAATCGCATAAATTGTAATAATTCCAGTCAGAACAATCATGGAAACAAGCGTCAACGCTAAAATCTGCACCCGAATTGTCAACCTAATTTTCTTTTTACTCATATTTTCCTCCATTCTGAAACACAATAATCCCTTTTCCTTTGTTTACTGTATTAATATATAATATCACTATTAGAGAAAAAAATCAATTCCCAAAAGCTTCCCATAAAGGTGCTCTTGTTTTCATCCTTGTAATCTCGGCCAAACCAAGTTTTGTTATGTCAATCAGGGATGTTCTTGTCTTATCCTTTTGCAGTTCCCTCTGCAGCAAATCAAATAATTGCCGCTCGTTTTGCTTGTTTTTCATATCGATGAAATCTACTAAAATAATGCCCGAAATGTTGCGGACCCGAATCTGCCTTGCCACTTCTTTCGCCGCCTCGCAATTAATCTTAAAAAAAGTAGTCTCCCTGCTTCTCTTACCGTCTACTGCCTTGCCGGTGTTGACATCAATCACCGTCAGCGCCTCGGTCGGCTCAATTACCAGATTGCCACCGCTTTTGAGCCATACACGTTTCTCTAATACTTTCTGAATCTTTGTTCCTATGCCGAGAAGTTTTTCCAAAGGATAGGAAGAATCTTCATAAAACTGTACTTTATCCACTCCTTGTGCCTGCAAATCGTCATATACGGTACGGACGTCAGTAATAATGCGGTCATATTCTTCCTGCCGGCAGCTGCGGATATACGGCATATAAAAAGGGTCTGCCTTGCGGAGCCGGGAGAAACAGACCCGATACCTGCTATGCTCCATCATGGAATGCAGCTCTCCCGTCAGACGGTCGCATTCTTCCTGAATCGCTGCCAAACCGGCTTCTGCGGCATTCGTGCGCAATACGATGCCGTACTCTTCTTCTGCAAATTCTTCCAGCAAAGGCAGCAGACGCTTTTTCTCTTCCTCTTCTATTTTTTTCGATATCTGCTTGTGGCTGTTTTGTGTTGTCACGACACAATAATAACCAACCAGCTCGATTGCCTGTGTGACGACCGGCTGTTTTGTCTTCACTGCCGCTTTTTTTACCTGAACAACCAAGTCGTCACCGACACGTATTTTCTTTCCCGCACATTCCGTTTCCGGCAGATAACAGATGACTCCCTCTTTGATTTCAACAAAAACAGCGCGAATATTTTGCACAATATTCTGCACGCGCCCTACATAAATATCGCCCACTTGCGGCGCTTCTTCCTGCTGACGTTCTCCGACTACAAGGTCGTATGGTTTATTTTCACTCTGATAAAGTAAAATGGGACGATCTCTATATTGCGTAATAACAATTTCGTTCCGGCCGTTCACATTCACGCGCCCCCTTTCCCTTTCACTTCCGAAAAATGCATCTGCAGCCGATGTACTTGTAACATATGGGCAGGAAGTTCCCAATCGCAGAAACGGCAGAAGGCGTCGATTACCAACTCTGGTTTTATATTTTCAGCGCTGCCGCTTGTCAATTGCATATAAATTGCTTCTCCCTCATATTGACAATGAATGACGCCATAATCTTCTCCCGTCTTCCCTGAAAATTCAGACAGGAAAAACGCATCTGCCAGAATATTCTCACGAATATCCATTTCCTTTTCTGTTTTTTTTGTCTTCTTCGTAACATAAATATGCGGCTGTTCCATAAAGGAAAGCCATTTTTCCCGATAATCTGCCGGCCAGATTCCCTTTTCTTTCTCAACTATCATATAATCCGCACGGCGCAGAAGCGACATGGAATTTTTAAATCCCTCCGGCATAATTTCAATTTTCGTCACAAAAATCTCATCCGACATATATTGGTTTAGATACGCCGTCAGTTGTTGTAAAGATTTATCTGCAGGCAGCGTATGAAACTCCACATCAATATACTCTCCGTCGCTCGTCACGCCAACACCTAGCGGCGAGGCAAAACTCATCAACTGATGGGGACTGTATCCTTTCGAGTACGCCACATCCATCTTCGCGCGGCGCAGCGCTTTCTGAAAGAAACGCATACAATCCAGATGTCCAATAAACTTAAGCGAACCTGTCTTCGTAAATCTCATCCGCACTTTCATGTCAGCACCTCGCTTTCCTGTCCGCCATCTTCCGGTACGGCCGGACACTCTGCTACTTTCCTGTCGGAAACACATATTCCGGTATTCCACTTGGCAGCGCCGCAGCCACTACACTGCACACGGCAGTTCGACGTCACTTTACCGGCTTTCGCTTTTTCGTATTCGCGCCACAAAAATTTCCTGCTGACACCAATATCAATAAAATCCCAAGGAAAAATTTCGTCTCTGCCACGCTCCCGATAATTATAGAAATATCTGTCGATCCCGTTCGAATCCAATACTTCATTCCAAATCTGCGGTTGGAACCAGTCTGTCCATGCATCAAAGAGACATCCCCGCCGATACGCCTCCTCAATAACCGGAGCCAGACGGCGGTCGCCTCTGGCAAAAATGCCCTCTAATTCCGAGGTCACAGCATCGTGGCACTGATATTTGATGGAGCGCTGATTCACCTGTTCGCGCACTTTTTCTTTCAGATATTTTCTCTTATTTTCAAAATATTCCGCCGTCTGCATCGGAGCCCACTGGAACGGTGTAAACGGTTTGGGAACAAAAAACGACGTACTGGCAGTAATTTCCGGCCTGCCCTGACGCTCTTCTTTCGGCAACTCAAAATAGGCAGCGGCAATCGTATTGGCCAATTCCGCTATTGCCGCAATATCCGTATCTTCCTCTTCCGGCAAACCGAGCATAAAATATAATTTAACTCGTTTCCATCCTCCCTCAAAAGCCTCTCTGGCCCCTTTTAGGATTATCTCTTCAGTCAGGCCTTTATTAATCACATCACGCATCCTCTGTGAGCCGGCCTCGGGAGCAAATGTCAGACTGCTCTTACGCACATCCTGTATCTTACTCATAACATCCAGAGAAAAAGCGTCGATACGCAGGGAAGGTAACGCCAGATTTAGTTTCCTCTGCTCCCCCTGCTCCATCAGATAATAAACCAATTCCGGCAGTTCCTCGTAATCGCTGGAGCTTAACGAGCTCAACGTAATCTCCTCATAGCCCGTATTATCTAACATTTCCAACGCGCGTTCTTTGAGAAATGCCAGACTCCTCGGACGAATGGGACGATAAATCATACCCGCCTGACAAAAACGGCAGCCACGGATACATCCCCGTTGAATCTCCAGTACAACGCGGTCCTGCGTGGCGCGGATATAAGGAACTAACGGTTTCGACGGGTAATAAGTATCGCTTAAATCGTCCACTACCTGTTTTTGCACCTGACTCGGCGCCTCTTCACAATTGGGTTTCATGAAAGCAATCGTTCCGTCCGTCTTATAAGAGACGTCATAGAGTCCCGGCACATAAATCCCCGGCACCTGAGCGGCACGCTTTAAAAACGTAAGCCGGTCTTCGCCATTCTCTCTTGCCGTGCGATAGACATCTAACAATTCACGATAGACCGTCTCGCCCTCTCCGATATAAAAGAGGTCAAAAAAGGGAGCAATCGGCTCCGGATTGTACGTGCAGGGGCCGCCGCCGATGACAATCGGAGAATCCCATGTACGTTCAGCGGCATATAATGGTATGCCAGACAAATCAAGGATTTGTAAAATATTCGTATAGCACATCTCATATTGAATCGTAATGCCGAGAAAGTCAAAATCACGCACCGGCTGCTGGCTCTCAAGTGCAAACAGCGGTATCTCTTTCTCACGCATTATTTTATCCATATCCGGCCATGGCGAATATACGCGCTCGCAGTAGACATCGTCCCAGCGGTTAAACATATCGTATAGAATCTGAATACCAAGATGAGACATGCCTATCTCATAGACATCCGGAAAACACATACAGAAGCGGATGTCCACCTCAGACAAATCTTTCTTTACCATATTAATTTCATTCCCTATATAGCGGGCAGGTTTCTCAACTTGCATTAAAATATCATCGCCGAGTGCTAATTTTCTCATGCTCTTGTTTATCCTCCGTCCTGCAGTAAATGATATTTCATCATTATACACAACTTGTTGATATACTGTCAAATACCTTGCCTCTTTTTTCGGATTATGATATATTGAAACAAGTAAATGAAAGCAAAGGAGGGACTTACCATGGGTTGGTGTCCAAAATGTAGAAATGAATATGTAGAGGGAATCACGGTGTGTCCGGATTGTAACATTGATTTGACGGATGAATTGCCGGCAGAAGAAAATGAAATGGAACCTGCCATTCTCGAACATGTCTCCCATGAACAAATCGGCGCCCAATGCGTTTTACTGTTACAGCACCACGGTTTGCAAACGGCCGGATTAATGCCTGTTCAGGAAGATGATGAAACATATAAAAACGGTTTTTACGTTGTTGTAGCTTCTTTTGAGCGGGAAGCTGCCGCAATGGTGTACAAAGAATTTGATTCTTTAGAAGACATGGCACGGCAATACGCACCGGAAAATATACAGGAAATAGAAAAGGATATGTCCGATTTGCAAGAGGAAGAAGCAAACATAATGCTTACCGAACTGCGTACCGAATCGAGCAGCGTCTATGTTAAGAAAAAGGATAAGTATACGGATTTGAAATTCAGCGGAATCTCCTTTATTATCTTCTCCCTTATAGGCACCGGACTGCTGGCAGCCAATTATCTGGAATACATCAGCATGTTTAATACCTTTTCTTCTCTTATTATGACTATCGTATTCTTCATTTTCCTTTGTGTCGGCATAACATCTTTGCTGCGCGCTAAAAAAATGAAGAATTTAGTCTCACAGGAAGAGAAAGTAAGCGATGAAATTCTCCTCTGGATAGAAGAAAACATTACGGATGAATGGATTGATACATTGGTTGACTCTGAAGAAAGCGATGAGAACAACTATTTCCGTGCTCAAGGCGCCATGTGCCAACGGGCTGCCGAACAATTTCCGCTTCTCAATGCCAACTACATTGACCAGTTAATGGACGAGCGCTATAACGAATACTGCGAAAACAAACAAGAGGAACAATAAATATCTCAGGAAATGTTTGATTTGCCATCGTCAGGCTACTTCATTAAATTCATCTTACGAGCAAGCAAATACATCTTTCGTCCCATAGGGAAATCAAACATTTCCTCTTTTGTAAGTCCTTTCAGTAAAAGGAACATAACAAAATAGACAACAACGGCGGCAGCTATGGATACCATCGTACGGATAAGATTGGAACTTATCAGAAGTCCCAGTCCTCCATAGACGGCTACTGCGGCAACTGCCATCCACAACGCCGACGATAACGGCGCCAGAAATGTCTTTGTTATTTCCAAACGAAATGTTGGCACATATCTTTTTATAGCACGTAAATTCAGCCAAAATACGACCATAGGAAAGGTAATGTTTCCAATAAGCAAAGCGTATACACCAACATTCGTACCGATCAAAAAGAAAGCAACAATCCCCACATGGAGCAATAATGAAATGGCAGAGTGTATGACCGGAAGACGCATCTTATCTATACTTTGCAGCGCCCCGCCCGTTACATTTGACAGTGCATAAAATACAATCGCACCGGCTCCTACAGTCATCATATGCCCCCCCAACACATAATTGGAAGAAGAAAACAACATCTTCACAATCGGCTGTCCCAAAACGGTAAGTCCCATCGCACACGGGATGGCAATAATCATATTGAATTTAATACCGGAATATATATTGTATTTCCACTGCTCAACATCCTTTTCCGTATAAGCCGCCACAGCGCTCGGTATGAGCGACGATGCAATTGCCGTCGAGATGGCAATCGGCACGCTGCAGAGAAGACGGTATTTGGAGCTGTAAACGCCGACAAAACTTTTAATCTCCATCGGACTCATTCCCTGCATGCCAGAAATAGAGCCAAAGATTTTGTAATCAATCAGCCCGCTTATATTATACACCGTCTGCGATAACACAATCGGCAGAATCGTCAACAGTAAAACTTTAAACAGATATCTAGAAGAAGCATAGTTGTTTGTGCGGTCTCTCTTTTCCAATCTGGCCTGTATCGGACGATACAGCCAATACACAAATAACACGAGAAGCAATGCCGACGCAGCTCCCAGACAAGTTCCCAAAGTACCTCCTGCAGCTCCCCACGCCGCCTGCTGCAGATTGTCATGATTCCACTTCATGAACAGATAACTGGCGGCCACGCTCACAATGGCATTGATTATCTGCTCAATAATCTGTGAAACAGCCGTCGGTATCATCGTTCGTTTCCCCTGGAAGAACCCTCGATAAACTCCCAACAGGGCAACAATAAAAATAGTAGGCGCCAATACCCGCAAAGGAATCTGCACTCCGGAATATTCCGGATAAATCGTACGTTCAATGACTCCCGCCCCGAAAAATATGAATAATCCGAAACATCCACCGGAAAAAATAGCAAAACGCAACGCAACCGAGAGTGTCTTTCCTGTATTTCTGTGTTCATGATTCGCCTGCTGTGCCGATATAATCTTGGACAGGGCAAGCGGAAGACTATACGAGGAAATTATGAGAATTAAATCATAAATCTCAAATGCCACCGCATAAATACCATTTCCCTCTTCTCCTAAAATATTGGACATGGGAATACGGTACACCATGCCAATAATTCGAACGACAAGAGAGGCAATTGCAAGTATGCCGCCCTGCTTCAGAAAATCTGCGCTTCTTTTTTCATTCTTTGTGCCCAATGGATGTTTCATCCTTTCACTTAATTAAATTCTTTCGATTCTTTGGATAAACTGCTATATATGTCTTTCCGGGATTTAC
The DNA here is from genome assembly GCA_910577295.1 of uncultured Eubacterium sp. Lineage (GTDB taxonomy): Bacteria > Bacillota > Clostridia > Lachnospirales > Lachnospiraceae > Eubacterium_F. The sequence goes on from CAJTLS010000011.1 coordinate 77,915, forward strand.
CGTCAGCAGATTACCGGTATCATCATAGTACTCCATCGTATTTGTATCTTCATTTCTCACCCACGTGATGGAAATTCTCTTGCCGTCTGTATAATAGTAACCGGAACCTTTATTGTTGTTGAGCGACATCGTCTGATATCCGTTGCGGTCAATATTCTTCTCGCTTACAAGCTGGATAATCACATTTTTAAACGCCAACTGTTTCTTATAATAGGTATCCATGTGCTTTTTGTTATATTCATACTTTTTATACACTTTTTTACCGGCGTCATATTTCATGTTACAAGTAGAATAATTAGAAAATGGTATCGTAATCTTATCTGCCTTTTTCCCTCCGGCTAAGGCAGTATCCTTTTCATGGAAATTGAAATGCTTTGCCATTGCATTCTCATCCCGTTTTAATGAATATCCAAGTTTTTTCGCTCCCGTTTTCATCTTTTCTCCCGTAGTAAATACATTGTGGGGAGCCGCAATGTGGGAATCCCGATAATAAACAACGCCACCTATGGCAGATAAGCCGCTGAGATTTTCTGTCCTCAGAGCTTTTATCTTTGAGGTCGCATATTTAGTATGACCGAAATGGCAGTAAATCGCATCCCACTCCTTGGCAAACTGTACATAATAATGTCTGGCGCTGCGAACAGAACCGATTTTTTTTATCCCCCGAATATCCTCATATATCGCCAGCATACGGGTTATACCGCCCTCCGCTAAGGCTTCGTAGATGATATCGGCTTTGGATGTTCCCGTCTGCCGCAGGAAAGCATATTCTATGTTGTTAATCATAACCGCATAACAACGCTTTTTGGCCACATCCTTTTTAATCCACTTGCCGGTAATCCGGCTTCGTACCATGCCTTTATGAGGGTCTGCCGTCGGCGTGGGAACGGCTGTCTCTCTTACAATATTATCTCTTTGCTGACTGCTCACCCGCTCTTCTTTCGTCTCCCGCCCCATAAACAAATATAAGAAGACCGCAAGCGCGGAAAGCGCCGCCGTCACCGACACGATAACTACCAGCTTTTTCTGTCCTGCATTCATAAATCCCTCCATGTTATCGATTAATCTGCAATTCATGCATGATTTCTTTTTGCATATCCTCCATTTGCAACCGCTCTTCTTCTTCTATATGGTCGTAGCCGAACAAATGCAATAAACTGTGAACTACCAAAAAGGAAAATTCCCTCAATTCTGAATGACCGTACTCCTTTGCCTGCTCGCAGACAATGGCCGGACAAATGACAATATCTCCTAACACCAGTTCTCCGGTTTCCGGCGAAAGCGTAAGCGACTGTTGAAACAATGGGCCAGTAAAATCCGCCGGCTCATCGTATTCCATCATCGGGAAACTGAGCACATCGGTCGGTCGGTCAACATCGCGAAATTCCTTATTGAGACGATATATTTCCTCTTTCTCTACAAGCGTAACGCTGACTTCCGTCTCAAACGGACAGGATACTCGCTTCCCAACATAGGCTGCCAGCTTGTCCAACTGTCCGTGCACGGAAAAATCAAAACAATATCCACTCTCATCTTCTAAGTAAATGGTCATTTTTTACCTGCTTTCGTTGTTCCTTTATAGTTTTTCTTCCTTGACTCCCGATAGGCCTCGCGCGCCTCATATTTTTCATAGGCGTGAACGATTTTCTGCACTAACGGATGGCGGACAACATCTTTATTCGTCAAATAACTGAAACCGATATCCTCCACCTGCTGCAGTACTGCAGATGCCTGTTCCAAACCGGACTGTGTATGAAATGGCAGGTCTTTCTGCGATAAATCGCCGGTAATGACAACTTTTGAACCAAACCCAATACGGGTCAAAAACATTTTCATCTGTGCCGGCGTCGTATTTTGCGCCTCATCGAGAATAATAAACGCATTGTCCAGCGTCCGCCCCCGCATATAGGCCAGTGGCGCCACTTCAATTAATCCTTTTTCTGAATTTTTTATAAAACTGTCCGCTCCCATAATTTGATACAAGGCATCGTACAGCGGACGTAAATACGGGTCGATTTTACTCTGCAAATCGCCGGGAAGAAAACCAAGATTTTCTCCGGCTTCTATGGCCGGACGCGTCAGAATAATTTTACTTACCTCATCATTCTTAAACGCCTGTATCGCCATCGCCATGGCGAGATACGTCTTGCCGGTGCCGGCCGGCCCGATACCAAAGACCATCATTTTATCACGGATATGCTGAACATACTTTTGCTGTCCCAGTGTTTTCGGTTTAATCGGTTTTCCCTGTACGGTATATCCGACCAAATCTTTATCAATGGCTGCCAGAGATACTTCCGTATGCTCCTTTGCCGCCATTAAAAGATACTCAACATTTTGTTCTGTTATCGTATTTCCACGCTCCGATAATTGCAGCAATTCACGGAAAATGCGTTTTGCCTCTGCGGCTGATTTTTCATCGCCAAGTATTTTTACCGTACCATCCCGTAAAATAACATTTACCGAAAGAACTTTTTCAATTTTTTTAATATGACAGTCTAGTCCGCCAAAAATATTGCGCTCATGTTCTACCGGAATCTCCAGAGTTATTTCCTGTTTCTCCATCTGCCTCTTCCTCTTCCTTCTTTTTCACTTGCCATTCCTTTTCCTGAATATATCTTTTCTTTGTATCCTGACATAAGTAGCCGATACAGCCGACTAATTCCCATGTTGATACATTTTTCTTTTTCATCTGTGCTGTGTGGGACAATACTTTATGTCCATCAGATACAATCTCCCTTTTTATCCGGTTATAGCATTCCGCACCTGCCTTTTGCAGTTGTTTTTCATTCATAGAAACGGTTTTCCACTCGTACTCCCGACATTCATATTGCTCCATTGATACACAAAAAGAAAAGGGATATAGTTTCTTATCCAGCATTTTCGAACTCATTATATCATAGTTGTATGAATTATTAAACCGTTTGAGCGGATTTTTTAAAGAAATACTTGTATCCCCTAATTGCCAGTCATATACTCTTATTTTTCTGCCGGTATATTGTTTTATCTTCTTTTTTACCGGAACTTCCTCGCTCAAGTTTCTTTCTGCATATATTTTAACAGTACCCTTCGCCGCCACAGGCGTCTTTTCGATGATCTGGTCGCTATCGTCCGTAATCGGAACAATTCCATTAATCAGAATCTGACCTTTTTTTACTTTCTGGCCCTTTTTGACGGCAGCCAGTCCACGGTTGACAGAAATTTCCCGAACAATGCCGTCTCTTGGAGCAACCAGATGACACGGCTTTTGCTCCGATTGCCTTGGCACAAGTTTTTCTGCCTCTTTAATTGAAATAACAAGATGGCTCCCCTTCTCCTCTGCCGAAACCCAACTGATATCGGAATAACGCTCTCTTATACTTTTTTCAATGTCGTCACAAAATAAACGGCTCCTCTTCATTCCCCTATGTACGCCCATTTCATTCACCGCTTTTAACAAGGTCTCCTTCGTATAAGTACTCTGGCCCTGAAAAGAAATCTCCCAGACAAAAGACGACATAACTGCAAGCAGAATCAAAAAAAACAGAAAGCCGGAAGAAAACGTCCAATTTTCTATCAGCCATTGCCACAAAAAGGGAATCCCCGCTTTCTTTTCTATATGAGGTCGAATTTTTGTTTTCTTTACAAGCGATTTTGTTTGTTTAAAATCTTTTACATATAATGAAAAACAAATCCGTTCTTCTTTTTCCACCTGCCACAAATCAATATTGTGATGCCGGCACATATTCATAAACCGCTCCCAAGAGCCCCTGTCGGACGAGCATCTCAGATAACCACGTAGCCACTTCAGGTCAATTCCCCCTTATGTTTTAACATATTGTACAAGGTTAATTTCGCCCTGTATCTTGCAATCATCCTGAGTAAACCGCTCAATCTTCAGTCGTTCTCCCTGAAACAATAACTTTATATGTTTCCCCTGCAATTTTATCTGCTCTGGCGAATAGTCGATAATCGATTTGTAATTTTCCACCAGTGCCATGTGCTTTCCATACATATTTACAACGGTAGCCCCCTCTAAAATATCCGGAGACAAATTTAACTTTTCTGAAACAGTACGCATCCTGCACCTCAGCACTTTTCTTTTATTATATGCCGTCATTATTACACGGTTACCTGTATACTGTAAATTAAATTTTACTAGACGATAAGAAAAAGTCTGTTTCCATAATTGTATGAAAACAGACTTTCTCATATGTGCTATTATTTGTATTTTCTTTTACGAGCTGCTTCAGACTTTTTCTTACGTCTTACACTAGGTTTTTCATAATGCTCTCTCTTGCGAATCTCTTGTTGAATTCCAGCTTTTGCACAATTTCTCTTGAAACGACGCAATGCACTGTCTAAGGATTCGTTTTCTTTTACTGTTACACTAGACATACTATCACACCTTACCTCCCTCCAGTTGCAGATTGTGCTTCAATACAACTGATTGGGTATTTTTTCGCACTAATGAATATTATACCATATTTTTCCCATACGTCAACCTTTTTAATAATTAAATTTGGCGTGAGACTAATTTTACTCAATTGAAAATTTAATTTCTACCCCTGAGTCCTCTCCCTGTAGAACTTATC
>CAJTLS010000012.1:0-20731 GCA_910577295.1 uncultured Eubacterium sp.
AGATATCTAGCTTGGAAGGCTAGTGTTCTACCACTGAACTACACCCGCATAATTTCACTAGAAATTACAATTGGCAAAAGCAAATCGGGGTGACAGGATTCGAACCTGCGGCCTCTTGATCCCAAATCAAGCGCTCTAGCCAAGCTGAGCCACACCCCGTCCTCACGTCTTTTTACGCCCTTTTCCGTGACGCAAGACCTATTATATTATAGATGAACTTTATTGTCAATATTTTTTTCAAGAATTTTGTCCAATTGAAGCAGAAACGCTTTCATCTGCTCATCCGTCCCCATTGTAATTCGCAAATACTCCTTTATTCTTTTTGCTGAAAAATGTCTCACAAATATTTTTTGCTCGCGTAATTTCTCAAAAAGCTCCTGTCCGGATATCTGTTCATGCTTTACAAAAAGGAAATTCGTCTGTGATGGAAGCACAAAAAAACCACGCCTCTCTAATTCTTTTTCACACCACGCCCTTGTAGTGACTACCTTTGCCAGATTTTCTTGAAAATACTGCTCGTCTGCAAGAGAAGCAGCCCCTACCCGGATAGACGCCATCGTCATCGTATATGAATTAATCGATTCTTTCACATCCGTCAGCGCGCGTATGAGCGCCTCGTTCCCCATGGCAAATCCGATTCGCATTCCCGCCATGGAACGGGACTTCGAGTACGTCCGGACAACAAGCAGATTATCATACTGCTCAATCAGCGGTAGTACCGTCTCCCCCCCGAAATCCACATAAGCTTCATCCACAATCACGACAACATCTCTGTTTGCGCGTACAATTTCCTCAATCTGGCTTGCTTTCATGCCAATTGATGTCGGCGCATTGGGATTCGCGATTACGATACCACCGTTTTTCTTCTTATAATCTTCTACCCGGATACAGAAGTTGTCATCTAATGGCGGACATTCAAACGGTATGCGGTAAACATCTGCCCATACCGGATAAAAAGAATACGTGATGTCAGGAAACAGTATCGCAACATCCGAATTAAAAAATGTCAGAAAAGCCAATGACAAAACATCATCCGAGCCCACCCCGACAAATACCTGTCCTCTCTTCAAGCCATAATACGACTCTAACGCCTGAACAAGTTCACTTGACATCGGGTCGGGATAAAGGGCAAATTTATCTACTTGTGTCGTCTCATAGGCTTTTTTCACTTTAGGAGACGGGGGATACGGATTCTCATTCGTATTCAGCTTAATAATATTATCTTCCTGCGGCTGTTCTCCCGCTATGTAAGGATTTACACGGCGCACATTTTTTTCCCATTCTTTCATTCGTATCCTCTCTTTCCTCTCTAAAAAACTCGTTTTCCAACTAACTGTACTCAATTTTCATCTTTGTGTCAATAGTCTATCAAACTGCTGTAGACATTGACAATTCCAAATCCCCACTCTTCATTTGGATACGGCTCTCCTCTCGGAGTAGCGCCGCGAATAAAAGCTTCCCGCAAAGAATTGCTATTAGCTCCCTCTGCTGCGTATTGCTGCATAAACATAGCGCCAATTCCCGCTGCAAAAGCTGCTGACACACTTGTTCCCGACATCGTTCCATATCTCCCACGCGGATATGGCCCAAGCACCTCAACCCCCGGAGCCACCACTTCCGGTTTCACGATACCATTCGGAGTAAATCCACGGCTTGCCTGCAGATACAGGGCGCCATCTCTCACATCATATGCAGATACAGTAATAACATTTGACGTGTTACCTGGATTAGTAATCGTCACATTCGGTTCGGATTCCAAAAATACTACTTCCTCCTCCAAAAACTGACTAATTGGCAGCCACATAGAGAAATTACTATTCGAATACTCGAACCTCGTCCGTACTTTCCAAATCCCCTGCTTAGCAGATTGAAAACGAAATACCACAACCTGCTCACGCGTCAATTCCTGCGATACACCAAAATAGAGCTCAACAGTTGTTCCCTCCGGCGTAAACCGATGCTGCTGCCGAATACCGGACACTGCCTGAATATTTCCAAAAACCTCTCCACTAGGCGATATAATATCAAAATTCAGTCTGCCGGGTGTCCTCCACCATAACTGTGACGTGAACGCAGAAAGTGAACGTTCTACATTAATATTAATCGTTTCTTCTTTCTCCGTAATTAAGTGATGATGCCTTGCATTTCCCTCATTGCCTGCACAGGTAATAATCCCAATACCGGAAAGCGATAAATATCGGTTAAGGAAACGACCCAAATTCGTACTTCCATTGTGATTCCCCATACTGGTTCCCAATCCAATACAGACGATAACTGGCTGCATTTCCTGTTCTGCCACGCTGAGAATATAAGCTACTCCCGCCATAATATCATTCTCTTGAAAAGCGGGGACATCACGGGGAATTCCATAATAGTCAAGATAGCTCTGCTTTGCCTGCTTGCACTTTACCATAACAATGCGTGAGAGCGGTGCCACACCGGAAAGCCCCTGACTTCGATTTTCATTTCCCGCTGCCACCCCAGCCAGAAAAGTTCCATGTCCTACTTCATCCTGCGTTGGCACTAATTCAAAAGGATTATCAGAAGAAAGCGCCTGATTTAACTGCTCCTGAGAATATACCCTTCCATACGGAAACGTCCTTGTTCCCACTCCTTCTTCAACCGTCTGATCCCAAATGGAAACAATTCGAGAAGTTCCATCAGCCGAAATAAATGCTTCATGAGTATAATCTATCCCCGTATCGACAAAGCCAATCAGTACACCCTGACCATAGATATCCAAATACGGCTGCCTGCGTACTCGCAAAACACCGCTGGCCTCCAGCGCTTCTTCATCCATCAAGCCATAAACATTCGGTATCGCCGAAAAACCATACCGCTGTATGACTTCGCTATTCACATTCTGAACTTTTTGGTAAATAACTCCCTGCCAGTTGTCAATGGGTATATAACAATCGGGATTATATACTTCCTGTACAAATTTCTCCCCGCGGTAACTGCCAACGAAATACTCCAGTACATCTTCCGAAAAAACTGCTTCCCTACATTGCATAGCACAAAATTCTCCCTGCGTTTACTATATCTTACGCAGAGACATTCAGCATCGTTCCAAAATTACAAATTAATCTCCATTCCGAAGCAGAGCGGAGGGAAGTACGAGCCAAAAGCAGCGTAGCTGTTTTTGCTCTGTACATCACTATTATTTGTGACGCTCCGGCACAAATAGTGGATTGAAAAATAGGCTATCAAGCTTATTTTTCAATCTAGTTGCTCCCCCGCATTATAATAGTAGGAGCGCCTTTTCCTTCGATGTAATTTGCCGTAATAATAACTTTGCCAATCATATCATCCTTTGGAATTTCGTACATAATATCCATCATAAACTGCTCAATAATAGAACGCAGCGCACGGGCTCCTGTCTTCTTCGCCGCAGCTTTCTTCGCCACCGCCCGCAGCGCTTCTTCCTCAAATTCCAAATCCACTTCATCCATCCGCAAAAGTTTCCGGTACTGCTTTGTAATGGCATTGCGCGGTTTGCTCAGAACATCGACCAGTAAATCCTCATCCATCGCCTGTAAAGAGAACACAATAGGAAGCCGACCGATAAATTCTGGTATCAGGCCGTATTCCCGAATATCTTCCGTCTCCACTTTGGCAAATAAATCCTTATCATGGTCGTACCTGTCTCGCAGCTCCGAGCCAAATCCCATCGTTCCCTGACTGGTCAGACGCTTTTTAATGATATCCTCCATTCCGGGGAAGGCTCCACCGCAGATAAACAAAATATGGCTCGTATTCACCGTTGTCATCGGCACCATCGCATTTTTATTCGTCGCACCCACCGGAACTTCAATATCAGCGCCCTCCAGCAGTTTAAGTAACGCCTGCTGGACAGACTCCCCGCTGACATCCCGATTATTAATATTTTGTTTCTTTGCTATTTTATCAATTTCATCAATATATACGATTCCCCGCTCGGCCAGTTCCACGTCATTGTCCGCGTTCGCCAAAAGCTTGGAAATCACACTTTCCACATCATCGCCGATATATCCGGCCTCTGTCAGCGCCGTAGCGTCGGTAATCGCAAGCGGTACCTGCAGCAGTCTTGCCATTGTCTTGACCATAAAGGTCTTGCCGCTGCCCGTCGGCCCTAACATAAGCATATTGGATTTCTCTATTTCCACGCCATCATCCGTCTTATCTGCCAAAACACGCTTATAGTGATTGTATACTCCGACTGCAAGAACCTTTTTGGCCTGTTCCTGCCCCATCACATACTCGTCTAAATTTCCTTTAATGACATGGGGCGCCGGCAGTTGGTTGATGTCCAGAATCGGCGTCTCTTTTTTTTCTTTCTTTTTCGTTTTCACTTTATGACGCTCTTGAAATTCCGTAGGCGGCTCCATCCCCATGGCCCCCAGATTTAAAATTTCCATTCCCGGATAGGTCGGCATTCCCTGCATACCTATCTGGTCAAACGTCTTTTGCATACAATCCGAGCATATCGTAATATTATTCGGAATGGTAATCAGCTTTTCTACTTTGCTCTCTGGACGATGGCACATATAGCAAATCTTCTCATAATTGTTTGTATTATCGTCTTTTCTGTTCTCTTCACTCATGCTATTCCTCATTTCTGAGCGATTTATCGCGAAAAACCGCACGGGAAAACTTAAAAAGTTTCTCGTGTCGGAACAAAGCTATTTGCTTTCGCTCAGAAACAAATAGCCATAGCGAACAAGTTCGCTTTTTCTCCATTCCAGAGCGTAGCAGCAGAAACCGTCAGCTGCTCTTTAAGTTTCCACTATTGATAACGCTCCCACACATGATTGCAGCCGTCAGGCTAATAAATCCCATCGCAAACATACGATGGGATTTATTATACACGATTTTATGTCTTTAGTAAATACCTCTGCCCCAAGGTACTATTTCCGAATCATCTCCATAGTTCTGACTATCATTCGGCTGCTGTTGTGTTGTACTGTCTTCCAAACCATCAACCGTGTCTTTTCCTTTCAGTGTGACATCTACTTCCCTTTCCTTGTAACTGCCGTCATCACTTCTCATAATAGTCACTTTAATCGTGGTTCCTGTCTTTGTGCTATTTACTTTTCCCTGCACCTCTTCTATTGTTTTCATCACCGCGCCGTCGATTTTTGTTATAATATCTCCCTGTTTGATGCCTGCTTTATAGGCAGCTCCCGTATCAGAAACTGCTGCTACATATACGCCGAGCGGAATTCCGTAAGATTCACTAATCGTCTCCGAAATATTACGTCCTGTAATGCCCAGATAACCTTTTTCTTCTTCTTTCAAGACTTCTCTGTCCATCAAATCATTAATAATAGATACGGCGCTGCTCATAGGAATTGCATATCCCATCCCCTCGACATTCGTAGAATTATAGGTAAAGTATTTGGACGAGTTAATACCTATTACATTTCCATTTGTATCAATCAGCGCGCCGCCGCTATTGCCCGGATTAATCGCCGCGTCTGTCTGTAACAAAATCTGTGTTGTCGATTGACCGCCACTATCGGACGCAGAAACCTCACGGTCTTTGGCGCTCAGATAACCGACCGTTACCGATTGCCCGTAACCGAGCGCATTGCCAATCGCAATGACCATCTGCCCTACTTTGGCATTATCTGAACTTCCCAAAGAAGCAACACGGATACTCTTCTTTGTAGAGTCTTTTAATTTATTTAATGGCACTGTCAGTACCGCCAAATCATTAGACGCGCTTGTTCCTTTGACCGTAGCGTCCGCTACTTCATTATCGTTAAAGGTAATCGAAATCTTATCCGCATTCGCCACCACATGATTGTTTGTCACAATAAGAAGCTGGTCGTTATCCTGCTTAACGATAAAACCGGAACCGGCTCCCTGAGAGGAATAAGTCTGTCCAAAATACGACGTCTGCGTACTCTTTTCCGTTATGGCAACAATAGATGGCATAACCCGTTCTACGATACCGGAAACATCATTCACAGAAACGGCAGCGCCGGATGTCGTTGTAATGGAAATCGGCGCACTGTTATCCCCTGAACCTATCTGTGCGATTTCATCTCTTCCAAAAACAAAATTGGAAATCTGCTGCACTCCTAAAAAACATGCGGCGGCAACTACTCCGAAAACAACGGCGCTCAAAATAATACGCGGCATCGTGATGCCCATGTGGGATTTCTTTTCTCTCTTCTCTCTTTTTTGCTTCGGCGCCGCAGGCTCTATATTTTGAAAACGATAGATATTATCCTGACTTGGCATCGGTTTGGGTTCCGACACAGTCTCTTCCGCCTGTGAAACAAATTCTTCCGCCTGTGAAACATGCTCCTCCTGCCCGATAGTTTCCTCCTGATTTATTTCCGGCGGCGGGTTGTCATTTCCCGTCTCCTCTGGAGGCACTAGTACAAAGTCGTTTCTTTCATTCTCCGAATCCATAATATTATTCTCGTCCATGATAATACGCCCTTTCTTCATAAGTTATGCCTATTATAAATGGTAATTGTGTTTAGTTTGTGAAAGGTCTGCGGTATTCTGCCACGTCTCAAACAACGCCCGGGCGGCGCTCCGTAAACAAAACAACCTCCCTATAAAAAAATTATTGTGAAATGTCAAAAAATGGTATATACTAATAATGTTTAGCCCTATGCATCTGATTTGTAAAAGGCAACAAGATTACACACAGAAAGGACGAGATTATTTTGATTAAAGGAAATCAAAAACTGTTAAATCTTTTTCGAATATTAATCGATACAGCTATCATGGTCTTTTCCTTTGTGGCTGCCTATCATTTACGTTTTGATACCGAACACAGTATTCTGATTCGCTGGGGTATGGAACGTCCGCGGGGATTATATGGCACGTTAGAGGACTATCTGCAAATCCTGTTCATGCTAATTCCCTGCTATTTAGCATCCTACTATTTTTTTCATCTCTACGACCCTAAACGTGTAAAAAGTCGTAAATACGAAATTTTTAATATGCTGAAAGCAAATATTGTCGGAATCTTATATTGTGCCGCTTTCCTGTTTTTTATTCACAACGGAAAATGGGCTCGTTTGTTTATTGTCATTTTCGTCACTCTGAATTTTATGATGGAAGTAACGTTCCGTTTCGCAACGACTACTATTCTTCGCAAAATCCGTAAAAAAGGCTTAAATCAAAAACACATCCTTCTCATTGGATACAGCCGGGCGGCAGAGAGTTACATCGACCGCCTTCTCGCTCATCCTGAATGGGGTTTTTCGATTCACGGTATTTTGGACAACCATAAACCATTTGGTCACGCATATCGTAATGTTCCCGTTATCGGCCGCATTGACGAATTGGAAAAGATGCTGCCAGAAAACGATTACGATGAAATCGCCATCACGTTAGGCATTAACCACTACGACTCTCTGGAACAAATCGTTGCCATTACCGAAAAATCCGGTGTGCACACAAAATTTATTCCAGACTACAATAACATCATCCCTACCCGTCCATATACCGAAGATTTGGACGGACTGCCGGTCATCCACGTACGCAAAGTTCCGTTGTCCAATTCTTTTAACCGCTTTTTGAAACGGACGTTTGACATTTTCGGTTCTCTGCTTCTAATTCTTTTATTTTCGATTCCTATGGCAATCGTGGCCGCCATTATTAAAGCTACGTCACCGGGGCCGCTTATTTTTAAACAGGAACGTGTCGGACTTCACAACCACCCGTTTAAAATGTTTAAATTCCGCTCTATGGAAGTTCAGGATGACTCAAAAGAAAAACAGGCGTGGACGGTACAGAATGACCCTCGTGTAACTCCTATCGGTAAGTTTATTCGTAAGACAAGTCTGGACGAACTTCCTCAATTCTTTAATGTACTAAAAGGGGATATGAGTCTGGTCGGCCCAAGACCGGAGCGACCATTCTTTGTGGAGAAATTCAAAGAAGAGATACCTCGTTACATGATTAAACATCAGGTTCGTCCGGGCATAACCGGATGGGCGCAGGTCAATGGATACCGCGGCGATACTTCCATCCGCATGCGCATTGACTGTGATTTGTATTATATCGAAAACTGGACATTCGGTCTGGACATTAAAATATTGTTCTTGACAATCTTTAAGGGATTCGTAAATAAAAATGCATACTAATGGACTGCGCTTTTTATTTATCAAAGATTATTCCTGCCAAAACCGGCGCAGGGATTCTTTCATTTCCTGCACATTTACGACTTCACAGTCCTCCCACTCTCTCGGAAACAGTTCCCGATACTGCCGCTGCACAAAACGCTCGTCCAGCAGCAGGACAGCTCCTTTATCTTCCGCCGTGCGGATAACCCGTCCCCCCGCCTGAAAGACTTTATTGACTGCGGGATAGAGATATGCATAATCAAAGCCTCTGCCTTTCGTCGTCTCAAAATACTCTTTGAATAATTCCCTCTCATGGCATACCATAGGAAGACCGGTGCCTACAATGACAGCGCCGATAAGACAATCCTCTCGTAAATCGATGCCCTCACTAAAAATCCCTCCCATCACACAGCAGCCAATGACGCTGTCTGTCGACTTCTCCTCAAAAGCTTGCAAAAACTCTTCCCTCTCCCATTCTCTCATATCACTGTTTTGCAAAAGTAAACGCTGCCCGTTCCGTTCTTCCATTCGCTCCGTAACCTGTTCCATAAAGGCATACGACGGAAAAAAGATAAGATAATTGCCCTCTTTGGCGGTAATGAAACTATCAATATATCCGGCAATTTTTTCGTACTCGGCAGGCCCGCGCCGCGTATATTTGCTTGTCGCATCGCGCGCAATCAGCACTTTGCGCTGCTCTTTGCGGAAAGAAGATTCGGCATAGACAGCCATGTCCTCCGCATTCCCCCCCAACTGCTCCTTATAGTACCGAATCGGTAATAACGTCGCAGAAAATAGAATCGTACTCCTGACGCGCTCCATTACCTCACCAAGACAGCGCGACGCGTCCATACATTGCAGCTTGATACGAAAATTTCTATCCGAATCATAGTCAGAATAAATCCTGTATTTTTCATCCATATTTTCCATGATTGCTAAAAAATGCCTGACGTTAAAATAAAAAGAAAGCATTGTATCCCGCTCCGGCAGTACAGGATACTCTTTGGCAAAAAGTTCATAATCACCAACCACGCGGAGAAGCTGAAACTCCAACATCCCCGTTTCCTCTATCACTTCAAACTCATCACACTCGCGTTTCCAAGTGAGCATACATTGGTTTACCGCCTCTAATGATTTCACAAACTTGCGCAGAAGATATTGTATTTCCGGACGCTTTTCATGCCGCTGTACTGCTTTCAGGATACGCTTTACCTCTAAAAAATCCTCTTTCACCAGACGGGCGCTATACATCTCTCTTCCCCGCTCCACAAGATTATGAGCCTCGTCGACAAGGAGAATCATATCGCCCTTTTTCTCATTCGAAAAGAAACGCCGCAAATAGACATTCGGGTCAAAAACATAATTGTAATCGCAAATCACGGCATCGGCAAACAGGGCGGCATCTAGCCCCATTTCAAACGGACATACCCGATGTTTTTCCGCATAAAGGAGAATAATCTCTCTCGTCAGCTTCTCCTCTTTTACGAGCATTTCATAAACGGCTTCATTAACCCTGTCATAATGTCCTCCGGCCCGCTCGCAATCACCCGCATTACACGCAATCTTATCCTGAATACATATCTTTTCCTTGGCGGTAATCGTAATTGGCTTGATTTTCAAGTTCTGCCCGCTCAGAAGAGAAAAACATTCCTCCGCCACCGTGCGCGTAATCGTCTTAGCTGTCAGATAGAAAAGGCGGTCGCTAAGTTCCTCCCCCATCGCTTTCAGGGCAGGAAAGATAGTGGTAATTGTCTTTCCCACTCCCGTTGGCGCCTCGATAAATAATTTTTTCTGATTGGCAATCGTATGATATGTCATAGCTGCCAGTTCTTTCTGATGTGCACGGTACGGAAACGGAAACGAGAGCTCCCGTATCGATTCATTTCTCTTTTTCTTCCAATCATATTCATAGATGGCCCACTTCTCATATCTGTCCATCAAATCCTGAAACCAGCTCACGATAACCTCACGCGAATATGTCTCCGTGAAGCGGACAATCTGCTCTGTCTCTAAATGACAATACGTTACCTGCACATCAATCCTCGGCAGGTCTTCTTTCTCGGCTGTCATGTAAGCATAACACATCGCCTGCGCCTTATGTACGGCTATCGGCTGCTCCAAATCGTTTACATTGAGCCAGACGCCCTTAATCTCATCTATGAGGACGTGGTCTTTCTCCCGCAAAATGCCATCCGCACGTCCTTCCACTTTGAGAAAAAAGGATTCATTATATTCCTTGCTGTCGATTTTCTGCAACGTAAAAAGGGAGACTTCCGGCTCATAGCAAAGTCCCATGCTTTTCTGTATTTTACGGTGTATTTTACTCCCCAGACGCATGGATTCCGTATCTCTTGCGCCAGAACCGGCAGACGTTATATCTCCCTGCCGATACATAAATTCTACTAAATTTCGTACCGATATCTTGACGGTGTTCTTCTCTTCACTCATAATTAAAGTATAAAACACGAAAAAATTTCTTGCAACACTTTCTGCAACAGATTTATCTAATAAACAGAATAGAAAATATTAATGGGAAAAGGAGGTTCGATATGACCAACGACGAATGGATTCTGGTCGGACAGGCAAAGCAGGGAGACGCGCACGCTTTTGCCCGTTTATATGAACGATACTATCACGATTTATATCGTTTTGCCTACTGTTATATGCAACAGCCCGAAGCAGCAGAAGACGCTGTTATGAACAGTATTGAAAAGGCCTATGTCCGGCTGGGCGATTTAAGGAAAAATAGTTCTTTTAAGAGCTGGCTCTATCAGATTACGGCCAATGAATGTCGGGCACAACTGCGCAAAATGCCTGTCTATATGGAAGATGCCAACCCGCCGGAACCTCGATTCGAAGAAAGCGGATACAGCACCCCTGAAATACGGGAACTGTTATCCCATCTGTCGAAAACTGAACGGCTGGTTATCACACTATCCGTATTCAGCGGCTACAACAGCAATGAAATTGCCGCGCTTCTACATAAGCGTCCGGGCAGCATACGCTCCATTAAGAGCCGTGCGCTGTCCACTCTGCGCACACAGGTAGAGCAGAGCAAAAATAGAAAGGAGGTTTCCCTACATGAATGAACACGAATTAGAACGCTTTATAAAAAAACAGGCCGAAGATATCCCCACACCACCGGAGTTATCACCCGAGGCCATAGAAAAGCGATTGTCCAATATACCACAAAAAAACAACAAATCCTTTCGCCTCCGCAGCGGTCTGGTGGCTGCGGCTGCTTGTATGCTTCTTTTATTAATAGGGGGAATTACTGCCAGACAATTCCTTATCACCGCTCCGCCCCAAAAAACAGTGAAACCGGAAACAGTAGCAGGAAATCCAGCGTCGGAAGACATACCGGAAGACATTTCCGGCTATGAGAACGCCTACAAAGTCCTGCAGGAATACAAAGAAATCCAAGAACAGGAAACCGATATGATTTACGAAGAAAGTGCGGCTGCGAATGACGTAAACAGAACGAGAGACACAGCAAAAGAGGCGCTACTACCAGATAAACAGAATGAAGCTTCCACCGACAGCAACCGCTCCTCTGACTACTCAGATACCGATGTTCAGGTAGAGGGCGTTATGGAGGGTGACATTGTAAAAACGGACGGCCGTTATATTTACACATTGCAAAAGGGAAGTATGGGAAGCTCTGTCACGATTTACCGCGTTAATGGGAAAGAGGTTTCGAAAGTTTCTAATATAGATATGGAGAATTGCAATGCAAACGAGATGTATGTAGAAAAGAACCGGCTCATCGTGATTTGCTCCCTGTGGAAAGAAAACAGCAGGCGATATGAAGATAAGGATATTTATTATCCGGCATCGGGAACAACGCAAATTACCATATATGACATTGAGAATCCAGCCTATCCGAACAAACTTCTCTCACAGAAACAAAGCGGTAATTTTACGACTTCGCGAATATCTGGCAAATACTTGTATACCTTTAGCCAATATCGCGTAAGTACGGCTAAATTGGAGGAAGATACACCGGAAACGTATATTCCGCTCATCAATGACACATGCATAAAAAGCGAAAATGTACGCTGCGTTTCCAACGACGCCAGTTGTCGGTATATGGTTATGACGTCTCTTCTTCTGGACGGCACATCCGAATTCAGCGATTCGATTTGCTCACTCGGAGGGGCCGATGTATACTATGTAAGCAACGAAAATATTTACTGCACGAACCGCACAGGAAGCAACGGAATCTTCGACGGATATTTTACCAATATCTCCAAGTACTCTTATGATAACGGCTCTTTTCATTTTGTTGCCAAACGAAAAGTCCGCGGTATCATAAAGGATTCCTACTATATGCACGAATACAAGGGAAATCTGTGTTACGTCTATACCCGCACCCACTCAAACGGAAAGACATCCAATGGTATTGTGACATTAGATTCTCGTTTAAAAAAGCTGGGCGAATTAGATAAATTAGGAAAAAACGAACGTATTTATTCTTCATATTACATGGACAATATAGCCTACTTTGTCACATATCGGGAAACTGACCCCGTCTTTGCTGTTGACTTAAGCGATGCTTCCAACCTGAAACTTCTGTCCGAGTTAAAAATCCCCGGTTTTTCTTCGTATCTCCATTCGTTTGGCGACGGACTACTGTTAGGCATCGGACAGGAAGAAGCAAATGCGGATACCGATTGGGAAATGTGTGCGAAACTTTCCATCTTTTCAATTAAGGATAATCACGATATTCAGGAAATTTGTAAAAAACTGCTCTGTTCCGACTCAAAAAAAGAGCTTTTTTCCTCAACAAGCGCAGCCGATAACCACAAAGCAGTCTTTGTCGACGAAGAACGTAAACTTTTCGGTTTTGGAATCCAATATGATATGTATACGCAGTCAGAACCGGATACCCGCTATGAAGTATACAGCTATGCCGGCAATAAGTTAAAAAAAATACTTTCTCAAAAAAATGTCTTTTCCTATAACGATGTAAGGGGAATAAGAATCGGCGACTATTTCTATGTTGTCGAGCCGGAACAGGAAATTACGGTTTATTCCATGCCCGAAGCCGGACAGACAAAACCAATGCAAAAAGTAAATTAGGTTGCATTTCCCGTCAAAACGTGATACAGTTGTCCTATCTTTGAAAAGGGAGGATTTAATTAACATGGCTGATATTGATTATAGCGAATTAGAAGAATTGACTTTAAATATGGAAGACGAAAACGGAGTCGTAACGGAATGTGAACTGCAATTTGTCTTTGAGTATGAGGACAAAGATTATGGCGCATTTTGCGAAGCCGACAGCGATACCGGCGAATTTTATTTCTTTGTCATGAATGGTAAAACCAATTGGAAAGGTGAGCCGGAATTAGAAATCGAACCTGTGGAAGACGAAGAACTTCTGGAACAGCTTGTTGTTGTTCTGCAGCAGATTATTGATGAAGAAATGAATCAGGATGATGAGGACGACGAACCGGAATTAGAAGACGATGAAGATGATAGCGTATGGGATGAATTTATCCACAAAAAGCTGGAAGAGTAATACAAATTTCTATTTGCAGAGCGGCACACTTATATGAATCTAAAAGCACCCGTTACACATCAGCAGGTTTCAAAACAGATGTGTAACGAAGTGCTTTTTTAACGCTTACACTCTATAAAGTTTCCTCTTTTTCCCCGTCCGGCTTCTCCTTTTTATCACAGTTACCGCAATCCCCGTGACAGCCAAAGCACATGGAGGAATCTTTTTTATGTGCGGCATATGTGAGAATAAGAATGGTCGCAACAACAATGAGTAACAAAATCAGTATGCTAATCCAATTCAAGGCTGCCGCCTCCCTTTCTCTCTTTTATTCTGATTTCATCGCATTCAGGACTGCAAAATACGACGGTTTCGCCGCATAATCGCTGCCAAACAACGCCGGATAGCTTGCTTCTCCCTTAAAATCCGTAAGCCATGTATCCGCATCCGTCAATCCCCAGAAAGTAACGCCCGTAATATTTATCTTTTGGTTCCTCTTACAGTCTGTCAGCATCCGAAACAGCATTTCATATTTATCAGCCAGTTTCTTCTGCGTGGCAACAGCGGTATTCGGCGTATGGATATCCAGTTCCGTCAACTGTATCTCAATCTTCCCTGGGTCAATCTGATTATATTTCTGAATCGCCACTTTCACCGTGGCAAGCGTAGGATAGTCCAAAAGGTAGTGAGACTGCATTCCCATCCCGTCGCAGAGCCCCGCCTCGTAAAGATTCTTCAGTACTTGATACAATTTATCCCGTTTGTCCGTATTATATTCATTATAATCATTCAAAAACAGCTTCACATCTTTATCGGCATACCGTCTTGCAAAAGTAAACGCATCCGTAATATAACTCTCGTCGCCATATACGCGATACCAATTCGACTTCGCGCGGTAATCCCCTTCGTCTGTCACGACCTCGTTCGCCACATCCCACGCATATATCAACCCCGGATAATGAGTCTGACAATAGGTAAGTACTTTCTTGATATAACTCTCCATACGCAGGCGCATTACGTCTTTCGTCACATATTCCTGATTCACATCATACCCTTTATGGAAAAACCACTCCGGCGTCTGATTGTGCCATATCAGCGTATGTCCGCGAAGCTTCAGTCCGTTGTCATAAGCCAGACGTAACACCTGCTCCAAGTTCTCCTCATTGATAAGGACATCCGTATCCTTTCCTTTTTCCACATTGTCAGAACTAAGTAATACATACGGTTTCATTTGGTTTTCCATCGTAATCGAATTAAATTGTTCGGAAATCAATTCCTTTGCCTTGGCATAAGCGCCAGCGCCCTTCATCTGCCACGTATTGGCAGCGACGCCAATCCTGAAATCTGCCTTATAAGTATCCTTTAATGTATTTTTTAATGTTGGAGCTTTCACTGCTACTTTCACCTTTACTTTCTTTCCACTATATGTTGTTGCCTTAATCGTTGCCTTTCCCACATACTGACCGGTAACAACTCCGTTTTTTACTGTTACAACGTCATTATTGGAAGACTTCCACGTAGCCTTGTCATTGGAACTTCGGGGAGTCATTTTGGCGAACAATCGCACCGAATCATACTTGTTCAGCGTAAGGGTTTTCACCCTCTTGCCTTTCTTATTCGTCAGCAAAACGGATTTTGCGCCTTTTACAACTGTTACTTTACACTTGAGACGCTTAATTCTGCCCTTTCTTTTCACTTTGGCAGTAACTACCGTCTTCCCCTTTTTATAGCCTCTTACTTTACCTGACGAAGATACACGCGCCACTTTCCTCTTTGAAGAAGACCAGTATACGCGGGCGCCCCCCTTTTCTTTTACTTTCAACTGAACATTTTTTCCGATTGCAATTGTCACCTTTTTCTTATTCAGCTTTCCTTTGACGGAAGCTTCGCTCTGATTCCCACCCGCTGCCACTGATATGGCCATTGCATACACTAGTACGCATGCTATCGCTCTTTTCACTACTTTTGTTCCTTTCTATTTGTCCTTTGCCTTTCTCTTTAATTCCGGCGCCATCTCATAAAGAAACCTCGAGGGCTCCATCTTTTTATTAAAGCGCTCTTTTACAAAAGAAATATGCAAATGTCTCTTGGCTCTCGTCATCGCAACATAGAGCATCCGGCGTTCCTCTTCTACCTCTCCCGCCTGTATAGATTTAGAATAAGGACTGACCCCCTCATTGACCGTCGGAATAAAAACCACCTGAAATTCCAATCCCTTGGAGCCATGCATTGTCAACAGGTTTATCCCGTCTTTTTCCCTTTGCTTCTTCTGCTGCTCCCTCTGCATCTCATCAAGCATCTCACCATAATTATCGACAAAAGAAAGCCACTCGGCCAGACTTTCTCTCTCTTTTGCCGTTTCCTGTATTTCATCCAACACTTCAAACCAATCTTGAACATCCGCGTTCCGCTCTTTCGCATATTGCGTAAGAAACTCATCGTAACCGATACCTTTACGGATATAATGCAGAGCCGAATAAGGAGACAGGCTCTTCAAGGTAAACAATTGCGTCTCAAACTCTTCTAGACGCTCCAACATCCATAATTGTTTCTTTCTGATATAATACGAGCGCAATGCTTCAAAGGATACTTCCGTTTTCTCAAAAGCCGCCCTGCTGAGATATCTTACCGGACGGTTACATATCTTGAGGAATTTTGCCCGACTGTAGTTCCCCAGCGCAATCTTCACATAACAGAGCAAATCTCCCGCCAGCCACGTATCAAAAATGTTCGGTACTCTTTCCTTCATGATAAAAGGCAGTCCGTGCTCCATAAGTTTTCCGGCGACCGTACGCATCTGCGTATTCGTGCGGAACAACACCGCCATATCCTTATAAGCGATTCCTTTCTGCCGATATCCCTCCAACTGCCTCACAATCTCGTCGGCTTCGGTCGTCAGATTCTTATCCCGTCGGATACGGACGCCCTCTTTCTTACCGGTATGCGCCGTTAAGTCTTTTTTATACCGCTTTTTATTGTGGCGGATTAACTTTCCCGCCGCTTTCAAAATCTGGCTGGAACAGCGATAATTCACACCAAGTAAAATTTGTTCCACCCCCGGAAATCGTTTGGGAAACGAGAGCATAATATCCGGTTTGGCTCCGCGGAAGCCATAAATCGACTGGTCATCATCCCCCACAATAAATAAATTGTTCTCCGGTTGTGCAAGCATAAGTATGTTTTCGTATTGGAGCTGGTTAATATCCTGAAACTCATCAATGAGTATGTATTGAAATTGCTGTTGCCAACGCAGCAGAATAT
This sequence comes from uncultured Eubacterium sp., assembly GCA_910577295.1. GTDB lineage: Bacteria > Bacillota > Clostridia > Lachnospirales > Lachnospiraceae > Eubacterium_F. The sequence continues at coordinate 16,837 of CAJTLS010000012.1, forward strand.
CATCACGAGCATTCAGAAGTTCATAGGTATATACTAACATATCATCAAAATCGAGACAACGGTGTCTTTGCAATCTTTGCTGATACCCCTGATAAAGGTCACGAAATATCTGTTCTGGACAATGGATGGAGTAGTAACAGCGAATATCAATACCATTCCCTTTTACCTTACTGATTTCTCTCTCTATATCTTCCAGAAACGCTTTCGAATCCTCCACCTCATAATTTGTATCGCGCAGCGCTTCTTCCAGAAATCGCATCTTAAGCGCCGGCGTAACAATATCCTTTCCTTCATAATGATAAGCTGCCCGCAGAATGCGGAAAAAGATAGAGTGAAACGTTCCAAATTGAACAGGCAGATGTTTCCCGCCCATCATCCCATCAAAACGCTGCTGCATCTCAAGAGCCGCCATCTTTGAAAAGGTGACGACAAGTATCTTATGTGCGGATACTCCATACTCTTCAATCAGCGTCTTAATTCGATTCGTAATCACATATGTCTTGCCGACACCGGGCCCCGCCAAAACCATGGCCGGCCCCTCGTGATGGCAAATTGCCTTATACTGTTCTTCATTGTGCGTCATTCAATAACTCGATTCCCCTTCTAATGCGCCGCAAAGATTCCTCTTTGCCGAGTATCTCCATAATCTCATAGGCACCTCCCGGCGTCATCTGCTTCCCGGAAACAGCCGTCCGCAACGGCCAGAGAACTAAACCGTTTTTACACTCCCGTTCGGCCACATAGGCTTTGACAACAGTTTCCAGCGTTCCGTGATTAAACTCTTCCAGCTCTTCCAGACGCGGCAGTATATCAAGCAATACTTCCTTTGAATTTTCAGTATTCGTCTTCATCTTCTTGTGCGTATACATACTTACCTCATATGTCGGTAAGTCCTCAAAAAAATCAATCTTTTCCGCAATATCCGGAAACACTTCAATACGTGTCTTTACAAGGTCGGCAATCGCCCTGATATCAATATCTTTCGTAATTACTTTTTTTATTTCCGGCAAGGCATACTCATAGTATTTCTCATCTTCCATCGCCTTAATATACTCGCCATTCATCCAACGCAGCTTCACAAGGTCAAATACTGCCGGTGATTTATTGATACGGGTATAGTCAAAAGTTTCCTCCAGTTCTTTTAAGGAGAATATCTCCCTGTCCTCTGCGGGACTCCAGCCAAGCAGGGCAACATAATTTACGACTGCCTCCGGCAAAAAGCCCAGTTCCATTAAATCTTCAAAAGAGGAAGCGCCACCTCGCTTTGCCAGCTTTTTATGATTTTCATCCGTAATAATCGGACAGTGGACATACTCGGGAATCTCCCATCCAAACGCCTGATAGAGACGGTTGTATTTGGGCGCAGAAGATAAATATTCATTGCCGCGTACAACATGGGTAATCCCCATCAGATGGTCGTCAATTACATTAGCAAAATTATAGGTCGGATATCCGTCGGATTTAATCAAAACCATATCGTCCAAATCTTCATTTGGTGCGGTAATATCGCCATAAATAACATCATGGAACGTCGTCTCGCCCTCAGTCGGATTGTTCTGGCGGATAACATAAGGAATGCCCGCCTTGAGTTTCTCTTCGATTTCTTCTTTTCCCAACTGAAGACAATGTTTATCGTATTTTGCAGCCTTTTCTCCTTTTTTCTCCGCCTCGTCGTGAAGTTCCTGTAACCTCTCTTTTGTGCAGAAACAGTAATATGCCTCTCCTTTTTCTACCAACTGCTTGGCATATTCCAGATAGATACCCGATTTCACGCGCTCGCTCTGCACATAAGGCCCGAAACCGCCGTCCTTATCCGGTCCCTCATCATGGTGCAGTCCAGCTTGCTCCATCGTCTTATATATCAGCTCAAGAGCGCCCTCAACAAAACGCTTTTGGTCAGTGTCCTCAATACGAAGAAGGAAATCCCCTCCCGCATGTTTAGCAATCAGGTACTCATATAGCGCTGTCCGCAAATTGCCGACATGCATCTTCCCCGTCGGACTCGGGGCATACCGTGTTCGAATTTTCTCACTCATAACTTTACCTCTCGTTTCATCCTATTTCATCGTATCCAAATACGCTTTCAGACATGCTACCGTACCTTCCATGCTGTTTAAATCGCTGCGAATAGCCATGTCATAATTTAACACGTTATCCCAGCGCTCGCCGGAATGATACTTGTAATAATTGGCTCTGCTTTTGTCTTTTTTCATTACCGTCTCCGCCGCCTTGTTTTTTGATATGCCCTCAACTTCAACGGCTCTCTTTATGCGGAAATCCAAAGACGCATGAACAAACAGATTCACAACGTCTTCCCGCTCTTTTAAAATATAATCCGCACACCTGCCGACAATCACGCATGGGCCCTCTTCCGCCACGCTGCGAATCACTTTCGACTGCGCCAGAAAAATGCGGTCGTCCAGCGACAGACCAGAAAAACCAATATCCTGATTGGAATAGACATTCATCCCCATAGCAATAGAATAGAGCAGGCTGTTACTTGCTTTGTCCTCGGCACGTGCAAAAGCAGCTTCCGCAAAACCGGTGTCTTTCGCTGCTCTGGAAATAATTTCATTATCATAAAATGGCAACGAATAAGCATCCGCCAGTCTTTCTCCTATTTCACGCCCCCCACTTCCGTACTGCCTTGTAATTGTAATCACTCGATTCATAAAATCCCTCATTTCTGCAAGATAAAAATCCTTTACCTTTGCTTTCCTGCTGCATAGCCTGACGGCAGCAGGCATTTCACATTTTCTTTCATTATACTGATTTTTCTCCTGTTTCGCAAGCACTGTGACAAGAAATTATTTCTTAAAATAAGAATCGATTCCGTTTGCAATTCCTTTCACCATCTTCTTTTGATAAGAGGAAGATGCCATCTTCCTGTCCTCGCCCGGATTGCTCATAAATCCCATTTCAACAATCGTAACCGGAACTTTACACCAGTTAATTCCCGTCATCGTATCCGTATACATAACGCCGCGGTTTTTAGCTCCCGTCGATTTACAAAAAGCAGACAAAACCTTTTTTGACAGCGACTGGCTCGCCTTGCGGTTCTTCTTTGTCAGATATTTATTTTTACTCGTAGGCGCAATCGTTAAAGCTCCTTTTACACTGGAACTTCCCGCGCTGTTTGCATGAATACGAATAAAGGCGTCCGCTTTTTTCGCATTTGCTATCTTCGCCCTATCCACATTTGACAACTTCACGTTATTTTTTGTGCGCACCATAATCACTTTATATCCCCGTTCCACCAGCTTTTTCTTCAGCTTCTTTGCCACTTGAAGATTTAGCTTATATTCCGGCAGATGAGTAGCACATCCGCTTGTTCCTCCTGTAACTTTGGCTTTTCGTGTCTTTGACCTCGGTCCGTTTGGCTCCGTAGCGCTCATTGCGCGTGTCTGATGTCCGGCGTCAATAACAATGACTTTTTGCTTCTTTTCCTTTGCTTTTGGCGCTGTTTGCGATGTTTCCGCCTTTCCTGTTCTCACACAAAAGCTCCCTGTAAATACTACCATGGCAAGCGCCAGTAAAATGATTCGTCTCGTTCTCATAAAGTACCTCCCCATATTTATAATCGTATAATGGAAAAAAGACATCATCGGAGGATGACGTCTTTTTCATGCGGAGTATGGGACTTGAACCCACACGCCCTACGAGCACATGATCCTTAGTCATGCCTGTCTGCCAATTCCAGCAACTCCGCATATTATTCACTGACAGAAAAACTATCAGCGAATAATATAATATCAAATAAACCAGTAATTGTCAACTAATTTTTAGGACAATCGGTTAATAATTTGTCTCAACTCATTTGTGTTATTACAGTGGGTATCGTGCTGTATCTTGTCCGGTATCCACTCCCAACGAAAAATACATTGTTTCTTTCATT
>CAJTLS010000012.1:20768-80928 GCA_910577295.1 uncultured Eubacterium sp.
AAAACTCGCTGTCCGCATTGCCGTTTGCCCTAACCTTTTTCGTTCTAATACTTCGTCATAAACCAAGTCAGCATTCCGCTATTTCTTTCATATATCTTTTTATACTGCGAATGTGGCAGCGGACACGGTACATTCCCCGTTTCTATCGTTATGCTCGGTATGCTTTTCTCATATACAAGCCAATCCGCAAACCCGCCTGCCATAGCTGTACTGGAAGACTTCGGCATCATGCGGTATCGGTTCATGGAGTTCACCTTGGAAGCCAGACGATATAATTGCTGATGAAGCGAACCGCCAACGTTAAAATCCCAATAGATTATACTTCCCGTAGAATGCAGGTTAATGACCGCCTTTGGCTTAACTTTGTCAATGAAATTCATCAGAGCCTTTGTCTCTTTTTCGCTGGCCGCCTTTTTCCCCGAATAGAAAACCCAGTCTGCTTTTTTTGTCTTCTTGCTCTTGCGGAATCCGGCCGGGAAATTGTTATTCAGATTTACCCCTCTGGCATTGTTCTTCCATCTACTGAAATGCCCGATTTTCTTTACTTTTTTTTGCAGCTTCTCATTTCGGACAGCCTGATATCCATACTGGGAAATCGATACTCCGTCTGGATTGTTCATGGGAACGATATAGACGCAGACATTGCGGAAACGCTCCCGATATTCGTTGTAATTACGAAGTATTTGCTCTGTATGGCGCATCACTAACTGCGTATTGAGCCATTCCCTCGCGTGAATGGCGGCGTCAATAACCAACTTCCTAGGGGCATTTACCCTTCCGATACGCAGACACCATATATCGCGCTTATCATATGTTTTCCCCAACGAGTGGTAACTGATTTTTCCAGAATACTTGTGTGCGAGACTTCGCATATCACTCGTTAAATCATTATAATCATAGAGTACATCTTTATCATTTACAATCCACGGTTCTTCCCTGACTACAATCTTAATTCGGATTTCATTTTTATCCGAGCCTCTCACTTTCACAGTCACATAAGTCGTTCCCTTTTTTCTGGCAGTTACCTTTCCTTTCGCATCGACGCCCGCCACTTTCCGGTTGGCGACCGTAAAACGAAGGTTCTTCTTTGCATAATCAAAAGACAATGTCTTTGTTGCCTTTTCATAGAGCCGAAGCCGCTTGGCCGTTTTACTTGAAACTTTCTTCTGAAAATAGATGTAAATATACTGCTCCTCTCCTGTCAGCTTTGATTTTGCCAGAAGAAGCGCGGCGACATTCTTCCCCCGCTCTCTGTTGTGGCACCTTACCTTGCCGGAAGCAGATACTGTTACATACTTTTTTCTTACTTCCTTTTTGCTGCCTCCCCCATACACCGTATAGGTACTGGCGTGCGACATCTTAAGCTGAACCGTGTCCGTCGTATAAGAATGCAGTTGATACACTTTTCTGCCGGATACTTTGCGATAACGTATCCCCTGCTGCCCTCCCTTTTTGTACTTCGCCTTTGGACTCTGCAACACATATTTAGCGGTCGGTGTCGGCTGCGGTGTAGGTATCGGCGTAGGTTCCGGTTCCGGCGCCGGCTCAATTGTCGGCTCAACCGTCGGTGTCTCTGACACATTCTCATCTTCCACAGGACGCGGCGTTTCCCACGTATTCGCCAATGCCTCTCTCGCACTGTCCGGTTTTCCCGCCGATAAAGCAGCCAAAAGAATAAGCCCTGTTATGTACGCGCTGTTCTTACGTTTCCCCCTATTTCGCTCTCCCACTTTTTCTCCCTTCTTTCCCATTATAATTTTTTAAAGAGGTATCCGTTTAAAGATACCTCTTTATTATATTAAAAATATATGATATTTTTATGACTTATGCCAATTTACTTTTAGCAACTTCAACCAAAGAAGCAAATCCCTCCGGGTCGCTGATTGCCATCTCTGACAACATCTTACGGTTTACATTCACCTCAGCAAGTTTCAAACCATACATGAATTTGCTATAGGAGAGACCGTTCATACGTGCAGCAGCATTGATGCGGGCAATCCAGAGCTGTCTGAACTGTCTTTTTCTCTGCTTTCTACCGGTATAAGACTCCTCCAAAGCACGCATAACCGATTGTTTTGCAACACGATACTGCTTGCTTCTTGCGCCTCTGTATCCCTTCGCCAGTTTCAATACTCTTTTATGTTTTTTCTTTGCGTTCATTCCGCCTTTAATTCTAGCCATTTGTCATTTCCCTCCTTTGCGCCATTAGCTGTATGGCATGATTTTTTTCATTGTCTTAACGTTCGTATCATCTACCAGAGTAGCTTTTCTGAGATTTCTTTTTCTCTTTGTCGTCTTCTTTGTCAGAATGTGGCTCTTGTTCGCCTTATTTCTCTTCAACTTACCGGTGCCGGTAACTTTAAAGCGCTTTGCAGCAGCTTTTTTTGTTTTCATTTTCTGATTTGCCATGATTATATTCCTCCGTTATTATTTTGTGGCTGATAAAATCATTACCATACTTCTTCCTTCCATTTTGGCAGGTTTGTCGATGACAGCAACTTCCTCCAACTGTCCAAAGAAAGAATCTAAAATCTCGCGTCCGACATCTTTATGCGCCATCTCACGGCCCCGAAAACGCAGAGAAACTTTAACTTTGGCTCCCTTTTGCAGGAATTTCTTCGCTTGATTGACTTTTGTGTTTAAGTCATTGGTGTCGATATTTGGAGAAAGACGAATCTCTTTTGTGTCAATGGTTTTTTGTTTCTTCTTTGCTTCTTTTACTTTACGAGCCTGCTCATAACGATATTTTCCATAATCAATAATTTTGCAAACCGGCGGTTTAGCCGTTGGTGCAATTTTTACTAAATCAAGTCCCGCATCTTTCGCTTTGAAATATGCTTCCTTTGCGGACATGATACCTAACTGTTCTCCGTCCGGTCCAACTAAACGGACTTCCTTGTCACGAATTTGCTCGTTAATCATTAAATCGCCTATTGTTCTTACCTCCTAAATGAAAAAAAGAATAGCTGTTTTTAAAAGCCAGCTATCCACATAAAGAAATCTTCCAATATAAAATACTGTATATTTTAAAAGGTCTAAACCATTGTCGTGTGATAGCAAACGCTATACGGCAAGGTGAGAGTGGATAACTCTGCTTTTTGTACCTTTGCTACTATACCACAGAAAGATATATGTGTCAAGTAACCGTTACAATATTTTTTCCATTCCCATCTTTTGTATCTTCAACCCCATTTTTTCGTAAAACTTTATAGCATTGTCATTACCTGTCCACACATTGAGCGTCACATTGTAATATCCGTTCTCCTTTGCATAATCCAAAACATATTCGTATAACAGGGTGCCAACATGCGCATTGCGGGCAGTTTCATCAACACACAAATCATCAATATAAAGAGTTTTTATATCTGTCAAATTAAGACTGCCGATATGCTGTTGGTGCACACAAAAAGCATAACCCAAAATAGTGCTCTCCCGTTCCGCAACAAAAACAGGTTTGCTGTCATCCGCAAGAATTTCTCTTAACTCGTCGTCATCATATTTTTTCGCCCCCACCTTAAATAAATCAGGGCGGGCGTCACTGTGGACTTTCTGGACTTCAAAAAGTAATTTATTAATCATGCTTATATCAGACTCTGCTGCACGTCTTATATCTATTTTATCCATAACCCCTCCTGTGCTACAATTCTCATTGACTTAAACAGTATACCACGCCATTTCATATAATTCCATATTTTCTTTTCACAAAAACAGTATGCTCCTCCTATCATACAACTCTTAACGGACACTAGTTAATTGACACATTCACCTGCCTAATTAAACTCATAAAAAGACTTGAAAATCAGTTTACATCATGTTATAGTGTCTATAAAGAAAGCACCCACTCCAAAGTGGATGCCAACTGAAACCGGCTTATTTACCCCTCAATGAGAGGCGCCTTTCCCTGTTTGCAGACAGGGAAAGGCATTATTTTTTTCTCTTACTTTTCCTATCAAGAAAGGTAAGAAACGCAACAGTCAAGCTGCCAAAGGCCACCAACAATGTTAGTGTTCCAATGAAAACTGAGATAATCTCAAATGCTGTCATATGCGTCACCCCCTCTCCTATGTATTCCGGAAACCGGATTCCATCGGCTCAAGAGGCTGCCACCCTGTCGCAGGTGCTTTCACACCGATTCTAACATAACCAAAATTTGCTGTAAAGAATTCTTCAACCCCAAAATCCGAAACAGAAAACAATAAAAGCAAGAATTACCGTTCTCCAACATTCCTAATTAAGATAAAAAAGAATTGCAGAGCATGGGTTACAAGTGTGTCGGTATGAGATATGCGTACTTTGCATATCCATACCGCTACATACTTGTATAGCGCAAGCGCCCATGCGAGCAAACTTTTTTATTCCTGCTTTATTATTCTTCAGATTAACGAATATAAAAATACGCCTCTTCATTAGCCACAATCCGAAAATCCCACCGAAAATCTCCGAGCGTTCCCGTCGTCTCTCCCTCCTTTATCAGTTCATTGACAACAGAAGTAACCTGAGCGGAATCATCGCACATGCGACTCAACAACTTGCTAAAGCCGGCCTGATATTCCTTTTGCAAAAAGCTCCCTGCCTTCCAACCATTCCAATTATAGCGTGCAGCAGCCATTTCCAATATTTTACCGTCTTTCAGGAAAGCCTGTACCGCTAAATCATCTCCATATAATTGCATAGCGTCTACGGCGCCGCCATTACAGACAAAATCCTCTATATAAAGGTCGTTCTCTACACAGATGTCAAACAAGTCAAAATAACGCTCCGGCCCAAATGCCAGCATACCGGGAACCTTGATTTCGATAGAATAATAAGCGCTTCCGTCTTCCTCCGCTGACTCAACAGCAAACAACTGACATCCATTTTGAATCATCGCCACATCATTCGGGGAATAATGGTTCAGACAGTCGAAACCGAGCTGCGCCAGTCTCTTACAGTTCTCCGTCCATGTTTCTTTATCCTGCATTTCCAGCAAAATATTAAGACCAGTAATTTTTTCTTCTTTTGCACTCCACCCCAGCGCCTGATGCTGCGCCCACATATTGGCAGAAGCAATTCCAACCGTTTCTAAACAGCTTACCGAAATTGATGTTTTGTCATTCTTACAACTCTCCTTAATGCGGTTTTCCATATCTACAAGTTTTCTTATATTCTCTTGGCGATAAGACCACTTTCCACTATCCTGCTGAGGCAGTTTCTCCTGCGCCTCCAGAACTTCCTGCTCACTATCCAGCCACTCTATTTTATCCATTGCCACCTGCTGCATAACGAGTCCTTCCTGCCCGCATCCGGTTAGCATAAGCACCGCCAGTAAACATAATATCCCTATTTTTCTTATCATCGTCTGTCACCTCCTACCGATTTAAACGCTTTTTAATTTTCTGAATAATTACTACCAGTGCAACACATATTACGACATGCATAAGAGCCACAAAAATTATATCATTGTCTGCTCCAACGCAAAAGGCTGCGAAGAGAGCGAGAGGAAAAGCAAAACAAAAGGATGCTCCGGCGCCGATTACCATGCGAATCCAGCGAATTGGCATGAGCATACCAAACTTCGCACCATCCTGCCTGCCGTTAATAATATAAGCGCCTGCCGCAAAGCCAATCAACACAAGAAGTAATACGAGCAATACAGCGCCTGTGTTGCCATAATCAATATAATTTATTACGGGGTCAGCCTGCGTATTAAATTCCGTTTTATAAAATCCGCCTCCAATAAAAGCAGCACAGATTTGCTTCGTCGTATACATCCACATATGTTCATCGACATAAGATTCAAAAATTGAAAACTCTTCGAAGAACGAATAAGTATAGAAAACAGACATATACAAAAGATAGACTGGCGCTACAATAATGCCGAGAGAAATCAGACTCGCCATAATTCCCTTTGTTACCACACTGTGAATCAGAGTAAAAACAGAATATGCCGCCATAATCACAAGCCACAATAACAAAAGACTCCTCAATGTATGGAACCATGTGTCGTTTCCATATATAACCGGATATTCCGGATAGACCAAATTGTATTTTATCATCAACTCAAAATACATACTACGCAGGACAAATACGCCCGCCCCGAACACGGCTGTCACAATTGTCAAAATACCGGCTCCGACAATATATTTAGCGATAAAACGTTCCCTCTGTGTGAACGGCAGCGACACGATATATTCTCTCTGATTCCTGTTATGATAGTCGGAGAACTGAAAAATTGTCATAAACGCTAGCGCTGCCAGCGCTGCCGGTACTAAAAAGGATAATCTGTCTATAAGAATTTTGCTAAAGGAAATGTAATTCCTGTCACTAAAAACAACATTCATCTCCCCATAAACATCAGGAATACATGACCGGTATTCTGCATTGAGAATAAGCAGTGCAAAAAAAGCACAGGAGAGACCGGCAACTAAAAACCACTTCATCGCCATAAATTCATATTGATATAACGCCTTTTTTCTATTCATTCCCGTTCACCCCCCGCTCTCTTTCTTTCTGGTGCATATAAATAAAACTTTCTTCCAGCCCCACCGGCATTTCTTCTACTAAAGTCGCCCCTAACGCCCTCATCTGTTCAGCAAATGTATCATCTCCGTTTTCCAACACAACCGTGTATACGCTCCCCACATTAGACATATGGCAGATATCCGCGCGGTTGTACAACTCACTGGGAGCCCCTGAGGTGAAAACAAGCTGATATTTCACCGTCTGCCCTGTCACATCTTCAAGGCTATCCTCAATTTCAACTCTGCCCTGATTAATCACCGTGACGGTATCACAAATCTTCTCCAATTCACTGAGGTGATGAGACGATATGAGAACAGTCATATCATTATTTTCTACCGCGCACACAAGTAAATCCAACAATTCTTTCTTTGCTATAACATCCAATCCCGCCGTCGGTTCATCCAAAATCATAACTTTCGGATGTCTCGCCATATTTAGTACAAAACTGGCTTTCATTTGCTGACCTTTCGACATCTGGCTCACCTTTTTATTCTTATCTACAAGAAAAATTTGACAAAGACGATGGAATTCTTCCATTGAAAAATCGGAATAGACATCCCGATAAAATTGCGCCATCTTCTTCATGCGGTAGCCACGGAACATCTGATTGGTATCTGCCACATAGCCGATTTCCGACTTGACGGAAATACTGTTATAGACATCTTTCCCATCCACTAGAACTTCACCCTTATCGGCGGGAAATATCCCCGTAAGACATTTTATAATTGTCGTTTTTCCGGAGCCATTGTGCCCTATCAGACCGTGAATGGTTCCTTTCTTCACTTTCATATGGATATCCTCCACGGCATAGCCGCCCTGTTCCCCATATCCCTTACAAAGACCTCTGACCTCAATCATTTCGCATTCTCCCTCCCTTGCAAATCGACAAATATTTCCTCAATTAACTGCAGGATTTTATTTTTATCCCACCCCTGATAAATAAGCTCCATGCATTGCGCTTTCATTTCCTCTTTCACTTTTCGAATCACTCCCTCGTCTTCTTTAAACTCCACTTCACCGGAAATAAAAGTTCCCTTGCCTCTTATTGTTTCGATGACATGCCCCCTCTCCAGTTCGCGATAAGCCTTTGCCACAGTCCCTGGCGTAACCCCTAACTGTATCGCCAGCTTCCGCACTGACGGAATGGCGTCTCCCGTTTTCAAATACCCCTGCAAAGTCAAAAATTTTACTTGCACGATAATCTGCTCATAGATTGGCTGACTGCTCCGAAAATCCAGATGTATCATCTCATTCCTCCCTTCTTACGCTTTTTTGTATCAACTGTACCTCTCTATATGATACAGTTGATACACTTAGTATATGCCGTCTTTGTCTATTTGTCAACTGATATTTACAAAAGTTAAGGCAATTGCTTAATCATTTGTCATTTTCAAGGCAGCGGGTATCATGCACATAGGACATATTTCCCCTAAAATCAAAAAAATACTATCCGGCTCATATCGACTGCCAGCCCTGATAGGTCTGGTTTCCATACGATTTGGATAGTATTTTTTATTTTATTGCCGTTTTTTATTTACTAAACCGACTCACAATCTCCTGAATGGATTCTGCATTCTGGCGATTCTCTTTTACTACTTTTACAAGTACTTCTGCTTCTTGATTCGTCTGTTCATCTTTCTTGACAATATCCTGAACACCCATTTCATTTTCACTGGAAGAAATCTGAACCGTGTCAAGCTGACTGCGCATCTTTTCAATCGACTCGGCAAAAATACGGGACGCTTCCTGTATCTCTGCCATTATTTCCTGCACATTTTCTACCGACACATTCGATTCATTGGCATAAGAAGACAATGCCTTTAACTGTTTTCCTACATCTTCCGTCATAAAACCAACGATATTCTGGAAACATCTCTGAATCCGTTCAATATATGAATTTGTCTCGGCACATATATTCTGAATTTGTGTAGCCGCCTCCGAAGAATTGGAAGCCAGATTACCAATCTCTTCCGCAACAACGGCAAATCCACGTCCGGCCTCTCCCGCACGAGCTGCTTCGATAGAAGCATTCAGAGAAAGCAAATTTGTCTGATTGGTAATGTCAATAATCTGCGCAACCATGTCGTTAATTCGGGTTAGAGAATTTAACTCTTTCATTGCCTCTTCAATTTCCATCCGGTTCTCATTCATCTTCTCATCAGTTACGCGAAGAGAAGTGTTCGCCAAGTCTTTCATTTCCAGCGAAATGTCCATCAGTGACCGGCTTCTCTTATCACCCTGCTCGACTTTGTCTTTCACCTGTGTTACCAAATCGGAAATATGTGCAATCTCCCGATTGGCAACATCAATCGCGCCATTAGTCGTAATAATGCTTGCCGCCAGCTCTTCTGTCGTCGCCGCATTGTCGTCAACACTGTTCAGCAAGGACATCGATACATCATTCATCGTGCCGGAAGCCACATTCAGAGAAGACGTACACTCCGACAGTGTCGAAACAATATTTTGAAATGCACTGTAAAGGAAGTTCAGCGCCGTTGCTATATGGCCCACTTCGCTCTTATGTCCGGCATAAGGAGCCAACTGTCCCGACTGCGCCAAGTTCAAATGACTCAACTGCACAATTGATTCTTCTACCAGTTTTAATGGTTTTGTATTCTTTCTCACGACAAGCCATGCCAGAACGGAAATAAAGATAAATGCTCCAATACAAATCAGACCGAGAATGAGCATGCTCTCGTTTGCCGTCTTGTAAATCTCGCTTGCGGAGTCGCTCATCACAACCGCCCAACCACGGTTTTTAACCGCCTGATATACGGCAACATGCTTACTGCCATTCTCCGCCTTATATTCCATGGTGCCATCCGCAACCTTTGCGTTCTTACTCAGTTGGTCAATAATGGATAAATAGGTGGCTTCCTTGATTTCGGTAGCCATCTTCTTTTCATCCTTATTGAAGATATGAGTTTTCGTCTCCGTATTAATCATGGCAAACTCGGCATTCTCCAGACCGTCTACTTTCAACTCATCAAGCAGAACTTTCAGACCCTCTGCAAAAGGCCCGCCGCCCACATAACCGATAATCGTCGAACCATCCGTATCATAAACCGGACAATACATTGATAAAATCAGCTTTTTAGAAGCCGGAGAAACGATAATTCCCGTATTATAAATATCTTTTGCCTCTTTCATCGAATTTTGCAGCGCCTTTAAGGCATCTCCTTTTCGGGTAGTAATGCCGACTACTTTAGGATTACTATGCGCCAACACGTATGTATCCTCCCAACGGGACGTATACACACCCTCCCACTGGGTCAGCTTCTTGAAATAACTCTCCGTATACTGCTGCGCCCGCTGCTGAATCGCTTTGTCATTTGGGTTTTTCAACAAATCCGCAATAATTGGAGCCTGACTGTAGGAAATCAAAATGGTCTCTGAATCCCTGACATACTGGTCAACAATTCTCTCCCTTGCCTCCAGTGATGTCTTCATATTGTTCATTGCTGTCTTTTTCATTGCCGTAGTCATGTTGTAGTTGGCAACAAGGAACAATCCGGCAATACAGATTGCAGTAACAGCGGATACGGCAATCGTTATGAGCGTACTCATTTTCTTGTTTTTGAACATTTGAAACATCCCCCTTTTGTTTTTTTGGTATATAATATATGAAACTATTAATCCCCTATATCTTTTCCATCCCAGCAATATGTACACAGCTTCTCTCTTGGAATACCGACAGCCTCCAACATATCATCGAGACGATTAAAGCGGAGTGATGTGAAATTCAATTCTTTACGGATTTCTTCTATCATATTTTCATACTCTTTCGTTTCGGGATCGGTATACTTTTGCAAAATTTCTTCCGATACATCCTGCGTACCTTCTAATTTGGCAATGACACGTCTGGTAATCAAATCCATCTCCGAAGAAGAACGCGAAAAATTCAAAAATTTGCAGCCATACACTAAAGGCGGACAAGCCGGCCGAATATGCACTTCTTTGGCCCCGCTCTCATAGAGAAATTCCGTCGTCTCGCGCAATTGCGTTCCGCGGACAATTGAATCGTCAATGAGAAGAATGCTCTTGTCCTTTATCAAATCGTGAACCGCTAACATTTTCATTTTGGCAATCATGTCTCTCTTGCTCTGTACCGTAGGCATGAAAGAGCGCGGCCACGTCGGTGTGTATTTAATAAATGGGCGGGAAAACGGTATCCCCGACTCATTAGCATATCCTACCGCATGCGCTGTTCCCGAATCCGGAACACCCGCAACAATATCCGGCTTCACGTTATCCCGTTTCGCCATATTTTTCCCGCAGTTATACCGCATCTGTTCCACACTGACACCCTCGTAAGAACTGGACGGGTAACCATAGTAAACCCATAAAAACGTACAGATTTTCATCTTCGAGCCCGGCGCCATCAATGTCTTAATTCCCTCGTCATTGACAACGACAATCTCGCCCGGCCCCAACTCTTTCCACAAATGATAACCTAAATTCTGGAAAGAGAACGACTCCATCGCCAGACAATAAGAATCTCCTTTATTGCCAATGACAAGAGGCGTTCTTCCATATTTGTCCCGCGCCGCATAAATTCCTTTCGGCGTGAGTACCAGTAACGTCAGAGAACCGTCTATTGTTTCCAGCGCATAATGAATCCCCTCAATCAGATTTTCCTTTTGATTTATCAATGCCGCAACAAGCTCCGTAGGATTAATATCCCCTCCGCTCATCTCCAGAAAATGAGTATTATTGTTTGAAAAAATGTTATCTACAATTTCCTTTGCATTATTAATCTTACTAACGGTTGTAATGGCAAATGTACCGTGATGAGAACGAACAATAAGCGGCTGCGGCTCATAATCTGAAATACAGCCAATACCGTAGTACCCTTTCATCTGCCGCATATCTTTGTCAAACTTCGTCCGAAATGGTGCGTTCTCAATATTATGAATCGCACGGTCAAATCCATCCTCACCATAAACAGCCATACCTGCTCGTCTTGTTCCCAAATGAGAATGATAATCCGTTCCAAAAAATAAATCAAACAAACAATCGTCTTTTGATGAAACTCCAAAAAATCCGCCCATGATATCCTCCGTTCTGTGCCATGAATTTTAGTTTATTAACGTTGTTTCGTTTCACTATTAAGTATAACACGAAATTTTGAGAATGCCAGCGAAAATTTTTTCCTAATTTATTTTGTTACATAATCATACTTTAATATAACTACGGAAAGTGGCGGCAAATAAAGCGTTAATTCGTAATAATCCTGCTTTTCTTTTTCACTCACGGCTTCTCCCGGTTTTGGTACGGTCGGCTTACTGACTTTTTTCGCCTTTAACGTTTTTTTGTTGACACGGCCCAAACCGCCGAAACGCTCTTCGTCTGAATTTAATATCTCGGTAAATGTCCCCTTACACGGCGCATTCACTTGATAGACCTCATGTGCGACCGGCGTAAAGTTGAGAATGAACATCAACTGGTCTTTCGTTGAACTACCACGCCGCACAAACGCAACAGTACTCGTCTCCGGACGCCAGCAATCCATCCATTCAAATCCCAGACCATCAAAATCATTATAATAAAACGCATCGTACTCTTTGTACAAGCGATTCAGCTCGCGGATATAATCCTGCATCTGACGGTGGCGGATATCCTCATCCAACAAAAACCAGTCAAGGCTGCGATATTCCGCCCATTCTCTCTTCTGTGCAAATTCCTGCCCCATAAAGAGAAGTTTTTTGCCCGGATGCCCGTACATAAACCCATACGTTGCACGGAGCGTCGCAAACTTATCTCCTTCCAGTCCCGGCATTTTATTCCACATCGAACATTTTCCATGCACGACTTCGTCATGCGACAGCACTAAAATATATTTTTCACTCAGATAATAATCAATACTGAAGCAAAGCTGTCCGTGATGAAACTGCTTGAAATACGGGTCGAGTTTCATATACTCCAGAAAATCATTCATCCAACCCATATTCCACTTAAAAGAGAAACCAAGACCGCGCTCGGCTACCGGAGCCGTCACTTTCGGCCATGCCGTAGACTCCTCGGCAATAATATAAGCGCCCGGATGTTCCTTTTCCACCTCTGCATTCAAATGCTGCAAAAAGTGTACGGCCTCGTAGTTTTCATGCCCGCCGTCTTCATTCGGCAGCCATTGACCATCCTGCTTGCCGTAGTCCAGATAGAGCATGGACGCCACAGCATCCACACGTAATCCGTCAACATGAAACTTTTCTATCCAGAACAGCGCATTGGCAACGAGAAAGTTCTTCACTTCCATGCGCCCATAATTAAATATATACGTTCCCCAGTCGGGATGCTCTCCGCGCCGGCTGTCTGGATGTTCATACAACGCCTGCCCGTCAAAACGCCCCAGACAATGAGCGTCTTTCGGAAAATGCGCCGGAACCCAGTCGAGAATTACCTGAATGCCGCGCTGATGCATCTCATCCACAAAATACATAAAATCTTTAGGAGTTCCATAACGGCTTGTCGGCGCATAATAACATCCGACCTGATATCCCCATGAGCCGTCAAATGGGTATTCCGCAATTCCCATCAGCTCTACGTGCGTGTATCCCATATCGGATACATAATCGCCCAACATCCCCGCCAGTTCTCGATAACTGAAATTACCGTTGTCATCGTCTTCTATCCGCTTTTTCCATGAAGCCAAATGCACTTCATAAATACTCATCGGTTCACGCTCACGAATCTTTCGGGATTTTTTGGCATGCTCTTTCCGATACGCAGAATCCCCCCATTCATACCCGTCCAGCGAAGTAATCCGCGAGGCATTTCCCGGACGCAATTCCGCATAATTGCCATAAGGGTCAGTTTTATAAAGCTTCTCGCCGCCGCGGGAAGTAATCTCGTACTTGTAGGCGGCGCCTTCCCATGCTCCCGGAACAAATAACTCAAATATACCGCTGCTGCCATGCATTATCATTTTGTGGAGACGGGCATCCCACATATTAAATTCGCCAATCACACTGATACTGCACGCATCCGGCGCCCACACGGCAAACTGCGTTCCCTCAACGCCTCTCCGCGTCATGCGGTGAGCGCCGAGTTTATTATAAATCTTATGATGGTTCCCCTCTGCCAGAAGATGCTTGTCCAACTCACCAAACATTTTACCAAAGGCATAGGGGTCGTCAATCTCAATAATATCATCTTCTGCATATTGAATGCGCAGACGGTATGTTTTTAAGCGGGCTGATTTTTTCTCGATGACAAAGCCAAAGAGCCCCTCCAGCTCCATTGGCTCCATCTCGCCAGCCACTTTGCCGCAATGGTCCAATACCCAGACAGCCTGCGCACACGGACGATATGCAGTAAAAATCTGTACATCTTCTTCTTTAAATATATGGCAGCCAAGTAAGTCGTTTGGAGCATTGATGACGCCCTGCTCCAATTCTCTCATCATCGGCTTACTGGCCCATTGCTCCAAGTATTTATTCATATGGTTCTCCTACCTTTTATCCAAGCTGTTCCAGCAATTCTTTCACAACTCCTGCAAGCTCCTCTGATTTTTGTTTCGCATTGTCCAAACTGCTGCCAACAACACCGAAATAAATCTTAATCTTTGGCTCGGTACCCGAAGGACGTACACAAAGCCATGCGTCGTCTGTCAGCTCAAAATAGAGCACATTTGACTTTGGAATACCAGTAGGCTTCGTCTCTCCGGTTTTCACATCCCGAATAATATCTTTTTCATAATCTCTCGTTGCCAGTACCTGATACTTGCCAAATTCCATTGGCGGGTTTTCACGAAGATTGTCCATAATCGATTTAATCTTAGCCAAACCTTCCAGTCCTTTATGTGTAATGGCAATCACATCATCCTTATAATATCCGTATTTTTCATACATTTCCAACATGGCGTCCCAAATAGTCTTACCACGCAGCTTATAGTATGCAGCCGCCTCACAAAGAGCCATGGAAGCCACAACCGCATCTTTATCTCTGGCATGTGTACCAATCAGACAGCCGTAACTCTCCTCAAAGCCAAAGAGATAGTGTCCTTTTCCGGTCGTCTCCATCCGCAGAATTTCTTTTCCAATCCACTTGAAGCCCGTTAGGCATTCAGTCACTTTAATCCCATAATGTTTTGCGATGGCGTCGACCATATTCGATGTAACAACCGTCTTAATCAGCTCGCCATCTTCCGGCAGACTGCCCTCCAGTTCCAACTTCTGGCCAATCTCATAATCCGCCAAAAAACTTCCCGACATATTTCCGGTCAGGCAAATGTATTCGCCGCTTTTTGTATCTTTCACATATACGCCAAGGCGGTCGGCATCTGGGTCAGTCGCCAATACTAAATCGGCATCTTTTTCTTTTGCCAGTTTCAACGCCAGTTCAAATGCTTCCGCAGCTTCTGGATTTGGATAGCTGACAGTAGGGAACTCTCCGTCCGGCAGTTCCTGTTCCGGCACTACGAATACGTGCTTAAAGCCGAGTTCTTTCAAGATACGGCGTACCGGAAGATTGCCGGTTCCATGAAGCGGCGTGTAAACGATTTTTAAATCATCCGACGCTTTCTTTATGCAATTCGGGTGCAATACGTTTTTCTTTAATTCTTCCATATAGCGGTCGTCAATTTCCGCTCCAATACTCTTGTAAAGTCCCGCTTTTACAGCTTCTTCCTTACTCATCGTCTTTACTGTCGCATAATCCGTCACCGCTTTTACTTCATCCATAATACCAGCGTCATGCGGCGGGGTAATCTGTGCGCCATCTTCCCAATAAACTTTATATCCATTGTATTCCGGCGGATTGTGACTTGCCGTTATATTGATACCGGAGATACATCCGAGTTCACGAACCGCAAAGGATAGTTCCGGTGTCGGACGAAGCGTCTCAAAAACAAATGCTTTGATTCCATTGGCTGCGAGACAGCAGGCAGCCTCATCGGCAAATTCCGGTGACATACGACGGGAATCATAAGCGATTGCCACACCTTTATCCTGTGCTTTCTGCCCTATGATGTAATTTGCAAGCCCCTGTGTGGCCTTGCGAACCGTATATACATTCATACGGTTTGTTCCGGCGCCGATAATGCCGCGTAAACCAGCCGTACCAAACTCGAGGTCAGCATAAAAACGCTCTTTAATCTCTTTGTCGTCTCCGGCAATATCCCTAAGCTCTTTCTTTGTCTCCTCGTCAAAATACGGATTAGCCAACCATGCTTCGTATGTTTCTTTATAGTCCATAATCTTCCTCCTATCCGTCGCTTTGCGACTTCTTTTTTATAATCACCCTTTACGGGAAAGATTCTATCCTTTTCCTTTCTTTTCCAAATCTGGGAAACTCCATGTCACGTCCTGACTGTCATCCGAAAGCTGAATGCTGTAACTCTTTGTCTCATAACCCTCTTTCGCCAGTGTAATCGTTACATTGCCTATCATTTTTGTAAAACTGCACGGAGCCACGCCTTTATAAGTGCCGTCGATATAGACGGCGGCGCCGTTCGGGGCGCTCACGGTTATCTTGTGCTCCTTATCGTAAGTGGCAGCCGGCGTTGAAGAAGCAGCCGGCGTATCCTTTTCGGACACGGAACTGGACGAATCCTCCTCTTCGACCTCCGCCTTTTCCTCTGCCAAATCAATCTTTATCGTAAGATTCGGGTCTTGTACATGAATGACGCCGGTATAGTTATTATAACCCTCAAGCTCTACTTTTATTGAATGATTCCCATATTTTAGGGAAACCGGTTTCGAAGAATCTTTGAGGACGCCGTTCACGTAAAGTTCCGCCCCCTCGGGACTTATTTTAAAACGGACTCTGGCTGTATCCGGCACCTGATTCCGAAATTGCGCCATATTGACTTCCGTTACCTGACCACGCTTTACCTCTACCGAAGCCTCACTTGTTAAATCGCCGTTATTCATCGTGAAGAGCTGTAGTCCCTCCGGTACTGTCAGAAGCATATTTTTCGATACCGGCAAAATCATTTCCCCGCGCACTGTCACAATACCGCCGAGAAAATCAGCATAATTCTTTGGCTGGATATAACCGTGTCCACGAGTCACGATAATCGAATAAGCCTGTCCTTTCGTACCCCGAAATGTAATCTTATCCTCTGCGGTAATCTCCATTGGCTGTATCAGTTTTCCGTTCGAAAACACCGGAAGCCGCTCCGTATAAGAATAATTCATATCCTGAATCGTCAGATAATTCTTTTCCGGATTCAGACGCACTGTTGTATCTTCTATCAGAGATACCCCCGACGTCTCCTTCAGCGTCACAACCTTTCTGCCATCTTCGCTTGTATATACGTCAAAAACCTCTCCCGGCTCTATTTCCGATATCGCCAACTGATTTTCATTTTTTGTCAGAAGCGCGGTAGCGCCGGAATAAGGATAACTTTCAATTTTGTCAAATGAGGCGTTATAAAACTCAATCGTCGCAAGGTCTGTGTCAATTGCCCTGACAACACCGACAAAATCCACGCCCTTTTCGTATGTTACACCCTCATTTGGCTGCTCTGTCGCTCTCGGCCTGTTTCTGTTGAAACTGCATCCGCTTATTCCCATAACAAGAAGCAGTAAAATTCCCAAAAAAATCTTTTGTTTCATACGTCTCATTTTTTCACCTGCATTTTCTTTCTATAAGGACTTTTATTGTACCACATTTTGCCACAAATGACTAGTTATTCTTTTCAAATGCCGCCAATCTTTTTAAAAATTGTGCCTTTCTTTCTTCCTGTTCCTGCACATCTTTCATTTTTTCCAAACTCTTGTCAGATATCCATGTCTTTTTTCCGTTCATGTACTGATTCAGAAGCTTCCAATATTTAATCGGATAAGACAGCGTAGTGGAGACAAATTCTTTCTCTCCTCCCTCCAACGCCACATTTTCAATATATCCCTCCCAAATCGCTTTCCCTTTTTCCCAGTTCCACAGATTCTTTTCCATCGTCTTGCGCATAAAGTACACCAAATCCATTAATTGTATACCCATTGCCGCATGTTCAAAATTTGTTGTTGCCAGCCCGTCTTTTGTCTGAATCAGATTATGGTAATTATATCCCCCATGACAGACGTCTCTTGTCTCGCTGCCATGCGTCTGATAATATTCCGACTGACGCAGTTTCTCCCTCGCCCCTGCCGCCTGAGCGGCAAACTTAGCATAACACCCCATGGCAAAACGCTCAAAATCACTCTTTCTCTTTTTCCCTTTCATATAAGTATATACCCGCTTCATCTCTCGATTGTGCCTGTCGTACTGCTGTAACAACGTTTCACCAACAGAGACCGGAACCTGCGAATAATTTTTCAGGCATTGATGAAGGCATCCGAGATTCGCTGCAATCTCCATCAGCCCCTGACTGCTCTTGTAGTCGCAGTCCTCTCCCGCATACCATTCATAGACCACGTACTGCTCTCCTGTCTCACATACAGTGACCCATTCACCTGCTTTGTTTTTAACAGCCCAATCCAACTGTTTCATTCCCTGCAATCGCAAATGCTCTTTAACTTCATTTTCAAATGCAAAATGGGAGGTAATGTTTGTATATTCACGCATAAGACGCAAGCCCTCATTGGTGTCCAACAAAACAGCTCCTCTGGCTCTACGTCGGTTTTTCACCTGAAAATCATATTGCTCTAACGCCAACTCCTGTCTGTCTTCCACAAAACCCCTCCTCGTATTTCCCTTTTCTCTGCCTTAAATTCTATGATGCAGAATGGAAAATATGCGGAAATAACATAATTATTTTGCGAGCTTCGTATACTTTAAATAATTTCATTACCGGAGGTCAAACATGCGTCGTTGCCTCATTTCATTTCTTCTTATTATCAGTATCATACTGGCTTCCTGCCAGCCCCTTACCACTTCCCGTTCACCCGGGATATCCTTTCGCGAATTTACGGACACGCTCTTTTGCGATTGGGTTTCCTGCGATTCACTAACATTAAACTATACGCTGAAAGAGCCCTCCCGCTACAACATTACACAACTTCCGCAGGGATTTGCCACCTCTTCCACAAACTCTTCTTCACATTCTGAGACGGAAAATGTGCTCCAACGCCTGAACGAATACGAAAAAGACGAGCTCTCAAGTCAGGAACAAATTCTATATGACACATTGGAAGATTATCTGACACTGGAACTGTCAGAGGCTTCCTATGTCAAATTTGCAGACATCCTCAATCCATCTTCCGGCATTCAGGCGCAATTACCGGTTCTCTTAGCTGAATTTCATCTGGATTCAGATGAGGATGTCAGTCAATATTTCTTACTTCTCCAGTCCGTTCCCTCCTATTTTCAACTGCTCGTGCAAATGGAGAAAGAAAAACAAACATCTGGATTACTGCCCGCAAAAACTACGCTTGAGCATGTCATCGACCAATGCCGGAGTTTCCTCTCGGAAAACGGCTGTCAAATGATAAAAGACTGCTTTAACCGACAAATCCGCACACATTTTCCGAAAGAGGCCGCGGAACTTGCACGCAAACACGACAACTATCTGGAAAAATATCTGATTCCCGCCTACAAAGACATGATTACGAGTCTGACCGCTCTGCTGCCAGATGCCTCCGCCGACGGCGCCCTTGCCGCCTATCCAGAGGGTAAAAAATATTACGCCTGTCTCTTCCGCCAGAAAAGCGGCGCCTCCGAGACGGTTGTGTTCTGGAAGAAAAAACTGCTCAAACGCCTGCAGCGCGCAGAAGACAAACTGCTTTCTTATGCAGCAAAAGACCCCTCCGCATTTCGGACATGCGAGGATTACCAGCAGCGCAATTCGTCTCCCGAGTCGATTTTAGACACTTTGCAGGAGAAAATGAAAGCGGATTTCCCATCCTGCAGCTCTATCAGCTATGAGCTGCACCGTGTCGATGCCTCACTGGAAAATTATCTGAGTCCGGCCTTTTATCTCACGCCGCCCATTGATGATACGTCAAATAATGCCATCTACATAAATTACTCGCCGCAGTACAGCCGCTCTTCCCTTTTTAATACGCTGGCCCATGAGGCATATCCCGGACACCTCTTTCAAAATTGTTACATGCGCGAACAGAATCTTCCCCTATTGCGGTATCTCATGGACTATCCAGCCTATACAGAAGGGTACGCCACCTATGCAGAAATATACTCCTACCGCTATACCGGAGCGTCTCCAACGGAAGTTGGCATTCTGCAAAACAACGCCATTGCCAGCCACTGTCTCTATGCCCTCTGCGATATCGGTATTCATTACGACCACTGGAACAAGACGCAGCTTTCTTCCTTTTTGGGCGAACATGGCATATCCGGCGCAGAAAACACAACGCGCATTTATGATGTGATTATTGACAGTCCGGGAAGCTATCTTCCCTATACCGTCGGCTTCTTACAAATCGAAGAACTGCGGCAGCATTTTCCCTCCGCCAAGAGTTTTCACACCTATCTGCTCAACATGGGCCCTACCTCATTTTCCATCCTAAAAAAATATGCGGCTTCCAAAAAATAAACGGTAAAGGGAAAGTTACGATTGACTTTTTTACCCTTTCGGGTATAATTACAGTTGGGAAACGATTTGAATTTTCCGTTTGTAATACTTCGTTTACTGAAGTATCAATAATATATTTTCTTAGGAGGTAAGATTTCATGGCAACAAAAGCGAATTACAAACTCAGTGAAATTGGCGCTGGTAAAGTCGGTTTTCCTCGTACAGGGGAAGCAGTAACGAACACTCGTGCCATTGTTGAAGCTGCATTTTATGGTAACAATGTCGTTAAAGTAAACACATTAAAAGAGGCTTATAACTTAGCGAAAAATTCACCGGGTACAATTGTAACAGATATGCCTGTATACAGAGGTGAGGAATTTGGTTTGGATGCCGATGCCAAAGTTCTTCTTTTCAATGATGGCGCTGTAACCGGACGTTACGCTGCTGCGCGCCGTATCAAAGGCGAGCCGGGCGTAGATGCTGCAAAATTAGATAAAGTGGTTATGGATGCTGTTTACAAAACTCGTTTTAAGAAGTTGTATCATGCAACCTGCTTCGTTGGTTTGGATACAGAGTTCATGGCAAAAGCTCATCTTCTGATTCCGGAAGGAGAAGAGAATCTTCTTTACAACTGGATGCTGAACTTCCAATACATGAGCGATGAATATGTAAAAATGTATAAAAACTCCGTTTCAATTGCCGATGGCAAGGAACCGGATATCTACATCTTTTCTGACCCGCAGTGGGCGCCTACGGAAAGCCCTGACGTAGATTATAGCTGTCTGAGCGACCCTATGACCCTCTGCTACTTTGATACAAACCAGAACTGTGCCGCTATTCTTGGTATGAAGTACTTTGGCGAGCACAAGAAAGGCACTCTGACTATGGCTTGGGCGCTTGCAAACCGCAACGGTTACGCTTCCTGCCATGGCGGACAGAAAGAATACTCCTTAGAGGGCGGCAAAAAGTTTGTTGCTTCCGTATATGGTCTTTCGGGTTCCGGTAAATCTACCCTGACACACGCAAAACACGGCGGCAAATACGACGCATTCGGTGGTATTAAAGTATTGCACGACGACGCCTTTATTATCAACTCCGACACCTGCGCTTCAATTGCACTGGAACCGACTTACTTCGACAAGACAGCCGATTATCCTACCGGATGTCCAGATAACCAATATCTTTTGACGGTTCAGAACTGCTCGGCAACGATGGATGAGGACGGCAAGATTCAGCTCGTTACTGAAGATATCCGTAATGGTAACGGCCGTGCTATCA
The DNA here is from genome assembly GCA_910577295.1 of uncultured Eubacterium sp. GTDB lineage: Bacteria > Bacillota > Clostridia > Lachnospirales > Lachnospiraceae > Eubacterium_F. The sequence continues at coordinate 41,962 of CAJTLS010000012.1, forward strand.
AATCCAAACTTTGGTCTCCAAACCGCGTAGATAAGATTGACGCTCCGGTAAATGCTATTTTCTGGATTATGAAAGACCCTACGATGCCGCCAGTAATCAAATTAAAGGGTGCCGCTCTTGCTTCCGTAATGGGCGCAACTCTGGCAACAAAGACATCTACTGCTGAGCGTGTAGCTGCTGGTACTGATATGAATGCACTTCGTATTGTACCTTATGCAAACCCATTCAGAACTTATCCGCTTGTAAATGACTATGATAAGTTTAAAAAGCTGGTTGCCGAGAAAGACGTAGACTGCTATATCGTCAATACCGGTGATTTCATGGGTACGAAATGCCAGCCTGCCGACACCTTAGGCATTCTTGAGACAATCGTAGAAGGAAACGCTAAGTTTGAGAAGTGGGGCAACTTTGATGATATTGAAATCATGAATGACTGGCCGGGCAAAACTGCTGACTTCAAGCCTGACCTTAACGACGCTGACTACAAGGCAGCTCTTAAATCCGCAATGCAGAACCGCGTAGATGCCGTTGAGAAATTCGCTACTGCAAAAGAAGGTTATGACAAGCTTCCGGACGAAGCACTTGCTGCTTTGAAGAAACTGGTAGATGCTTTAAACTAAAGCATTTGTTTGAAACCAGCGTTCTTACGCTACTTGTACCAGGTCTCTTTTTCACGAAAGAGACCTGATTTCATATCAATTTTTTCTGAATATAAAAAACGACGTTTCAACAGGGAGGTGAATACATTTGATTGGCAAATTATGGATGCGCAGGATACAAAAGAAAACTCTTTCTTTTGCCTTGTTTTTGTGCATATCTATTATGTTGACTAATTTATTTACCTACTTTAATTTTATTTCCGGCTTCACTTATCTGGGCAGTAATCCCGATGAAATCAACGTGAAGCCAAAAATAACTGCTTCTAACGAATGCTATCCTCTCTATTTAAGAGAGCGAATCGTTTCCAAGACGACATTTCCGGGTAGGTTAATGAAAACGGGCAGACAACGGTTGCCCATGCGTTTTCCGATACCTCCCATCGTTCTCCTGATTGGTGCGGCATTCTTCTTTCTGTTTTTGTACCGACAGAAAAAGGGGCGTTTTCATACTCCTTACGTCGTTTTTAATCAATATATCATACGTTATATACACGACCAGGACGGAGAAAACTATCATTCCACACTTTCCTAATTTTATATAAAATTAGGAAAGGAGGAGCGTTTTATGTTAGCAGTAAAAATCATCATCTGCGTTGTCGTGGTCGCTGCCATTTCCGCGTGGGCGTTTTGGATTGACCAGACTGCCGGTAAAGACTGAAACGAATAACAGAAAGCGCTTTGCGTTTTCTCCAGACAACTTAAATTTAATCCACAATAAAAGGACACCTGATTAGGGTGTCCCTTTTATTCCATACGATGTTTGCGGATAATCTCCTCATACCTTCGGTTGGATGCCTGCATCTCAATCTCCAGCTCCATTTCTTCAAGCTGGGCCTCTTCCTGATTTAACTCATCCAGCAACCCGAGAAGATCATCATCTGAAAAAAACTGCTCCATACTGCTTTTTTCACCTCTCCTTAGTTCTAATATATCTATCATAACATAAATTTATGTCTATCACAAGAGTTTCCCTTGCAAAAATATAAATTGTATTATAACATAATACTAGGGTCAAAAGCTGGAGCAGTCCAAAGCATCAGTCAAAAGGGCAAAATACCTTTTGTCCCTATAACAAAAACAAGAGAAACAGAGTAAACACTCTGCTCTGGAATGGAGGATATTTATGCAGGATAATACCGTATTTGATTCACAAGATGTAAACCAAAATAAGGTGTTTGGAATTTTGGCGTATCTGGGTCTTCTAGTACTTGTACCGATTTTTGCAGCTAAAGATTCACAATATGCGAGATTTCACGCCAATCAAGGGCTCGTACTCCTTATTTTTGAAGTAGCCGCTTATTTTATGGTTATCATTTGCCGCTTTATACTGTTTTTTGTTCCGTTTGCTGGCATTTTTATAAGCGTACTGCTAGGATTTTGTATTTTTTGTATCAGCATGGCATTTATCATACTTGGTATCGTAAATGCCTGCTCCAATGAGGCAAAAAAACTTCCTATTATTGGCGAAATTACCATCTTAAAATAGTGTGCACAGCCCTTTATCCGAAGGAGGTTTAGCAATGAACGATACACCCCGTGGGGAGCGTTTACATATCGCCCTGTTTGGCCGCCGCAATGCTGGCAAGTCCAGTCTGATAAATGCACTTACTGGGCAGGATACTGCCATTGTTTCCGAAATCAAAGGAACAACGACAGACCCCGTTTACAAGGCAATGGAAATCCTTCCTCTCGGGCCGGTATTGTTCATTGATACGCCCGGACTGGACGACGACGGAGCGCTGGGGGAACAGCGGATAAACAAAGCAAGAAGCATTCTTAACCAGACCGATTTGGCCCTTGTGGTAGCAGATGGAAAAGAAGTTGAAAAGGATTTTCGTCAGGAAGAAGATTTAATTGCATGGATGCAGAAAAAGGAGATTCCCTATCTTATTGTTTTAAACAAATATGATTTATGGAAAAATGAAGTTGCGTTGCCCGCTGTCTCCTATGATATAGCAGTCAGCGCCGCAACGGGATTTCATATTGCCCGATTACGTGAACTACTTACCACAAAATTATCCGTTAATGACACCAAAAGAACGTTAGTGCGCGATTTGCTGCAACCCACTGATGTAGTCGTTCTCGTTGTTCCACTGGACTCGTCCGCCCCAAAAGGGAGACTTATTCTTCCACAACAGCAGGTCATACGTGATGTTCTGGAAGCGGGTGCTTCTGCGCTTGTCTGTCGGGATACCGAACTTTCCGATACCCTGAAACATCTGAAAGACAAACCACGCTTAGTCATTACCGATTCACAGGTATTTTCTACCACAGCCGACATCGTTCCTCAGGATGTCCCTCTGACATCCTTTTCTATTTTGTTCTCACGTTATAAGGGAAATCTCGCCATCCAACTAGCCGGAATCGACGCTATCCGTGAGCTTCAGAATGGGGATTGTATTCTCATCGCGGAGGGCTGTACCCACCACCGCCGCTGCGAAGATATCGGCACGGTTAAAATTCCGCGCTGGCTGCACGAATATACGAAAAAGAAATTCCGCTTTGAGACTTGCAGCGGCAATCAGTTTCCATCGAACCTCTCCCCTTACCGGCTTGTCATACACTGCGGCGGCTGTACGCTGAATCAAAAAGAAATGGCTTTCCGCATCGCCAAGTGCCGCGACAATCATATACCAATCGTAAACTATGGTATTCTCATCGCCCACCTAAAAGGTGTACTTACACGAAGCTTAGAGCCATTTTCAATTCTTTAACGGTGAGTTCATTTACCGCAGCGCCTCTCCCCGTTTCGCCTTATTCGCAACTTTATTCATATACATTACTTCATCGCTTTCTTTTATAAAACTTTCCAATGTATCATCCGCTTTCGGAACACGTCGTATGGCGCCGAAACTGGCATGAATATCGTACTCTTTTTCATTGCTTGCATTGAAATCATCCAAATATTTTTCCATCTTGCCCATACAAATCAAGCCCTGCTGCTCATTAAAGTTTTTGCCGACAACGACAAACTCATCTCCGCCGGTTCTTGCCTGTATCACATCATCCCCGCAAGCTTTATCAATCGCCTCACGCACTTTACAGAGCGCAAAATCTCCCTCTACATGGCCATAATTGTCGTTAATCTGCTTCATTCCATCCAAATCAATAATGGATAAGAATATTGTCTCCCCTTTCTCCCTTGCCTCCTCAAACATAGGATTGGCATAGTTCTCGAAACCGCGGCGGTTATACATACCAGTCAACGCATCCCTGTCATACATATTTTCCAACTGATTCATCAGACGCTGCATTTTCTGATACGTGATAATGTTCTGAATCTGATTTCCCATAATAATATTCCAGTACAGATACATCTTTCCTGTCACTTCTATATCGTAGAAGCGAAACGCCTCGTAACCAAAACATTTATCCTGAAAATGGATTGGTGCGAAATACCATATCTGCGCTTCTTCTCCTGTCATGATGTCAGGAAGAAGTTCCCGTTTTTCAAACGGCATACGGATATGCTCTTTCTCTTTTTTGTCTTTTATCGCCAAGCGCAATACCATCTGCTCTGTGTAAGCAGAGGGATTTTCATTCTCCATAATATCATCGCAAAGACACAGACAATAATCCCGCAAACCCGGAATACTGTAACTGTAATATGTAATTCGCTCGGATATATCATTAATTGTATGACACTCACTCAAATGTATAGACATAAAATGAAACTGCATCTCCCTGTTTTGTTTTACATTTTCTGTCTCATACAAGCGTTGGCGCAAATCGAGCGTCTCCTTGCTTCCGGTTGTTATACATCCGCACGTTTCCCTCTTTTTAATAATCGCATCAAAATAGTAATCCTCTACCTTGTGCGGACATTCCTGCTTTTCATCAATAATCTCTACTGCCTTGCTTCCCATTTCATAAAAAGGAACTACTACTGTTGTAATTGATGGTGTGAAAGACAGCGTTGCTTTTATTCCATCATAGCCGCTGACACAAATATCTTCCGGAACACGGTATCCGCGTCCGTTTAATTCACTGGCAACTGCCATCGCCATATAATCGTTGGCACAAATAATCGCTTCCGGCATCTCTTCCCCGCCTAAAAACCAGTCGCAAGCTTCCTTTCCTTTTCCTTTCCAAAAATCCCCCCAAAAATACTGCCTTTCATTAACAGGTAGATTATGTTCTTTCATTTTACGAAAAAAGCTGTCCAAACGCTCTCTGGCATCCCAATGGTCTTCCGGTCCCGTCATAAAACAAAGACGTTTCAGATGATGGTCCACAATAAAATGGTCGATAATACCATCCATACACGTTTTATTATCCACTAACAGATTGTTTATGCCCTCAACAACTTCACGGACGCTGACAACCGGACAACGGCACCGTGTTCTCACAAACTCAATGATTTTCTCGCGCCCCTCCAAATTTTCAATCGTGTCCAACGCTAAAATAACTCCGTCTAAGTCTTCATAGATGGGGAGTTCCCACAAAGTCTGATCACCGACAAGATAGCGCTCATTATGTCCGTAATTTCCATAGGCACCAAATATGGCTACATTATAGCCCAATTGTTCCGCTTTCTGTATTATGCCCTGACATAAACAATTTTGAAATTCGCTTGCTACCCGTTCCAGTAACACACCAATTGTCTTTCTTTTATTTGAAAACATGATGTTTAACCTCCTAACCATCTTTTTCAATCCAACGCCGTGCTAGTTCTATTAATTTATACTTTGTATTATTTTGCGGATTTGCCAATACATGTTCCAACAATTTTCGGAGAATCTCGCCAATCTGCGGGCCCGGTGAAACTCCCATCTCAATCAAATCGCTGCCGTCAACCGCTAACTCTTGAATGGTAACGGCGTCGCCTGCTTCAATAATCTCGGAATAGCACCTTTTTGCCGCCGCCAGTTTTTGCAGCTTTTCTTCCTTTTTATAGGCGCTCTGTGCACGCAAATCTGCCTGCTGCAAACAAAACAGAAGCGGCATGGCGGATTTTCCCATTTCGTTTATTAATCGCCGCATTCCCTTTTTCCCTTTTGTTGAATACATTCCGTTCACCAGACAATTCGCATGTCTGCGGTCATGGTAACGAATCAGGCGGGAAACCGTAGATACCGTATCGTTATCAAACTTAAGGCGTCTAAGAATCTGTTTGGCTTTCGTCTCGCCATGCTCTGGATGTCCGTAAAAGTGGTCAATGCCCTCCTCATCGACAGACTTACAATCGGGCTTAGCCACATCATGGAGCAGGGCGGCATATACAAGCATGACATGCTCTTTCTGTGAAAAAGCAGCCGTATCCTTTCTATATACATCATTCACATATTGAATCACCTTTATTGAGTGACGTCCAACATCAAAGCAATGATGCGGATTCTGCTGCTGTGTGGCAAGCATCACATCAAGTTCCGGCAGGAAATAACAGCTCAACCCAGTCTCCGCCAACAGTAGCAAACGGTCGCACCCATCAGAAACAAGTAATTTTGTCAGTTCCGTACGGATTCGCTCCGCACTGACGTTGACAAGTGTCGGCGCTTTATCGGCAATCGCCCGCATGGTCTGTTCTTCTACGTCAAATTCAAGTTGCGCGGCAAACCTAATCCCACGGAGCATCCGCAGAGCATCCTCTTCGAATCTTCTTTCGGGATTGCCAACACAGCGTATACATCGCCGCTTCAAGTCGCCCGAACCATCAAACAAATCTATCATTCCCCGCTCGGGATGATATGCCATGGCATTAATCGTAAAATCCCTGCGCTCTAAATCTTCTTTTAAGTCCGGCGTATACAAAACCTCTCTCGGATGACGATGGTCTTCATATTCGCCGTCCGTTCGGTAAGTCGTCACCTCATACCCCTCATCCCCGAGCATAACCGTCACCGTACCGTGTTGTATGCCTGTATCTATCGTGCGGCGAAAAAGAGCTTTCACCTGCATCGGCCGCGCCGATGTCGTAATATCCCAATCTCCCGGCTCCCGCCCCAGTACCATATCGCGAACACAGCCGCCAACTACATAAGCCTCATAGCCATGTTCCTCCAACGTTCTTATAATAAATGCTGCATTTTTTGGAATTATCATAGCAGTCCCCATTTCGGAACAAATTTGCTTTTCCTCTTTCTTTTCTATTATACCTTTTTTTCTTTTGACAAACAAGTTTTTTTTCGCTACAATATTACGAGCAGAAAAAGGGGATAATGAAAATCGGCGAAGTACAATTATCTTTGTATATCCTGCCTGAGTGTTCGAAACCATCCACTCATAAAACAAAACTAAGGAGATTAAAAATGAAACAAAAAACTAATTTTATCTGTGTGACAGCTATGATAGCTGCACTTTATGTTGTACTCACTTTTATTGCCAATACTTTCGGTCTTGCCAGCGGCGTAATCCAGATACGTTTATCAGAAGCGTTGACGGTGCTTCCGTTTTTCACTCCGGCCGCTATACCGGGGCTGACTATCGGATGTCTTCTCAGCAACTGGATGACCGGCTGCGTGTTGTGGGATATTATATTTGGTACATTAGCCACCTTGCTTGGCGCACTCGGCTCGTACGCCCTGCGCAAATATCCGTGGCTCGTACCCATCCCGCCGATTGTGGCAAATACCGTAATTGTCCCTTTTGTACTGCGATATGCCTATGGCGCCGCCGACGCCCTGCCCTATATGATGGCTACAGTAGGCATAGGAGAAATCCTCTCCTGCTACGTTCTCGGCATGATACTTTTAACCGCACTGAAGAAATTCCGTGTGCCACTCTTTGAAAACCGTTGATTTTTCCTGTTTTAAAGGGTATAATGCTCATAAACCCTATCGGGAGAAATTTATGAGGATGTATACTTATGAAACGAACAATACCTGTTATATTATTGATATTAGCGCTCATTTTGGGCGTTTGCGGATATATTCACCATCAGGATACAACAAAAACGATACCGCCGACGGCGGTTCCGACGGCAACTGCTGAACCAAGTACGGAGCCGACCGCTAATCCCCTTTTACCTGCGGATATTAATTCCATTCTCAACTCTGCCAGTACGGCGCCAATTGATACGCTTCCTGACAGCTATACCGTACTTGTCAATCGGGATTATCTGCTGCCGTCGGACTATGTTCCGAAAGACCTTACCGAACCGAATGTTCGTTTTAGTCACAGCGAGCATGACGATAAACGAAAACTTCGTAAAACAGCCGCCAGAGCGCTGGAAAAGATGTTTAGAGCCGCTGAGAAAAAGCGCATTCTTTTGTATGGCGTGTCTGGATACCGCTCGTACAAACGACAGGAGAGTATTTATCGGCGAAATATATCTCTCTACGGCAAAAAATCAACCGACGCCCTGTCTGCAAAGCCGGGTAGCAGCGAACACCAGAGCGGACTCACCATTGATATTTCAACCAATTCGATTAACTGCGTACTAAGCGAGCGGTTTGCCAGCACAAAAGAAGGCAAATGGGTTGCCAAAAACGCTCATAAATACGGGTATATTATCCGTTATCCAAAAGGAAAAACGAAAATTACCGGCTACTCTTTCGAGCCGTGGCATATCCGATATGTGGGAGCATCTGTTGCTACTTATTTATATAAGAAGAAACTTACACTGGAAGAATTTTATGGCGTCTATAATAAATCCGAAACAAAAACCGGTGTTGACGTTGAGGATACCACGCACTATGAAACAAAAGCGCCGACGGCTCCCCCTGACGACGAATAGAACATAAACAGCCAGCGTTCACAAACGTTTGCAAAATGGAGGTATATATGCGCACTGTCATTCTTTTACTTTTATATATTGTGATAGCCATTTTAAGCATCCCCTTATACTTACTGGAGTTTCTTGTACGCTTTTTCAGTAAAAAAGCTGCCGCACATATAGCTCAAACCATTGCCGGCAGCGCATTTCGTCTCGTCCTGTTTTGCTCCGGCTGTAAAAAGACGGTTTCCGGTATTGAAAATATTCCAACAGACACACCGGTTATGTATGCCGCCAATCACCGCAGTTTTTATGATATCATTCTGGCATACGCCACCGTTCCGAAACAAACTGCCTTTGTTTCCAAAATGGAAATCAAAAAAATGCCATGTGTCGCTCAGTGGATGTACTTTCTGAACTGTCTGTTTATGGACCGCAAAGACGTAAAACAAAATTTAACTATTATCTTGGAGGCGATTTCCCTTGTGAAAGAGGGCTATTCTATTTACATCGCACCAGAGGGGACAAGGAATGCGACCGATACTTTACTGGATTTTAAAGAGGGCAGTATGAAGATTGCCACAAAAACAAATTGTCCTGTAATTCCGGTCTGCCTCTGTAATACAGAAACAATTTTCGAAAACCATCTGCCATGGATACACGGCGGTAAGATTTCCATTGAATTTGGCAAACCGATTTATCCGGCAGAGCTGGATAAGGAAACAAAGAAACATCTGGGCTCTCATGTGCGTGGCATTATTGCAGAAATGTATGCGGAAGGCATGAAAAGGATATAAGGTATCCTGTCCTATCTCGTCCGGTATCTGCTCCCGACGGAAAATACATTGTTTCTTTCGTTTACAGAAATCTTTCGCCGCCCCTCACAAAACTCGCTGTCTGCATTGTCGTTTTCCTGACTTTTGCAGCATTGACCGCTCGCCGGTTCTTATGCACCACCATTTGTTACTTATTACTGCGGATGGCACCAAAGTGCCGCTTCGTGGAAGAAAGAGGCTAAAAAATAAATAAATTTGTTTTTTAGCCTCTTTCTTCCACGAACAGATGCTTCGCATCTGCCGCAGTAAAAACATAAGCGTTCTGGTGGTGCATTAGCACCGTTGCGTAGCGGTCTAGTGCAAACGGGCTGTCAAAAGTCAGGAAAAACGACAGCAGACATCTCAGACAAATGCTCGGGCAGCGAACCGCAAACGAAAGAAACAATAATTTTTCGGGGAGCAATACAAAGACAAGATACGGCAGGATATCCTTTGACTCAAAAACACAAATTATTACATTACCTTGAAAAAAAACAAACTAACGGTTTCTTTTTTTTTCCATTCGTGCTAAAATAAGAAATTAGGAAACAATGGTAACAAAATGATAGATGGAGGATTACAATGAAGACCTTTTTAATAGTACTTGGTATTATTGCTTTAATTTTGATAGCCATCATGGCTGTCTTGTATTTTGTTGGTAAAAAGATGCAGAAACGTCAAGAGGAATCGCAGGCCCAGATGCAGGCGGCGTCCCAGACGGCGACCATTCTCGTCATTGATAAAAAGAGGATGAAGTTAAAAGAAGCCGGCTTGCCAAAAGTAGTACTCGAAAATACGCCAAAGTATCTCCGCAGCTCGAAAGTTCCGATTGTAAAAGCCAAAATCGGCCCTAAAGTAATGTCGCTTATGTGCGACGACAAAATCTTTCCGGTTCTGCCCGTGAAAAAGGAGTTAAAAGTCGTCATCAGCGGTATTTACATCATGGGAGTAAAAGGACGAAACGTACTGGAAAACCCGGAAGAAAAGCTTGGTTTCTGGCAGAAAGCCAAATTAAAGGCATTGAAAAAAAACCAGTAATAATGAAAAAGGCTACCTAAGAACCACAGCCACAAGACAAAAGGGCCCCGCTAAACAGCGCGGGCCCAAAAAAATATCACAATCTTTATATCTTATACATCAATCTCGCCGTCGAAAACGGTCGTTGCAGGGCCTTTCATCATCACTTCCCCGCTTATCATATAAGTATCATATAATTTGCCGCCGCGAACCTGTACCTCAATCTCTTCTCCCTGTTTACAGTATCCGTTCAGGCAGGCCGCCACAACAGACGCACACGTTCCGGTTCCGCACGATATTGTCTCGCCCGAACCGCGCTCCCACACACGCATTTTAATTGTATGTTCATTGATAATTTCCACAAATTCCGTATTAATTCGGTCAGGAAACCATTTATGGTTCTCGAAACGAGGGCCGATAGTCTCCAAGTCCATTCCGTCAATATTTTTTGTAAATATAACACAGTGTGGATTTCCCATTGATACGCAGGTAGCCTTGTACTCCCTGTTATCTACCGTCAACGTTTCATTAATAAATGTTTCTCCAGAAGCAGTTACGGGGATTTCCGCTGATTTTAGGCATGCCTGCCCCATATTGACGCTCACATACGTCACTTCTCCGCCCTCTACTGTCAAAACCAACGACTTCACACCGCTGTCCGTCTCTACGGTAATATTTTCATCGTGTACAATACCGTGCTCATAAGCATATTTTGCCACACAGCGTATACCGTTTCCGCACATCGCTCCCCGCGAGCCATCTGCGTTGTACATTATCATACGACAATCTGCCACATCCGACGGCGCAACAAGAATCAAGCCATCCGAGCCAATTCCAAAATGCCTGTCGCTGATTCGTACCGCCAGTGCTGAAGCATCTTCTATTTTCTCAGTAAACATATTTACATATACATAATCGTTTCCGGTACCTTGCATCTTTGTAAAATGAAGTTTCATTCTCTCTTCCCCTTTACTGCTCTACGGTAATATCCACGTTACACTGTGATATCATCATCTGATTCATTTCCAAGTCATATTGCAATACGAGACGGAAACCGTTGGGCATCTGTTCATGCTCGATTTGTTTTGTAAAAATACTCACTTCCAGTTCCCCTATCGGAGTAGAATAATATGTGTAAGTCGCCTGCTCCGGCACAAAAACCATATGGCTTTCCGAAGTTCCTCTTTTGATTACTTCCACCTGATTATCGTGCACTTTTAACAAATTTCTCACAACGTGAACAATACCCGTTTCATTTTCATCTGTCATCTCCTCATAAGAGACGCAGACCGCCCCGTCTTCCTCATACATCTTCCCTACAGAAACTACTTCCACCTTATCCTCTTCTCCCCCGCCCTGAATCTGCATACCGCAAATCCGCAGCTTCACCTCTTGTGCCATAGTATCTTAAGCCCCCATTTCAACTTATCTCTCATATGCCAGTTCGATTAGCGTATCAATCAGTTTAAATTTATCTATCCCCATCCATTCCCATAATTTAGGATACATACTGATATCGGTAAATCCCGGCATCGTATTGATTTCATTAAAAATCACTTCATTTGTATCTTTCTCCACAAAAAAATCGACGCGGGCAAGACCAAACCCATTCACCGCCTTAAAAATCTCCACCGCTTTCGTGCGAATCGTCTCTTTCACCTCTTCGGGCAAATCCGGGTCAAACACCGTTTTTGATTCGGAATTGATATATTTGTCATCATAGTCGTAAAATTCAGCCGCCGCCAAAATCTCGCCCACTTTGGAGGCCTCTGGCTCCCATCCGCCCAAGACGGCGCATTCTACCTCGCGCCCACAAATACTTTCCTCAATCAGGACACGAGAGTCGTGTTTTTTGGCAAGCCGAAGCGCCTCCTGCAGTTCTTCTTGGTTATTGGCCCTGCTCACGCCAATGGAAGAACCCGCATTGGACGGTTTTACAAAAATCGGATAGCCTAACTTTTTCTCGGCTTCTTCTATCACCGCAGCGATTCCAGAATCATCCTTTACCGTGTCCGCCACATATGCCGCCTGCCGGACGCCGACATTATTGGCAAGTATCTTTGTCGATATTTTGTCCATACTTACCGCCGACGAAATTACATCACAGCCGACATACGGAATGCCGGATAATTCAAACAACCCCTGAATACAACCGTCCTCACCATATTTGCCATGCAGAATCGGAAATATAACATCAACCGGAATCACTTCCCTGCACTCTCCAGAAAATTTCCAGATTCCAGCATCTTTCCGGTCAGGAGAAATAACGGCAGTAACATTTCCTTTGCTCCAGCTCCCGTCATAAAATGTTTCCACATCTTCTACATAGAGCCAGCGGCCGTCCTTTGTGATACCAATCCTATGTACTTCGTACTTATTTGTATCCAATCCGTTTAGAATATTGGCTGCGGAAAGACAAGACACTTCATGTTCCGAAGACTGTCCTCCAAAAATCACAGCAATTGACTTTTTCATTGTTATCCTCCTATCTGCGCCAAAACAAAATTAATCTGAATATACTTTAGCACGTAAGATACGAAAATTCAAGAAAAAAGAGTATTTCCAATCCATTCTATGATTTTTGAAGAATACTGTACCTTGTCCCCGCCGTCAAGCAGAGAATTGTATTCCTCCTCGCTTAAACTGTCCTTTAATTTTTCCTTTGACGAATCAGGAACAACCTGATAAGTAGAATCGACAAAACATAGCGACGGATACATCACGCACCACCAATTTTTTCCGGTACTTGCCCCGAGATTAACACGCAGCGCTTCGTAGCGGCCGGCAGGAAACGTCAAATCCCCATACTCCTTTACCGGAAAATAGCACTCGCCAAGCTGCGCTTCCGCCTCATAATTATACCCCTCTGTCTGCATTTTTTCTCTGGCAATCGCCTCAATCTGCGGAAGACGCTTCTCGATTTCCGCCCGCGCCTCTTCCACAGAAGCGGCCTCGCTCATACTTCCACGCAAATACGTGACAACCGTTTCTTTCACTTTCATTTTCAGATTCTGGTCTTCTTCGCTGTCACTGTTGGCGACAACATGCAGGCGCAATATTTCTTTTGCGATATCCTGCTGCACCTGCTGTTTTTTTACTTCACGGTGATAGAAAAACATAAGCACTCCGGTTACTGCAAATAAACATACAAGCGCTGTCAGCTTACACTTTTTAAACATCTTTCCCTCTTTCCCGCTCTACTTTACAAGAAAAGCAATACGGCAATTTATTTTCCCCCTGAAAAAATGGTAGGAATGTAAGTAGTATTTCCAATAAACTTTTTTTTATGCAATAAATTACAAGAACTCACTGATTTGACCGAAAGACTCATCTTTGATACGGAGATCTGGGTTACGACATGGGGAACGACAGAAGATTCGTTTCCGCTTATCCAATCAATATTGAAAATCGGATGTTACAATCAAATCCATGCGTATTCTATATACAATTTCTATTTATTTAATATATTTTTATTATTTGCATTATTTATTAATATATTTAATAAATAATTAATATTTAGTTTTTTATTTACAACTTTCTTAATGTGAAGTTAAAAAAAATAATGAATTAAGGAGACTTGTATACAAAAAGAACATATTTTGAAATTAATACATTCTATCAAAAGAAACGGTCTGCACTGTTGATGGTGAAGCAACAGTGCAGACCGTTTCTTCTGTTCTTATTCATTAGTAATTTGTGCTATTTTATGATATTTTAATAATTATTTTATATTTAATTTATATTTATTGATTTTATTTTATTTTTGAGTAAAAGTATTAGAACGCATGTTTAACTTAATGAACTTGTCTTCCATTTTACCCTAACAGCTTTTCCAGATACTTTCTGTTACTACCACACCTTGCTTCGCCCTCTAAGCTGCCATCCCCCTTATTACTCCTGTTACCAACGCCAGAAACAGCAAAACCATCAATGCAAATTAGTGTCGTCGTTTAAAAACAGATTTGCAAACACAGCATTTGCACTGTCATAATAAAACAATAGCACAGACTAGTTTTCTTTTTAGCATTTTCTATTCATTGTTTATAACAAATATTTTATTATTTAATCGCTTATATCTTATAATTTATTAATTAAATAATTATATAAAATTTATATATTATTTATTTTTAATTATTATATATTTAATTAAATTTATATTTTTTATTTAATTGATATATATATCATTAATAAACATACTCTGAAATTTCCATTTTACTTCCCTTTACGCTTTTCAATATTAAATTGTTTTCGAAACCTGCTATTTTATTTTTATTTTATGTAATTAATATTTATTTTATATAGTTTATATTTAATTAATATTATATCCTTGTAAAAAGGATTCAAAGCGCATATTTTACATTTTCTACTCTATGCATTCTTATATTGAAGCAGAATAATCAAAAATGGCGAGAAATTCTTCCCGCCCATAGTGGACTAAAGAACCTCTCCTGCTCAAAGCAGTAACATATTAAAAAATTCAGAGATAGAATGAGAGTACTCAACTTCGTTTAGCCAAGCCGCATATTTATCTACAAAGTCATATAGTCCTTTGACGGATTACTTTCTGTCGGAGCTGGTGTTTTCTTTGTCTTTTTCGGTTTGCTTGTTTCTTTCGGAAGCAAAACGCAGACGCAAAACAAATACCAAAAACGCCATAGATATACATAGGCGTGATACCATCCACCTCCTGCTCTTCCGAGACTTCGTAATTTGGGGGAAGAGCCTGAATCATATCACTGCGCCCGCATTCCTGTTCTTAAAACCTCTTGTACAAAACTACTTTATATGTATTATACTAAATTACAGAATTATTACAATCTATTTATCGCCCTCCAACATCCTTGAGTTTCCGAAAATGCAATTCGAAAATGAATATAGCTCTCCAAAGCGCCAATCGACCGATTTTTTAAGGATATTAAATGGCAATCAATCCCCAGTTCGTCCGATTTTAGAACACATGCCTGTGTGACATGGAAACTCAAGTATAAAAGCAATCGACTTTTTATGGATTGAGCAATATACTTTTATATATGGGATTTTAGCTCAGCTGGGAGAGCATCTGCCTTACAAGCAGAGATTGCCAACAGAACGTTTGGTAGAAAAGACACATGGAATTAAGGCTCATAAAACAACAAGGGAGCATTTTACAGAATTATGTTTGGGGAAACAAGCCAGTTAAAGAAACAATTTAAAAGTGTAAATGTAGTTGTGAAGATTTTGAACCAGAGAAAGATATTATGGACACTTGGGCAACTTCGTCTGTGACACCACTTATTTGAACAATTTTCTGCAGAAACTCAAGCCAACACCAGTATGTACAAGTCGCCCGCCTTGTGTTATAATGCAGTTAAAATTATGTTCAGAAAAAGGGTATCAGAACAATGAAGAAAAACTAATAGCAGGCATATTAATATCCTCCATCACGATGCCGGCAATTGTTCAGGCAAAGCGCGCGCCTGCATTAAACCAAAAAAGATTTCCATCAAGGTTGGAAAACGTATTCAGCTAAAGGTTAGAAAACACAAGATAAAATGGAGCAGTACGAAAAAGAAAATCCGAAACACCGCGACGACGGCTAGGTACCGGGATAGTATTAAACAGGAATTAACACAAAGCGAGGGAAGCAGATATGGACTCAATATGGATTAATGCCCCTGCAAAAATCAACATAGGTTTGGATGTATTGCGGCGCAGGGAAGATGGCTATCACGAAGTGAAAATGATTATGCAAAGCATACGGCTGTTTGACCGTCTGACACTTACCAAAACTTCAGAACCAGGGATTCATCTTCATACTAACCTGCGTTTTCTTCCGGTGAACGAGGATAATTTGGTCTACCGCAGCGCCAAGCTCCTGATGGACGAGTTCGGCATTCAGGAGGGCGTTGACATCCGTCTGGATAAACGCATTCCTGTGGCGGCAGGCATGGCAGGCGGCAGTACGGACGCGGCTTCCTGTATGCTTGCGATGAACGATTTGTTTCAATTGGGTTTAAGCAAAAGGAGCCTGATGAAACGAGGCGTCACTCTGGGGGCCGATATTCCCTACTGTATTTTAAAAGGAACCGCCCTGTCGGAGGGAATCGGCGAGAAACTCTCCACGATTCCGGAAACTCCAGACTGCTACGTCCTCATTGCCAAGCCGTCCTTTCATGTTTCCACAAAATTTGTGTATACGAATCTTGTTCTGGATGAACATACCGAACACCCTGACATTGACGGGATGATTCAGTCGATGAAGAACAATGATTTGACAGGTCTGTGCAATCAAATGGCAAATATACTGGAGACGGTGACTATTCCCGCACATCCCGAAATTGCCGATATCAAAAAATGCATGATGGAAAACGGTGCGCTCGGCTCCCTTATGAGTGGAAGCGGACCTACTGTTTTCGGCATCTTTGACGATTTGGATAAAGCGGTCTCTGCCAAGGAAAAATGCCGCTCTCTTCCATACAAATGCTTTGTTTTTGTTACGGATTTATATCGGTAATGGAAAATTTTAGTTTCTTTCTAAAGTTATTAACAGCCTGTGCCGATATATTTAATACACTATAAAATCATTTATGTGATGCCGGAAAGGTTTCACAAGAAAAGGAGGAATCTTATGAGTGTAAATGGAGTTACAAGTGCGACTGCTGCTTATACTAACACCAGCGTAGCTCAGGCTGCACCAAAAAAAGCTGAGCAGGCTTCAACAGAAAAGAATACTGCGAAAGACACCGGTGTTGTATATGAAAAGTCTGCCAATGCTACGGATAGCAAATCAAACAAGATAACCGACTATTCTTCTGTCGTTTCCAGTATGAAGAAGGAGCTGTCAGATAAAAATGCTCATCTTCAAAATCTGGTTAATGAATTGATGGGCAAACAGGCACATAAGTACAAAAACCTTGCTGATTTGTTTAAAAATGTAAACGCTGACCCTGCTACGATTGCTCAGGCTCAAAAAGATATTGGCGAAGATGGTTATTGGGGTGTGGAACAGACCAGTGACCGCTTAGTTTCTATGGCACAGGCTCTGAGTGGCGGAGATTCAGCTAAGGCAGATGAATTAATCGCTGCTATGAAAAAAGGGTTTAGTCAGGCTACCAAGGCATGGGGAGAAGATATGCCTGATATTTGTAAGAATACAATTGACACCGCTGTCAAGAAAATGGAAGACTGGCGTGATGGTATAACGGAATAATCTATAAGTAGCAGAAATTAAAATATCCGATACATAAAGTTGATAAATGATGGAACATAGTTCCCATTATCAGACTTATGTGTCGGATATTTTTTATCCTATAAAATTACTTTTGAAGCAAATCAGCTTACTTCCTTCAGTACTAAAAGAATATCGCCGGCCTCTAATTCATCCTGCTCCAATTGATTGATTTCGCGAATGCTGTCTTCCGTCGTATAAAAATGTTTTGCCACATCCCACAGGCTTTCACCCTCCTGCACCACGTAACCCACCATTCCGGGGTCGCGGCTTCGCTCTTTCCAGTCAATTTCTTCACTTTCATAATCGTGTATTATCGGCTCTTCAATTCTCTCAAATGCAATGACATCCAGCGCGGCAACTGCTTTTATCTCAATTTCCTTATCGCCGGTGAGCGTTCCGCTAATCTGCTCCAGAGAACCTTGCAGCCAGACGTTACTGTTTTCCGTTATTCCATCCGCTTCAACACTCTGCTCGAACGGAATGCTGCTCTTTACCGAGGCCAGCGGAATCTTTTCATCCCCTGTCAGATACAATACACTGGCTTCTATGATACCCTCTACCAATACTTTATCCTGCTGCTGTGTCTGACGGTCAATGCGCAAATCTCCCGTTACATTCCATATTTGCAGCGGAGAATAATCTCCTGCCGATATCTTCCCAGAAATCTTCGCCTTATTTTTATTGTGCATAATGAGGTTCTCAAAAAAGGATTCTTCGTAAATCGGCTTGCATATCGTCTTCAGTGAATAGAAATCTGTCAGCAATTCCAATTGTTCCTGACCGTATACCTTAATATCAAAATCAACTACCAATTCGACGTCCATAACACGGTTTTCTCCGTCTTCGTCTTCTTTGATTTCAATATCGCGGCTATGAAGTCCGGTCATCACCTGCACTACCATATCCGGCTGACAGCCGCCGCAATCAATCGTACCCTCTACGGGAATCGTATTTTCAAAATAGTTAATGCTCCCCTCTTCTCCTTCTCCTAAATAAATCACAAAAAAAGTTGCCTGCCCGTCTACCTGCAATTCATTTTCCATCATGCGCGTATTCATCTCCCCGAGTTGTACGTCCGAATACAGTACGCTTCCGATAGCATCTTTCGTACCGGGAATTTTCCACTCGTCTCTCACCCGCAATATGTCCTTTTTGCTGAATACAAGCCGGGATACGTCTAACGTCTTCTTTTTACTGTAGACATTATCCGCTTCTTCCAAATCAACAGCGCCCTCACCGTCACATACGGTTTCCGCCTTGACATCCAGATTTACAATCGCTTTCATTCCCAACTTTCGGGAATTGATTAATTCGCTCCGCAAATCGCCAAATGCCGCCTGTACTGTCAGTTCATCTCCCCGTTCCGCGCAGCTCAACGGTATCGTCTCCTCAAAAGGTATGCTTCCACTCATTTCACTGATACCTGCCCCGCCGTCCGTGGCATAGAGAATTTGAAAATGCATAGCGCCACGCACGCTTGCTTTCCCCTCCATCATATGGGCTTCCTCAATCTGTATCTCCCCCTGCTCTTTCATAATCTGCAAGGCATCCGGTTTCGCGTCCGGAACATTGAAATCCCTGTCTAACGTAATCTGTTTTTTCTCTCTACAGTTACATTTGTTCATATGAACTCTTTGCATTATCAGTTTCACGCCTACTGCCTCCTCGTCCACTTATATCACAGTAGTATATATTCGAAAATGCGGTAAAATAGAACTGTTTTAGAAAAGGAGATAGCGCAAACGGGAGATTTTCGAATACCCTGATTCTATAATACAAAAAGAGCCGCTGAATTTGCGGCCCGCTTGTCTATTTCCATTAACATAACGTCAACTGTACATCTTGTGTAATCACATCGGTATAACTGTAGGATACTGTCTGGTAACTGTCCTCTTCTGCATTCGCTACACGGACGAGAAAAATGCAGGGATAAGTCTCGGTAATGATACCCTCCATCACGTCATATTTATGACGGCCGAGGTTACTGCGAACCCGGACTTTACTACCTACATGTTTCGCTACTGCACGGCGAACACTGTATACGCTGGCATTTGCCATAGAATATCCCTCCTATCCAACCAACCACGATATATTGCAACTCAAGAATAATCATACCACATTTTCTTGTGTCTGTCAATTTATCCCAGTGGTTTGCCTTCTTTCACCACTATCCATATTCTATGCCATTTACTACCTGAATATACATATTTTATTAAGCTTTTTTTATCTTTTTTATAAAATCAAGGATTTTTACTGCTGTCTCTTCCTTACTCATCTGCGGCAGCTCCAAACAATCCTCTTTGGTTATGAGCGTAACGATATTCGTATCCACACCGAAGCCTGCTCCCTCCTGACGTAGATTATTCGCCACTATCATATCCGCATTCTTTTGCAGTAATTTTTTGCGCGAATTTTCCAGCATATGTTCCGTTTCCATCGAAAATCCGCATAAAAACTGCCCTTTTTGCCTGTGTTCGCCGAGCCATGCCAGAATATCCGTCGTTCGCTTTAGCGCAACAGAATAATCCCCGTCCTTTTTCTTTATCTTCTCATCGCTGAACTCCTGCGGTGTATAATCAGCGACCGCTGCAGCTTTAATAATGATATCCTGCTGCCCCGCTCTCTTTCTGACTTCTTCAAACATATCAGCGGCGCTCTCAATATCAATCCGTGTGACGCCAAGAGGCGTATCGAGATTCGTCTGTCCACTGATAAGCGTCACATTCGCTCCGCGTCTGGCTGCTGCCGTCGCTAACGCATATCCCATCTTTCCAGTCGAGTGGTTAGTAAGATAGCGCACCGGGTCGATTGCTTCCTTCGTCGGGCCCGCCGTTATCAATACATTTTCCCCTATCATATCATGCTCATACTGCACTTCCTGCAGCAGATACTGAAGCAATATATTCTCCGATGGCATCTTTCCCTTGCCTACAGCCTTACAGGCAAGCATCCCCGTCTCCGGCTCAACAACAATCATGCCAAAATCCCTTAGTTTCTGTATGTTTGCCTGCGTCACCGGATTCTCATACATATTGACATTCATCGCCGGAGCGACAATTTTCTTACATTTGCAGGCAAGAAGCGTCGTGCTTAGCATATCGTCGGCAATGCCATGCGCCATCTTGGCAATGATGTTTGCAGACGCCGGAGCGACGAGTGCGATATCCGCTTTCGTCCCCAGCGCAACATGCTCGATATTGTAGTTAAAATTTCTATCAAACGTATCTACAAGACATTTGTGGCCGGTCAGCGTCTCAAACGTAATCGGGTTAATAAAATTTGTAGCATTCTCTGTCATCAAAACATGAACGTCGGCATTTAGCTTCGTCAGCATGCTTGTAAGATTAGCTATCTTATATGCGGCGATACTTCCTGTCACGCCGAGAATAATCGTTTTTCCCGTCAACATAATTTCCCTCATTTCCGTTTTGCTGTTTACTCCGATAACTGACCGTGCTTTTCATAATTGGTAACGCGCTCAATTTGGTTCTTATCATCTACAAAAACAACTTTCGGTTTATGATTTTTCGCCTCTTCCGGCGTCATATCGCAATAACACATAATAATGATATGGTCGCCGGTCTGCACCATCCGCGCCGCCGCTCCATTCAGACAAATCATACCGCTCCCCCGTTCGCCCTCAATCGTATACGTCTCAAAACGGCTTCCATTTTCCACATCGACAATCTGAACTTTCTCATATTCCAAAATGCCCGCCGCTTCCATTAATTGCGGATCCACGGTAATACTGCCTACATAATTTAATTCTGCCTGAACGACAACTGCCCGGTGAATTTTCCCTTTCAGCATTTGCACTGTCATACTTTCCCCTCCACTCAACTTTTCTAACATCCTCATGTTTGGCAAATCTCAGATTTATTATATCGTTATGATAAAATTATCGATAAGCCGCGTCTTTCCGATATAGACGGCGACAGCCGCCAAAACAGATCCCTCCAGCACTTCCTTTTCCTGAATATTGTCAAAATCTACAATATCTACATAATCTATCTTTGCCAGTGGTTCTGATTCGATAATATCGTAAATGGCTTTTTTAATTTTTCCGGCGTCACGCTCTCCTGCCCGCACCATCTCTTCTCCTTTTACAAGACCCTTGTGAAGGATGACTGCTGCTTTCCGCTCCTCTGGTGAAAGATAAGTATTGCGGGAACTCTTCGCCAGTCCATCCTCTTCCCGTACAATCGGACAGCCGACAATCTGCAGCGGGAAGTTCAAATCACGAACCATGCGCCGGATGACCGCCAACTGCTGTGCGTCTTTCTGTCCAAAATACGCTCTGTCCGGCCCAACAATATGAAATAATTTACCGACAACCGTACATACTCCGCGAAAATGTGTCGGACGCGTTTTTCCACATAAGCCTTTTGTCAAATTATCCATATCAATATATGTGCAAAAATCGTCGTAATACATCTCTTCCGGCTGTGGATGGAAAATAAGGTCGGCTCCCGCCTCCTCACATATCGCGGCGTCGCGTTCCAAGTCACGCGGATACGTCGCAAGGTCCTCGGTCGGGCCAAACTGAATCGGATTGACAAATACACTTACCACAACGCAGTCATTCTGCTCTACCGCTCTGTCTATTAGGCTTTTGTGCCCCTCATGCAGGTATCCCATCGTCGGGACAAGTCCGACACTAAGACCTTGTTCCCGCCAGACTTTTACCTGTCTTCTTACGTCCTCTACCGTTTTTACTATTTGCATGACTGCCTTTTCCTCCTCTTTTCTTAATACAATTTATCTATAATGTCATCATCTATTTTGTACTCATGCTCTTCTCCGGGGAACGCACCGCTGCGAATTTCTTCAAAATACTGCGTAAATGCTTCTTTCATAATCTCCCCGATATTGGCGTAACGCTTGACAAACTTCGGCGTAAAATCAGAAAACATGCCAAGCAAATCCTGATATACAAGAACCTGTCCGTCACAGCCGTTGCCCGCGCCAATGCCTATGGTCGGGATTGACAGTTTTTCCGTGACCAAATCGGCAAGTTTTTTGGGAATACCCTCAAGAACTACAGCAAATGCTCCTGCCTCCTGTACGGCCATTGCGTCTTCCAGTAACTCACGTGCGGCTGCTTCTGTCTTTCCCTGAACCTTAAAACCGCCAAAAGCATGAATGGACTGCGGCGTCAGTCCGAGGTGCGCGCATACCGGAATACCGGCTTCTACAATCGCCTTTATTTGCGGACAGACTTTTTTCCCGCCCTCCAGTTTTACTGCTCCGGCATGTCCCTCTTTCATCAGCCGTCCCGCATTTACTACCGCATCATAAACGGACGTCTGATATGACATAAACGGCATATCAATAATAACAAGGGCATTTTTTGCGCCGCGCGCAACCGCCCTGCCGTGATGAATCATATCGTCTACTGTGACGGATATGGTGTCTTCATAACCAAGAATGACATTTCCCAATGAATCGCCTACCAGAATACTGTTTACTCCTGCATCATCTTCCAGTTTGGCGGTAGAATAATCATAGGCCGTAAGCATAGAAATCTTTTCGCCCTTTTCTTTCATCTGCTGAAAAGTAACAACTGTGTTCTTCATACTAATCTCCATTTCTGAGCGTTACTGCGCCTTATCTCCACGCAGAAGCTCCTCTATGACAACATAATCTTTATGCGGATTTTTGCGCTTCGCTACCTCCGTCAGCGTCTGGCCAAGACCAATATATACCTGACGTTCCCGGTCGGTTAATTGCGCCAAATGTTTCTTTATCGTTTCCACATCCCCGCGCTCAATGGGCCCGGTCAGAGCCTGCTCGGATGAAGTCTGCAGCAGGTTTTGAATGTTTCCCTCAACCAGCGGCTTTACAAGACGCTTCGCCTCTGTCTCGGAAAATCCACAATCGACAAGCATATCAATGCCCATCTGATAGAGACCAATCATCATATTGCTGATTAGCGAAGCGGCCGCATGATAACGCTCTTTTTTCTTTCCCTCAATTACAAAAAAAGGATTGCCTAAACGCTCCCATAGTGGACAGACTTCTATCAGCGCTTCTTTATCGCCCTCGGCGGTGAACATTACCTGATTCAATTGTTTATAAGATGTGAATTTGTCGCTGAACGCATACATAGGATGAAAAGAACAGGCATAGAAACCTTTTTTCTCCCTGTTCAAGAATACATCGGATGACAATGAGCCACTGAAATGGCATATAATTTTACTCTTTTCATTATAATCATACTGCACAATCTGAGCCCAGACTTCGGAAATACAGTCGTCCGGAGTAGTGACGAAAATCAGATTGTTTTCGCTTACTAATTGGTATAGAGAGTCATAGGCTCTCGTATTTGTGAAAGTCGCGGCAGTTTCCACGCTCTCTTTTGTCTTGCTGCTGTAGCCGGATACGTCAATCCCCTGCTCCACGAAATATCTGCCAAGGGAACAGCCAACTTTTCCAGCACCTATGATTCCTATTTTCATGTCATCACCCCCGTGGCATAGCCTGACGGTGGCAACAGATTATCACCTGATGCAGTTTCCTACGAATACCGCTCACAGGTGTTAGAATAGCACAGGTCCGCTGTTTTGTAAAGAGACAAATACTACTTATTAGGGTAATCGCTTATTCTCTTATTGTCTTTCATAATAACGGATACCGTCCTCCGGCCGGAAATATGTGCGGATATATCCATCCGTCGACACAACGACAAAGTCATTGGTCGACTCTACATAATATATATCATCACCATCTTCTTTTTGCTTTTTATGTAAAGCGGAAGAATGGTTTATCGTCGCATTAGCGCCGGCAAGATATTCTTCGGCAGAGGCATACCCCATCGCTTTGCCGTGTTTTTCATAGTGCTGATTCATCATCCCCTCGCTTCGGAACAGTATGGCCTCCTGCACATTCGACGGCGTTGTCGTCTGCTGTGGAGAGTTACCGGTATTTCCAAGATTCCCCCGAACATAGGTGATTAATAAAAAGGTAAGTAAAACAAGCAAAAGGAAGACCGGCTTCGGCACTGATTGTAACGCCGCTCTTCGGTTTTTTCTTCTCTCTCTGCGCTTTGGAACAACCGCTTCATTTCTCTTTATCCGTTCCGCACGCCGACAGCTGCGACAGCTCGTCGGAATGTCCAGACCGTTTTCTTTATAGTAGTCAAGCTCTGCTCCCGTAATCTCAAATTCTTTTCCACACTGTAAACATTTATTCGTCATGGCGCCCCTCGGATTTTCTTTTTTACTGTTTGGTTACTGCTTTGTCAACATTCTAGCACATAAAGGGCTTTGACGCAAAGATATTAGTGTGAAAAATACCTTTTGACCCCAACATCCTTTATATCAGACTATGTATCTTCCATTACAAGTATATCTTCAATTTGTACCTGAAACACTTCTGCCAGAATAACTAAGTTATCTACCGCTGGCAAAACAACTCCCCGTTGCCACTTATAAATTGCCTGTGGAGTGGAAAAACCAAAAATTTCCTGTAACTGCCGAACCGAAAGCCCGCTTTTCATACGCAGCCTTGCTATGTTTTCTCCTGTCTTTTCCATGTTAATTATCGGATTCTTCTGCATTTATGGCATCCCCCTCTTTTACTTGCGCATATACAAAAAGGCCACTTATCTCTACAGGGATAAGCGGGCCTTTGGGTTCTATGTCTTGCAATTTCTAAAATTCATATACATATCCTATGCCTACACGTTATCGTTGTAGAATTAACAGAACTAAATGATTCACCTGTTTCACCAAAAATCACAATATGATAAATGCGTTTCATTCTGTCTTTACGTGTAAACAATGTATAAGCCATGATACTATCCTTTCTGACAACGGTTCGTCTCTTTTTTCTATGCATTATAGCACAGACAAGTACCTTTGTCATTAAACTTATGGTATACAAATTTGGGTAAATAAACGTTACTTTTTTAAATACCACTGACGATTTTTCTCTCCAACAGTCCTTATCCGAATTCATTGTAATCGCATTTTCCAACAAAATGCAGGAAAATGCACGAATAATTAAAATCCGTGCACGAACTGTCTTTCATGTCAAGCAAAGCGGATAATTCGTTATCATAAGATGCTCCGCTTCTTTATCATTTCTGTCCTGAAAGCTTACGAAGTATTTTTTATCAAATTTACTCACATACAACTGCCTTTCATTGGCAGTTGCCATTCCTACGGGATACAGGCTTCTGATAAATTCCGTGTTCTTTATTACAAGCATGAAGTTTGCCCTGCACTGTCCAATCAAATAATCAGCAAGCCGTTTCTGCGCATCTTGTCCAAATTCATTTTTTGCATAGGTACTAAACTCAGTATCATACGGCGGGTCTAAGAAAACAAAGTCTTCTGCAGTCGGTTCGTGCTTTTTAAAAAACTGTTCAAAGTCCATATTTTCAATGACCGTATGACTTAGCTGATGAATAAGCTGCTCGTCCGTAAAATAATTTATTTTTTTCATTATTGATTTTTTGTTGTAGGATATACCTCCATAGGGAACATTGAATTTTCCCTGTCTGTTATAACGAAACATGGATGCATAGCAAAATTCCCGCACAAAGAAATAGATTGCCGTGGCAAACGGAATCTCTATCTCCAATTCGCTTATATGGTTATATAAATATCGAAAATGCATATAAAAAGCATTTTTAAAGGCGCCCTCCAGATTGCGCACCACGTCTTCCGGTGGCATATCTCCCTTTTTTTTCTCCAGATTTTTCATGCGGACGATCTTGTTTTTCAGACTCTTGTTCATTTCCATGACAAAATTTTCAATGGCAATGTTAAAACCTGTATGCAATAAACCGTTAAACTGTTCTGTATTGTGTAATAAAAATTCAGAGATGCTGTCCTCTAATTGCGCGCGGTTTTTTTTGCCGTTTTTGTATTCATAGTAAATGCCGACCAATTCTTCTGTATGATTCCCGACAACCTGCTCCAGAACACGCCAATTCTCGTCTATTGCATTTAGCTTTTCAAGAAATTCCTGATTCTGCTCGCCAATCATGTTATATAATTGGATTAACTCTGTTGATTTATCGTTAATAAAATACGCTTCGCTGTCCAAAGATAAATATACAGCACCTCCTCCGACAAAAGGCTCGTAATAATTTTTACAATTTTCTGGCAGATTGGGTAGTATGTATTTTAATTCCTTTTCCTTTCCTCCCGGATATTTCAGTATAGGAGACAATTTAACTTCCTTTGCATTCATTGCCTTTTGAATCCTCCTACGATTTGTGGTAACGTAATGGTAAGCTGATTTACGTGGTGTTTATTGATTCAGTGCCTAAATATCGGTGCATCTAAAGCTTTTAATTTTTCTATTTCAATTTCTACTGCCGCATTTGCACGTTTTACAACCTGTTCATCCGTAATATAATTTTGTTCCATATCTGACACCACCTCTTTCTCATCTATTGCCTGCTTATATTATAACAGAAATTTGAAAATCGTACAGATAAAAATACTATTCCAAGACAAAAGCGGCACCAAACCGCTGGCATTTCAGCAATTTAGTACCGTCTTTTATTTTTTGTGGAGCAATTTTCAAATTTTCAATAAGATGTGCCGGCCATTTTTGTGATGAACCATTTTTGATTGATACATTCACAAACATACTCATATTTTTGGTTTATTACTTTTGAGGTACTGTCGGCATATGAGACTTTTATTTTCTCTTTTGAATTAAGTTTGATCTGTGTTGGCGTAATCACCTGTATGGAAGCGATGGAACATGCGATGATTTCCTCACGAATTCCACGCTTATAATAATTTTCTGCGATATTGCACTGCTGGGTATAGATATCGCAGTTTTCAGCCAACACCAGTTTTAGTTTATCTGTTTTTCCGGTATTGACGGCGTCCGTAAAACTTTGTATATACTGTCCAAAAACTTTCTTTAAAGAACTTCCGGCAACTGCAATAAATGCGCTTTCACTGCTCTTGGTATAACGGAAATCCGGAGCAGCAAATGTCTGCTGCCCTATTTTCACTTCCGGTTCAAATACCAACTCTGCATATCCTTCCAGTTCTTTTCCCTCACCCAAACTCTTTAACGCTGTTCCACTACCTGTTATTCCCTTTTCTACACGCTCTGTCTTTTCGACTTTTCTTGCGGAGAGGCCAATCCCCGTACTGCATGTAATGCCGGCCGCCACCAAGACGGCTAACACAAGAGGTATGGCAATCCAGCGGGAATAGTACCTTTTTGTACTAATCGCACGGATTCTCTTCTCCATTTCCCTGCCCCGTCTGCTCATTGACATAAGCGGATAGCGAAATTCTCCCCAATTTGCATCCCCTGCCAGACGGAGCAGCATTTTCCCATAGAAAAAACGCTTTTCTTCTCCTACAATACGAAGTACGGTCTCGTCACAGAACAGTTCCGCATCCTTTTTAGATAAAGAAACTGCCAGCCACACAAATGGATTAAACCAGTAAACGGATACTAAAAACATCCGAAGCATCGCCCATATATGGTCGCCGTGCCGATAATGTACATATTCATGGGTTATCATTTGCTCCAGTTCTTCCGCAGACGCCTCTGCCTCACCACCGCCCGCAACCAATTTCTCCGGCAGATATATAACCGGATGGAAAAAGCCGTACAGGCACGGATTTTTTATAAATGAGACAGCGTATACCGGCACCTTGCCCCGTTTTTCAAAAAATCTTCGTTTGCGCTTTAATTTCCGCATAAGACTTACATTGGAAATGACAAACCATACAAGTAAAAGAGCAGATAAAAGCAGCCAGATTCCCAGCAAAAATAAGCTATAGCTTCTTTTTTCCGTGCCGCTTTCAGCCTGCACGCTGTCTTTTGGGGGGATACTGCTCCCCAACGAAAAGACTGTACTGCTGCCCTGTATTTCTTTCGTTTGCTCCTGTACGCCCTCTTCCCCCATAACGCCGGATATCGGACTGTTAACTTTGACTTCCGTTTCCGCCGCCTGTCTCACATCTTCTTTCGGCAGATTTTCTTTTGATTTTGTGGAAACAATATCCGAAATTATCGTTCCCACACTAAACGGCGTGGAAATAAAATTTACCGGAATCATAAAACGAAGCAGAACGACAAACCACAAAGCATAGATGCCTGCGTATCGAATTTTTCCCATGAAAATTTTCCGAATCCCCAAAATCATCAACACAAGTAATGAAGATTCCAACATCCATCCCAAAAAACTGCTCATTCTTCCCCTTAACTTCCTTTCTTAACTGTGCTTATCCCTCTTTCTCTGACTCGTTCTCAGCCATTTTCAGTATTTCCTGTAGCTCCTGAATATCTTCTTTGGATAAATCGTTCTGACGTACCAATGCACTCATCATCATGCCGATACTGCCATCGTAAATTCTTTGGATAAAGTCTCTTGTTTCCTGTACTACCACGTCTTCTTTCTGCACTTTGGGGTAAAAACATTTCGTCTTGCCTTTCTCCTCATATCCAATGAGACCTTTCTCCGTCATCCTTCGTACCATAGTGGCGCAGGTACTCTTACTCCATCCCACCCGTTCGTTAAGCAGCGGTACTATCTGCATCAATGTCCTTGGATATTCCTCCCACAGACAGTTCATCACATACCACTCACTGTTCGTTACACGAATTTCCTGTTTCACTATATCCTCCTTTGCTGCGCCACTTCCGTGACACAATTGCTTTTTGTATTTTACTTTGTAAACCATATTATAGTGTCATTAGTTTAATTTGTCAACCTATGATCCAATAAATTTTAAAATAGTGGTTGACAATCTAAACCTCATGTTCTATAATTTGGTTTACAAAGTAAATCAACAACAGCTTTACATAATAGAAAGGTTCGATTGCTATGAGAGAAAACATGATGAATGAAAAAAGAAAAGGATTAGATGCCTTGCGGGGAATAGGGATTATCGGAATTGTTTTGTACCACTTATTTCCCTCTGTCGTACGGGGCGGTTTTTTGGGAGTACCACTGTTTTTTGTCCTGTCCGGTTATCTGATGTTTGTCACCAGCCAGCGAAACTGGGAAAATGGAAATTTTCATATTGGAGGCTATTACAAAAAGCGGCTGCGAAAAATCGTTCCGCCTCTGTTTACGATGGTGATGGTTGTATGCTGTTATCTGACACTTACGCAGAGCAGCCAGTTAATCGGGATTCGTCAGGAAATTTGCAGCATTTTTCTGGGCTATGACAACTGGTGGCAAATCCAACAGCAGACGTCCTATTTTTCCAAGCTGGCCTGCGCATCCCCTTTTACCCATCTTTGGTTTCTGGCGGTTGAAATCCAGTTCTATCTGCTGTGGCCGGTTTTGTTTCTGCTCTATCAAAAATGCTGTCAGGCTTTCAAGCGCAAAAACATATGCTTCCTCTTTCTGCTGCTTGCTCTTGCTTCCGCAGCAAAGATGATTGTTCTGTATACACCGGGCGACGACCCGTCCCGCGTATATTACGGAACGGATACAATGGCATTTTCTTTATTGATTGGCATTTTTCTAGGAGCAGTCAGACAGCAGTATCCGAAACTGTGCAGTCATTTAAAAATGAAAACATCCGTGCTTTTTATTCCTTTTGCGCTTATCTTTATCATTTTGTTTATGACAATAGATGGGCAGTATGATTTTCTCTATGAGGGCGGCATGTTCCTTATCAGCCTGTTTTACGCCTTTCTGATACATGTAATGGAAAATAGGGAAACAGAGACGGAAAGTCTTCCGCAGTCATCCGTGCTTTCCCTGCTCGGAAAGAAAAGTTATGGTATCTACTTATGGCACTATCCGCTCATTATGTTAGCGCTTGTCGGATAAAGAAACACGAGGGAGGTTATGGAAATGGATAGAAGAGAACGGAGAAACAAATTTTTTCTTTTTTTTGGTATTGGAGTATTGTTCTGCTGTACAGTCATCGCCATATACGGCATAATCAATTCACCGGATTCGGACGAGGATGAACTGGAACAGGAACTGACGCGTAACGAACAGATGTTAAATCAAAACAATAACGATACGGCAACGGATTCTGCTGCTCCGGAAACAAAAGCCGCGTCTTCTTCGGCGGCAGAACCGCAGACGACCGATGAGCCGGAAGAAACTATTTCTGTCATCGGCGATTCTGTCTTTCTCGGAGCCGCTCCGGCTTTTCAGGAACAGAAGAAAAACGCCGTTATTGACGCCAAGATTTCTCGTCAGGTTTATCACGGACTTGACGTAGCCAAAAAACTGAATAAAAAGAAGAAACTGGGAAATACCGTTATTATTTCTCTGGGCACCAATAGTAAATTTAATCCGGTCACCGGTCAGGAACTCATTGACTATCTGGGAAGCGAACGGACTATCTACTGGATTAATGCCTACGGAAAGAAACTGGATTTTCAGAAAGAGGTAAACAAGACGATTGATAATCTGGCAAAGAAAAATCCAAATGTCCATGTCATTTACTGGGACAAAGAAGCAAAGAAACATCCGAACTGGTTTTATCAGGACGGCACGCATTTGAACACAAAAGGCCAGAAAGGATTCAGCGCCTTTGTCATCCGCGAAATGGAGAAAGCGTTAAATAGATAAAATTTGCAATTAAAAGAAACAACAGGGGGCATTTCGTTCCGCCCCCTGTATTAGTATTTTCAATGTCAATCCATTTTCTTGCGGATGGGGCGCAGCACTTCATAACCAATTACTTCCGGATAATGGCGCTGATAATCCTGACAAACTTCCTCATTCCACTCATAGCCCTCTTTTTCCGGCTCATAATTCCATGCCAGCTTCTCTACCCTCTCCATTACCTCGGCACAATCTTTCAAATAATCAAACGGCGGGTGAAAGAAAACAAGATAATCACTTGCCGGCAATTCCCTGATTTCAAATCCGTCCGGAATGACGCCCTGATAATCGTACGGTACGCCAAAGCCGTAAAAATATCCTTTCCTGCCATTCTCATAGAACCATCCTGCCGTATGACAGGTAACAATACGATGTGAAACATGGCCCATACTGTCGATTGTTCCGCAAATGCTGTCGCAATCATGCCGTTCCCAAAAACTCGCATAATCGGTGGCATTGATGTCCCAAATGCCGACATACTTATGCGCCGGAATGTGCTCTACGCGAACATGAGCCTCCGTCAATAATGTTCGATTCATCGTGCAGCCTCCTTTATTTTTATAATGCTCCGGGAAAAAAACAACCTTTGAATTGGGAAGGGAAATGGGCATGGGACTTTTCCGATATGCCGCCGGCGTACAGCCAAATGCATTCGTAAACGCTCTTGTCAGAGCTTCCTGTGAAGAATATCCGTATTTAACTGCCACATCAATGATACGGGCGTTTGTATCCCGAATTTCCAAAGCCGCTCTGGCAAGCCGTCTGCCGGCAATATAACTCTTAAAAGTCATTCCCACGATTTCATGGAAACGATTGGAACAGTAATATGGTGAATATCCAATCTGCTTTGACATTTCCGGAAGAGAAGGATTTTCCGTTAAATTCGCCTCTATCCAATCTATCATTTTCTGTACGCTCTCATTCCATTCAAACAAACCTTTTTCCCCCTTGTCAGGAATATGTTAGCATACCACCGAAAAAAAATTTTGATATCAGTTGCACTTTTTACAGATATCCCCGCCTCTTTGCCTCCTCGAGCAAATATGGCTGAATATCAGGATATGTCCACTTCTCCGGCAATTCAGGTGTTATTTTAATTTTCTCAATCTCACTATGTAACTCTTCTTCCAAACATCTTATATCGGCAAAATACAGCATTCCAAAACTCTCTCTGCCGTCAAAATTATCCGGACTGGTAACGGAATAGACACATACCGGCTCTATATCAAACTCCAAGGCGCCTGTCTCTTCATAAAGTTCACGTTTGGCCGTATCTGCAATATCTTCCCCTTTTTCCCGATGACCTCCGGGGATTTCCCATGTATCTCTGCTCTTGTGCTTGCAAAAAATAAATTCATTTTTTGTTTTCGATATTATTACTGCAAAATGGAGCAGTTCGTCCTCAATTTTTTCATAAAATTTAACTTCTGTCATTTCAGCCTCGCTTTCGTTTTCTAAATAAATTTCACTTTTTCTAATATGTATATTTTACCATAGAAAAATACTCTTTGCCATTTTAAAATGAATAAAAAGCTTTTGGTTACATTTAAACGGTGATTGGTTACATTTTGCAGAATCAAGGGAAAAATCGGCCGATATACAAAATGAACCTACAAAGAAATCGGGGTGATGCCATGCTGAAAATTGCTGTCTGTGATGACGAGCCGGCTTACGCAAAACAGATTAGCGACAGGATTAAAAGATTTATACCGGACAGCGAGATAGAGTGCTTTCTTTCCGGTGAAGATTTGCTCCTGTGCGGAGCGTTATTTGATATATATTTTTTGGATATTCAAATGGAAAATATGAATGGAATAGAGGCTGCCAAAAAATTACGGGAACAGGACGAAGAAAGTATTATCGTGTTTTTAACCGGAGTAAAAGAATATGTATTTGATGCTTTCGATGTGGCTGCTCTGCAATATCTGATAAAGCCTGTCGATGACAAGAAGCTGCAGGAAACGCTTGTCAGGGCAAAAAGGGAAATCAGAAAGAAGCAAAACCGAAAGGACAGGCAGATATTTATTAAGACAAGGCATAAAAATATGGCGCTGAACGTATCCGACATTCTCTACTTTGAAAATGAAAGGCGCAAAATTGCCGTCCATACGCTAAAAGGCGAAATATCTTTTTATGGTGTTATGGCAGATATGGAACGGGAAGCCGGAGCAGACTTTTGCCGCTGCCATCGGGGATATCTGGTAAATTTATTTCATGTAACAGAATACGACAGAGAGACGATTACTCTTTCTAACGGAGAGAGAATTTACCTGTCAAAAGACCGATACCATGATTTTGTGAAACAGTATATGAGATATTTAAGAAACGGGGGTGTTTTCCATGTATGAGACGCTGGAGCCTTTTATCGAAATCGCCGCCTATCTTATCCACGGCTACTGTCTGTATATGCTCTTGGGGGGATTTGGCAGACAACGGATTGATAAAGATAAATTAACCTGTACTTTAACGATATTAACATGGTTTGCTGCTAATCTGGCAATCCGTTATTTTGTCTTTTCCAAGCTGCCTTTTACATTATGCGATTCTCTGATGAGTTTTCTTTTACGCACAGGCGCCATTTATATCATCGGACTATGTTTTTATAAGGGCAGACAACTGACACACCTATTTCTGACACTGCTTTTTGTTGCACTCCTATATGTTTGCAGCCAGATTGGCGTCGGCGTCCGGCTGTTTCTGGTAGACGGACTGGAAAAACTGTCATGGCATATCGAAGTTCTCCATAACGTTACGCTTATTAAACTGCTGGTAGATGGCATTTATTTATTGATGGATTTGTCCGCTGTGGCGATGTTTTACTTTTCAGTAAAAATCATAGTAAAACACCACAGCCGTCCGGCACATAAAAGAAGCACAAAGGAACTTATTTCCTATATGCTTCCCGCCCTCATGGGAAGCCTCGTCTCCGTGGCTCTCTACTTTATGCTTCTTATGATAAATGAGCAGGGGCATCTTATGGATTACGACAACTACAAAATAATATATCTGTTTATTATTATTGTTTTTGTTGCTGTCTGGCTCATTATTTTATACGGATTCCGGCTTCAGGAAGAAATTTCGGATTTGCAGGAAGAGCGGACACAGAAGAACGTTCTGGAAAACCAGATTTTGCAGATACAAAATTCGATGTTGGAAATGGAGCGTTTTTACGAAAGTGTCCGACACGTTAAGCACGATATGAAAAATCAGATGGCCGTTATGGAAAAACTGCTCTGTGAATACGAGCCAGAAGAGAATAGGGAAATTACACAGTATTTTAATGATATGCAGAAAACGCTTCTGCATTTGGAGCAGAAGATTCAAACAGGAAATGTAGTAAGCGACGCCGTTATCAGCAATAAGTTCTATTATGCGGCAAGGGAAATCAAAGATATTCATCTGGAAGCAGATGATTTCCTTTTGACGGATGAAGTTCACGTAAGGGCTTACGACATAGGCATTATTTTAAATAACGGACTGGATAATGCGATTGAGGCATGCCAGAAAACAAGACAGAAACATCCTGATAACAGAGTGTATATCAAAATTAAATCGTTTTGGAAACAGAAGATGTTTTTTATTGAAATTGAAAATAGTTTTGACGGGGAGGTGAGATGGCAAAAGGATGGCTATCCATGTTCCACGAAAGCGGAACACGAGATACATGGAATCGGTCTCAAAAACATTCGCTATTGCGCCTTAAAATACGGGGGCGATATGGATTGTATTGCAGAACAGGACAGATTTATATTGTCTGTTATGCTAAAGGGCCGGAAATCAGAAACGTTCTAGGAATGGAGGATTTATGGTGATGGAGATTACAAACAATTACAGTAACTATGTGACGCAGAGCATGGCGGGAAGCAATGCGGCCGACGGCACCAAAAAGAAAGAGACAGAAAAAACGCAGGAGACAACGGGGAGCAGTAAATCAAAGAGTACGGCAGACTATGCGAATAAACTGGCAAAACTTGTTCCAAGCGTGAAATTTCATGTAGGGAATGCCTGTGTATCCGATAAAAGTGGCAAGTCACTGACCGTTAATCCCAAACTTTTGGAAAAAATGCAAAATGACCCCCAAAAAGAGAAAGATATGAAAGACATGATAAAAGGCGTTGAATCGATGTCCAAACTGGCAGAAAGCTTAGCGAAAGCCACTGGCTGGACTATAGTGTATCAGCATAGTTATATTGATGAGAACGGAAAATATCATTGCAGAATGCAAACCAGAAACGATGGTATGTTAAAATTGAGCGATAAACTTCGGGAGGAAAGAAAGGAAAATTCGAAAAAGCTGCTGGAACGCTCGAAAGAAAAGGCAGCCGACAGGGCAGAGCAGCTTCTTATGGATAAGGCAGAAAATTCCGAAGACGGTATCATTTATCTGAACGACGAAGATATGAAAACAATCATGGAGACCATAAAAGAGGACGCCACCGAACAAACTGCTGACAAAGATACGATGACAGTCGGCGCAAACCTCGATTTACAGGTGTAGAAATGAAAAAGGAGGATTATTATGGCGATGGAAATTACAAACAATTACAGTAACTATGTGGCGCAGAGCATGGCAGGAAGCAATGCCGTCGACGGCACGAAAAAGAAAGAAGCAGAAAAAACGCAGGAAACAACGGGGAGCAGTAAATCAAAGAGTACGGCAGACTATGCAAACGAGCTGGCAAAACTTGTTCCGAGCGTAGATTTCCGCATTGGAAATTCTTTCGCTTCCTCAAAGAGCGGTAAGACGCTGACAGTCAATCCAAAACTTTTGGAAAAAATGCAGAATGACCCGAAGCAGGAAAAGGAAACAAAAGAATTGATTAAAGGAGTCGAGTCAATGACAAGGTTGATGAACAGCATTTACAGCGGCAGCGGCTGGACTGTTGTTTACAAACATAGTTATATTGATGAAAATGGGAAATACTGTTCTACTGCCCTAATCCGAAATGATTATATGCTGAACCTGAGCGATAAACTTCGCGAGGAAAGAAAGAAAAATTCGGAAAAGCTGCTAGAACGCTCGAAAGAAAAGGCGGCCGACAAGGAGGAAGAACTGCAGGAAGCAACCATCGAAAAGCAATTGCTGGAAGCAGAAGCGGAAAAAGCAGAGGAAGACAAAACCTCTGACAAGGCAGAACAGCTTCTTATGGATAAGGCAGAAAATTCCGAAGACGGTATCATTTATTTGAACGACGAAGATATGAAAACAATCATGGAGGCCATAAAAGAGGACGCCACCGAACAAACTGCCGACAAAGATATGATGACAGTCGGCGCCAACCTCGATTTACAGGTGTAGAAATAAAGGGAGGAAGAAATTGTAGCATTTGCCCTTTTCCTGTGGTACACTAAAATTAGTTTAGATTAATTGGAGAATACAGAAACGGGAATATTATGTGGATTTTAATGGCGGTTTTATCTGCTTTCTTCGCTGGCGTTACAGCGATTTTAGCAAAGTGCGGAATTAAACATACGGATTCGGATGTAGCAACGGCTTTACGCACTTTTGTTGTGTTGTTCTTCTCATGGATAATGGTGTACATAACCGGTTCTTTCGACACGGTTACAAATATTGGGATAAAATCTTTGCTTTTCCTGATTCTTTCAGGACTCGCTACCGGCGCCTCATGGCTGTGCTATTTTAAAGCCTTATCTGTCGGCGATGTGAATAAGGTTGCGCCCATTGATAAATCCAGTACGGTATTAACGGTTGTGCTTGCCATCGTCTTATTTAAGGAGACAGAACATTTGTTATTTAAGTCGATTGGCGCTGCCATTCTGGCAACAGGAATTTATCTGATGATTGAGAAAAAAGTGACGAGGCAAAAAGAAAACGGCAGTCAGTGGATTATTTACGCTTCCCTCTCTGCCGTATTTGCATCTCTGACATCCATACTCGCCAAAATAGGTATCTCTGAAATCGAATCCAATCTCGCTACTGCTATCCGCACAGGAGTTGTACTTGTAATGGCATGGTTTTTTGTTGCTGCCAAAGGCAAATGCTCAAAAATGCTGACCGTAAACCGCAAAGAACTTTCCTTTATCCTCTTATCCGGCATGACAACAGGGGCCTCTTGGTTGTGTTACTATTATGCAATACAAAACGGTGTTGTCAGCGTCGTTGTTCCGATTGATAAACTAAGCATCGTAGTAACAGTTGCTTTTTCCTATTTTGTATTTAAAGAAAAGCTTACACTGAAATCCTTGTCCGGCCTCTGCTTAATCGTGGGCGGTACACTTATCATGCTGCTGGGGATGTGATGACAATAAGAAAACAATATAACTTTGGTTTCCCTCGTAATATGATTTTTTGTAAAAAGCATATTGAAAAGGATTTCTACATATGCTATAATGCCAATAGGCAAAAGAAATAAAAAGTCTATGTTGACAAAGAATAAAATCCCCGAACCGTGTTGCAGCACAGTTCGGGGATTATTCTTTTCTTTTATAGTGGCTAAGCACCCACTAGTACAATGAAAATTAAGTCTTTGATATATTCACGTAGGATAATTGTTTCAGATACGAGGAAGAAAATCGACGGTGTAGCGGTGACTACACCTAGATTTTCTGACGCAGTAGCTGGACAATTAGACAAGTGAATGTATCAATTATTTAATATTCGTTGTACTAGGCTATTTTTTCTCTTGTCGTCACCACCTAACCATTTGATGATGTAGTGACAAGCTACACCAGCCGCAACGGCGATTAAAAGGGATGCAAATAACTCCATGTGAACACCTCCTCCCTGTTACTGGGTATCGGTGAGCAACACAGAAATTATAACATATGATGAATTGTTCTTCAAAAATAATTCATCCGCTATATCTTGATGCCTGTATTCTCAAGCTATTCTGACAATTGGGATTGAAGCGAATTTTTGACTTTCTTCTATATTAAAAGGCATCTAATTCTTATTCAAAATTTCCCAAATGAATAAAAAGCATATTGAAAAGGATTTCTGCATATGCTATAATACCGATAGGCAAAAGAAATAAAAAATCTATGTTGACAAAGAATAAAATCCCCGAACCGTGTTGCAGCACAGTTCGGGGATTATTCTTTTCTTTTATAGTGGCTAAGCACCCACTAGGCTATTTGTTGCTCTTGTCGTCACCGTCTAACCATTTGATGATGTAGTGACAAGCTACACCAGCCGTGATAGCGACTAAAGAAGAAATAAAAACTTCTATGTTGACACCTCCTCCCTGTTGCTGGGTATCGGTGAGCAACACAGAAATTATAACATATGGTGAATTGTTCTTCAAAAACAATTCATCCGCTTTATCTTGATTCCTGTATTCTCAAGCTATTCCAATAATTTTTCTCATGCTTCAATTTCTCCATATTTTAAGCATTCAAATATCATGTATCAATTGCTACTTCCCCGATACTCTTTCACTATATAGATTATTTAATTTGATTGGAATTAAATTAAATTTCTGACTTTCTTCTATATAGAAGGAACCTAATTCTTTTTCAAGACTTCTTTGTATAACAGTCACCGCCCATTTGCAATAACGGGTGGTTTATATCTCAAATACTTCACGAACTTAACAGGGTTAGCCTGACAATAAAGACAGCGTTTCTCTCAGTATCAAAATACAAAAAGGAACGCTGTTTTGTTATATTTTATTTCTATTTAATATGGCTTTACTCTGTTATCTCTGTCAGCGTTTCTATCATCAAGCTTATCTGCACGGTGACCAGCTCCGCTTCTCCCCCGCAGGCAATTGATATATTTCCGCTTATACTTCCCCCTACGCCCGCCGCGGCCTTTGTCTTACTGAAATCCGTCAGTGTTATTTCCACTCCCTTAAGTCCCTCATCATTGCTGAGAGCTGTCTGAATGGCATTCGTTATATCCTGCTCTGTTGTGGCATTACTCACTTTAATTTCCGCCAGCACTGATTCCACTGTTTCTTTCGCTTTTGCTATCTTAGCTTCGTCTGTTGGCGTACCTGTTGGACTGCTTGTCGGACCATCCGTCGGTGTACCTGTTGGGCTGCTCGTTGGGCCATCCGTCGGTGTACCTGTTGGACTGCTTG
>CAJTLS010000013.1 GCA_910577295.1 uncultured Eubacterium sp.
TCCGTATCATTGTAGCTCTGGCAGTCCAGATTTTTATCTGCCATCAGAAACACATCATCGCCATCTACCGACAGCACCCGCCACTTGATGGGAGTTTTCTTATCCTTTTTGTCGACTTTACCGTCCCCGTTCGTATCCTCCTGCCAGTAATTCCCGAACCAGATACAGTCCCAAGTGGTAATCCCTTTTTCCGCAGTGGGATTTTCCGGCATTTTCTTGCTGCCTGCTTCCGGCGCCACTTCCACAGTGGTTTTAAGAATGCGAGGATTCTTAAGTGTTGGCTGCTCCGCTGCCCGACTCTCCGTTCCTGTGCCCACGGGCAGGAGTCCTGCCAGCAGGGCGCCTGTCAGAAGCAGCGCCAGTAAATGCTTACATGTTTTTTTCATGTCTGTTTTCCTCCTCTACTACTCTGAATATTTTACCTGAAATTTTTCTGCAGCCGTATGTATTATGCCTATTCTTTTTGCATGATTAATACCAGTATCAAAAAGTGTACTTATTGATACCGGTACACTTTTTACCCATTTAAGCCGAAAATCAACAAAATTAACCCCTATTTCATCAAAAGCCTGTAATTTTGTTGAAAAAACGATAGAAATATAGTAAAATATTCCATACAGTCGGAGTGTCAAAAAGTACACTTTTTGACACTTTTCCAACACCCATTCTACGCCAATATTTCCGTGTTTCCACGCTTTTTCACTTCAATAAAACTGCATAAAAAAAATCCTGTTGCATTTCTGCACAGGACTTTTCCGTACTTCACAATTTGCCGCAATAAGGCGGGTATCATGCTGTATCCCATCCTTGTATCGCTCCCCGAAAAATTATTGTTTCTCTTGTTTACAGAACGCCACCCGAGTATTGTCTGAGCTGTCTGCCGTCGTTTCTCCCAACTTTTAACAACACGTTCGCGCTAAAAGTTAATGCACCACCGGATTAATTACCTCCCTGCTGTGGGCAGATGCGAAGCATCTGTTCGGTGAAAGAAAGAGGCTAAAAAGAAATATATTTATTTGCAGCCTCTTTCTTTCCCGAATCGGCGCCGAAGGCGCCGCCCGCAGCAATCAGTAACAAATCAGTGGTGCATAAGAATCGGTAAACAGCAACGCTTTAAAATCAGTAGAAACGACAAGGCAGACAGCGAGTTTTGCGAGGGCGGCGAAAGATTTCTGTAAACAAAAGAAACAATGTATTTTTCGTTGGGAGTGGATACCGGATGAGATACCGCAGGATACCCGCCGCCCTGAAAATAACAAATGACTACGCAATTACCCCCAAATTCCTACTTCATCTTTGATTTAAAACATAAACTCGCCAGATATCCCATAATCAAAGCTCCCGATATTCCGACCGCAGCGCTTTCCAGTCCGCCGTAAAACGTACCGATAAATCCCTGTTTATCTACCGCTTCCTTTACCCCTTTAAACAGCAAATGTCCGAAGCCAATGAGGGGAACTGACGCTCCCGATTTTGCCCAGTTCACAAACGGCTCGTACCAGCCGAAGAAACTGATAACCGCACCGATACAGACAAGCCCTACCATAATGCGCCCCGGAAGAAGTTTCGTATTATCCATCACAATCTGCACAACGGCACATATGGCTCCGCCGATAAGAAAAGCAATCAAATAATCCATGCCCTACACCTCCTTTCCTGAACCGGCAATCGCTTCCAGCATAACCGCATGCGCGATACCCGGAATGGAATTTCCCTCATTAAAACTGACCGTGGAAAGAAGAGCCCCTGTCGGGACAAAGAGAACGCGTTTCCATATATGCTTTCGCATTTTCTCCAAAATATATCCGCACAGCGTTATCGCGCTGCACCCGCAGCCGCTGCCTCCTGCATTGGTTCCCTGCTCCTTGTTGTAATAAATTTCCGTTCCGCAATCAAAATGCTGCTTCTCGATATCATATCCGTAACCGCGCAGCATATCAATCAGAATGCGCTGTCCAATCGTACCTAAATCTCCCGTTATAATCCGGTCATAATAGTCCGGTCCAATGCCCATGTCCTTGAAATTATGCAAAATGACATCACAAGCAGCCGGAGCCATACAGGCGCCCATATTCATGCTGTCCTTAATCCCATAATCCGTAATCGTTCCCGTCGTCACACCATAGACCTCGACATATCCCGTCTCTTTCCGTTTCCAGCGGGCCCTTGAAGACGCCAGCACAACCGCCCCGCTTCCCGTAACCGTCCACGTAGACGAGTACGGACGCTGGCTGCCGTACGCCAGCGGATAACGAAACTGCTTTTCCGCACTGGCAAAGTGACTGGATGTAAGCGCCACCACATAGTCAGCAAATTCCCCATCCACCAGCATAGAAGCGATTGCCAGAGACTCGCCCATCGTGGAACAGGCGCCGTAGACGCCAAACATCGGAATGTTAAAATTCATTATGCCAAAGGAAGTGGCAATCAACTGTCCAAGCAAATCTCCCGCCACCAGATAACGCACCTCTTTCGGCTCCAGTCCCGCCTTTCTCAGCGCAATCTGCGTTGCCATCTGCTGCATCTTGCTCTCCGCCTCTTCCCACGTCTGACCACCAAAAAGAGGGTCTGTCTCCACATAATCAAAACAACTGCCAAAGGCGCCGTTCCCCTCTTTCTCGCCTGCTACACTGCCGGCTCCAATAATTACTGGAGGACGGGAAAACAGCACACTCCGCCTACCCACCATTTTCTTCTCGTTCATAGTGACCTACTCTCCATTCTTTAAAGACTTGAAAGTAGTATGGATAAACATTCTTCATATTATTCATTTTATCCTAGGGCAACGTCCAAAATCATCATCAAGACAAACCCGATTGCCACGCCGATAGTTCCAATATTTGTATGCTCTCCCGCCTGTGATTCCGGTATCAGTTCCTCTACGACTACATATATCATGGCTCCGGCGGCAAAAGACAGAAAATAGGGAAGAACCGGCACGATAAATCCGGTCAGATAAATTGTCAGCAAAGCGCCAACCGGCTCGACCAGACCGGAAAGAACGCCGTAGCAAAACGCTTTCTGCTTTGAGATTCCTTCGCTGCAAAGCGGCATGGAAATAATCGCTCCCTCCGGAAAATTTTGTATCGCAATACCAATCGCCAACGCAAAAGCTCCTGTTATCGTAATCCCCGCATTCCCCATCAGCGCTCCCGCAAACGTTACACCAACGGCCATCCCCTCGGGAATGTTGTGCAGCGTAACCGACAATACAAGCATCGTACATCTCCCCCATCTTGTTTTTACCCCCTCCGGCCTGTCGCTGTCCATATGCAAATGGGGAATTAAACTGTCTAACAAAAGCAGGAAAAGTATTCCCAAAATGAAGCCTGCTGCTGCCGGAATCCACGGAACAGAACCTTGTTCTGCCGCCATATCAATGGATGGAATCAAAAGGGACCAGACAGAAGCGGCAATCATCACACCGGAAGCAAAGCCAAGCAGTAACTTCTCTAATCTTGCATTCATACTTCCTCTCATTAAAAACACCATAGCAGCTCCTAATGCTGTTCCAAAGAAAGGAATACTAAGTCCGCTCCAAATCATCATTCTACTCCTCCTTTGGGACAACATAATCCTTTTTTTCCTTCTACTACTGATATATGCACTTGTATGTCAATGTGAGTTTAAACTTTCCCATAAAAAAAGCGGCGATTGAAATACACGCCGCTCCAAAAAACACTTCGTGTTTTTCGCTCCGCACAGGACACCCTCACCCTATAAGATAAAAAAGCGGCGGTTGAAATACACGCCGCTCCAAAAGAACACTTTTACGTTTGCAGGCGGTTAGCCAAATAACTTTCCAACCCAGTATATTACCCCCAATATCCAGCTGCAGAATACACCGTACAAAATGACCGGCCCCGCTATCGTAAAGATTTTGCAGCCGACGCCGAACACCCACCCCTCTTCTTTGAACTCAATGGCCGGTGCAGCGACAGAATTGGCAAAACCGGTAATTGGAACAATCGTTCCCGCTCCGGCAAAATTAGCCAGCTTCTGATACTGATTCAACCCGGTAAACAGAATGCTCAGAAAAATAAGCGATAAGGTAGTATAGAGCGTAGCCGTATCTTTGACTAATCCAACATTCATATACATATTTGTCAGACATTGCCCTAATACACATATAAGTCCGCCAATCAAATAAGCCTTACACAAGTTAATAAACCAACTCTTTTTCGGCGTATTTTCTTTTACATATTCGTTGTATTTCTTATCTTTTTTTTGAGGTTCCCGCTCACGGATTACCTCTTTGATATTTACTTTTTCCTTCGACATTCCTTTACTCCTTTCCATCAACCTAATCCTCCATTCCGAAGCGAAGCGGAGGAGGCACGAGCAAAAAGCAGCATAGCTGTTTTTGCTCTGTGCATTAATACTAT
This sequence comes from uncultured Eubacterium sp., assembly GCA_910577295.1. Taxonomy (GTDB): domain Bacteria; phylum Bacillota; class Clostridia; order Lachnospirales; family Lachnospiraceae; genus Eubacterium_F. The sequence goes on from CAJTLS010000013.1 coordinate 4,386, forward strand.
TTGTGACGCTTCGGCACAAATAGTGGATTGAAAAATAAGCTATTGAGCTTACTTTTCAATTTATTTCCAGAAAAATTCAAAAACCGTACCGAGGAATTTTCCGGTCATCAACGCTACTACCAAAATGGGAAAACCCTCTTTTAATTGAAAGCGGTTGACAAAGATTGGCAGTAGCCGCAGCATCTCCGCAAGGGCCATAGCCAGACAGCCGACATAAATCCCCGCTCCCAGTCCAAAAAGGGGAAGTAATAAACTCATTCCCGGCAGCGGTATTTGGAACAGCAGCCAGATATTTCCGAGCGTTCCTCCTAAAATTATCATTCTCTCATAACAGATTATGTGCCTTTGCGTTTTTGTCCTTGCCGCCATGCGGGGAACGATTCCGAGCATGGTAATAAAGGCAAATACTCCGGCCGCCACAGCAAACCCGCTGCTCAATCCGAGAATAACCAACAGGCACCATTTAATTGCTATCAATCGTGTGTCCCTCCCTTGAAGCTTTGGCAATCAACGCTTTGTTTACCTGCTCCTCATAAGTATGCATCTCTACCTGTATCGGAGTCGGATCGTCTTTAATTTTGCGGCGGCGGAAATGATTATAAAATATTAAAATACCGACTGGCAATCCGATGGCATAACAAATTTCTATGATAGAACCGCCCGACTTATCCACTCCCATTACGAGCTTATACATTTTATCAAATACATCTCCGACACTGACGTCCTCATTAAATGTCATAATCGTAAACGCCGCACCGAAAAAAATGACGAGTGAGACTAAAATGGTCTTTACATATTCCATTGTCTTGCTGCATTCTTTTTTATCCGGATGCTCATAGTCGATAACAAAATCACTTTCTCCTAAATTTTCAATCTCCAAATCCGGATAGATTTTATGAATGCCCTCATATACTTTGGCAATGGTAAACATCGTCTTCTGCGGCGAATCATTGGGCAGCGTGTAAAAAGTTTCTTTTTCCAGTTTTTGCACAATACTCTTGTTCGTACAGTAAAGTGTAGCAATGTCTTTGAACGTAATTGCCCTTTTTGACACCGGTATATTCTGCTCCACTTTTACATATAGTATTTCTTGCATTCTATATACTCCTTCACTAAAGTTCCTTTACCTTTCGGCGAGGTTTCTTCCTGATTCTGATTGGAACGGTACAACACAATGGTAGCAACAGCAAGTAACGCAATCGCAAGCGTTACAATACCGACCTTTTTCATACACAACACTTCCTTTCGGTATTACCATTGCCATTTACAAAAAAAATATTCATTGTCTTTGTAAGATACATTTTTTCCTCATACTGCCCAATACCCGCTTTTCCAGACGACTCACCTGAACCTGACTCAGTCCCAGTATACTGGCGATTTGCGTTTGCGTCTTTTCTTCAAAATAACGCATATGAATAATCTGTCTTTCCTGTTCATCCAGCTCTGCCAGCAACTGTTCGAGCAAAAGCTGATTTACTACTGTTTCCGCCTCATCTTTGTCTGACGGTATGCGCTCCATCAGCGATATCTCACTTCCCTCCTTTTGAAAAACGGTCTTGTGTAATGATTCTACTTCGTTTCCGGCCTCCAAAGCCAGAACAATATCCTCCCTCTTCATCTCCGTCGCCGCGCTTAATTCCTCCAGTGTTGCCTCCCGCCCTAATTCGGCAGCGAGACTTTCGGCCACACGCCTTATATGAATCCCGTTCTCTTTCAGCGTCCGGCTCACTTTTACCATCCCGTCGTCACGCATAAAACGCTTAATCTCACCACTTATCATGGGAACGGCATATGTGGAGAATTTGACATCAAAATTCCAATTAAAATTATCGACTGCCTTAATGAGGCCGATGGCTCCGATTTGGCGCAAATCTTCCAAATCATGCCCCCTGCCGGCAAACCGTTTTACGATACTATACACCAATGGCATATTTTCCTTTATCACCTGTTCTCTCGCCAATTTATCCCCTGCTCGTGAACGTTTAATCAGTTCTATGGTTTCCATTGGCAAACTCCCTCAAGTCAATACAAATGCACTATATATTTTTTTCTTCATAACAATTGTTGTTCCCTGACTGAGACGGGAGTCTACACGCAATTCGTCCATGAACGCCTCCATAAAGGCAAATCCCATCCCTGAGCGCTCCATCTCCGGACGCGTTGTATATAACGGCTCCATTGCCTTTTCAATGTCTGGAATACCAACTCCCCAATCCTGCACTTCAATCCCAATCGTAGTATCTTCAATCCAGCTATGTATGCGGATTTTCCCCTGTTTCCCCTCATATCCGTGAATGATTGCATTCGTAACCGCCTCGGATACGGCAGTCTTCACATCTGCGAGTTCTTCCAATGTCGGGTCTAGTCTGGCAAGAAAGGCAGCTACTACCGTTCTCGCCAGACTCTCATTTTCGGAACTACTGTCAAATTCAAACGTAATTTCTGTCTTTTCCATCATAATGACTCTGTCCTTTCCTGATATTTCGGTATAATACGGTATAAACCAGACATTTGAAAAATGCGGTCAACATTTTTTCCGATTCCGGTCACAAAAGTGCAGCCACCGAGAAAATTCATCTTCCGGTGCCGGCCCATCACCATACCGATTCCCGAACTATCCATAAAAGTAATTCCGGAAAAATCAAATACAAGCGTTCGTATACTTCCTTTCTCAATTTGCATGTCCACCATGCGGCTGACCTGCGCTGCAATATGATGGTCCAGCTCCTGACTGATGTGTACCGTCATCTGGGAGCCGTTGCGCTCCATTGTAAATTGCTCCATATCTCATATATCCTCCTGCTACTAAAAATAAAAAGACTTACAAAAGAACCTGTCTTCCGTAAGTCTTCTAACCTGCCTATTCGATTTATCCCTTGTTATTCTGCTGCCGGAGAAGCGGTCGCTCCCGTGTCGTTATCTTTAAGCGCATCTTTCACTTCCTCGAGACGCGCCTCTGCCTGCGTCGCCAAAGCCGTCGTATCGTTGACTTTAATCGCTTTTTCATACCACTTCTTCGCATTTTTCATATCGTTTTGCTTCTGATAACAATATGCCATATAATACATGGCTGACTGATTTTCTTTATCCAGCTTTAATACTTTCTTGAACGTGGTAACCGCACTGCTGTATGACTGCCGCATCTCGTTTCTTCCCTGTGACACCAACTGCGAAATCTGTGCCTCCGTGACCGCTCCAATCTTCGTATACAGCGTCTGTGCCTCCTCTGTCGCAAAATCGGTTTTTTTACAGCCGGCAACTTCTACCGCCGCCTGAATCTTGTCATTATCCAAATAATATTGTAAGCCTTTGAGCAGTTTTTCATAACTGCGGGATTGCTTCTGTGCCAGAGAGTCGGCATCCTGTATTTGCTTCTTCAGCTCTTTTAATTCCTCTTCCAGTTCAGCTTTTTCTTTCTCCAAACCAGAAATCTGCGAAGACTGCACGGCCAACTGCTCATTGGTATCAGACATCTGCGTACCGCTGTCGCCACTCTTCTGTAACGTCGGCTGGATTAGTATAAAGGACACAGCAAGTCCTAAAATGGCTCCGATAATCACATAGAGAACCGGCATCAGAGATTTCTTCTCTTCTTTGTAAGAGCCAACCGGAGTAACATTTGCCAGAGGGTCTTTTTTAGGAGCTTTTTTCACTGTTCCTGTATCTTTTGCCCTGTTGGAGCCGCCAATCTTCTCTCCAACCTCCTGCATATAACGAAGCGTAGTCGTATTGTTAAAATCAATCCTGCCCGCCCGATTCAGACATTTTGCTGCCTTCTGATAATCTTCATCGTGAATATACAAAAGTGCAAGCAGTTGCTGTGCCCGAACAAAATGAGCATTTAAACTGACTACCTTTTTTAACTGGATGATGGCCAAATCCTCATTTCCGGATTTTGCCGCAGACAATGCGGAATTGTATTTCTTAATCGTCTGGTTCGTAGCGTCTAGCGCCGTCTGATTTTTCTGAATGATATTAATATAATAGTCGGCCTCATTATCGTCCGGCTGTAAATATTTGCTCAACACCCATTCACTGAGAGCAGTTACCGTCTCACCCATCTCATAATAAATCAGTCCCAGTAAATTTCTTGCATTAGCATTTTTTTTATCGAACTGCAAACTCTTTTTGAGAACCACTATAGCTCCTGACAAATCCCGAACCCGTGCTTTCTCCAGACCTATATTATAATAAGTATTGGAGAGTCTGCGCACAAAGTACATCACAGATAAGTCTTGTCCACAAAAACTGCAAAGTGAAGCAGCTTCCCTGACTGTGGCGTCACATCTTGGACATCTCATTGTCATGCTTCCTCCCTATCTGTATTACAAAGTTCCCTTGGCATCCTGAATCAGTTCTTTTATAATATCCGTCACATCTGCTAAATTATTATTATATACAACGTCTTCCACTTGTTCTACGTCCATACTCGGCTGGAATTTCTCAAGTTCCTTTTCAAAATTCAGCATTCTTGCACCCTCCTAAATTATACTCTTATCAATTACTGGTATTTTCGATTCTCCATGTAACAATAATACAGATTTTCATTCTAAAAAGCAAGTAAGAAATGTCGGAAAAATTCGACATTTTACCGGAGCTGTTCCAATCGTTCCCTGACTTGTGCCATCATGCCCTCATATTTCTCTAACTTTTTCCGCTCTTCTTCAATTTTCTTTTCCGGCGCTTTGCTGACAAAATTCGGATTGTTCAGCATGCCCTCGCAACGCTTAATTTCCGACGCCAGTTTTCCCTCTTCTTTCTGAAGACGTGCAATTTCTTTCTCAATGTCAACAAGTTCGGCAAACGGAATGTAAATGGCACCGTCGGTAATCACTACGGAAACGGCGTCTTCGTCAATGCCCTCTTTTGTTTTCTGGAATTTTACGTCACTGGCCAAACCAAGAGTGGCAAAAAATACTTTACTTTCCTCAAAAATATCCAGCACTTGCTGCTGTTCCGATACAACAATAACGCAAGCTTTTTTGCTCGGAGGTACATTCATCTCCCCGCGGATGTTGCGGATTCCTTTTACCGCTTCTTTAATGCGCTCGACTTTCGCCTCTTCCTCCGCAAACACGCGCTCCTCTGTATACACCGGCCAGTCGCTTACCATAATCGATTGTTCTTCGTCGCCGAGCAGGGTGCAGTAAATCTCTTCCGTAATAAACGGCATATACGGGTGCAGTAGTTTCAAAGCGTCTGTCAGTACTGCCCGCAGCGTATAGAGCGCGGCTGCTTTCGTTTCATCCTCTTCATTATAGAGGCGGGGTTTCACCATCTCGATATACCAGTCGCAAAACTCTTCCCAAATAAAATCGTAAATTTTCTGTACGGCGATACCTAAGTCAAACGTATCCATCAACGCCGTAACTTCTTTTGTCAGATTATTAACCTTAGACAAAATCCATTTATCTGCCTGCGTCAGGGCATCTTTCGATACACTATCATAATCAAGTCCTTCATTTTGCTCAAAATTCATCATAATAAAGCGGGAGGCATTCCATACTTTATTGGCAAAGTTCCGGCTCGCCTCGACGCGCTCCCAGTAGAAACGCATATCGTTCCCCGGCGCATTCCCTGTCACTAACGTAAGGCGCAGAGCATCTGCTCCATATTTATCAATCACTTCTAACGGATCGATACCGTTTCCGAGTGATTTACTCATCTTGCGCCCCTGCGAGTCACGTACGAGTCCGTGAATAAGAACGGTATCAAACGGCACTTGTCCGGTGTGTTCCAACCCGCTAAACATCATGCGCATAACCCAGAACGGAATGATATCGTATCCTGTCACTAATGTATTGGTCGGATAAAAATAGTTCATTTCCTCCGTGTCATCCGGCCAGCCAAGCGTGGAAAACGGCCAGAGCGCCGAACTAAACCATGTATCCAGCGTATCCGCATCCTGACGCATTGGTTTCCCGCATTTTTCACAGGTACACTGATTTTCTTTTGTAACCGTAATCTCGCCACAATCATCACAGTAAAAGGCGGGAATCTGATGCCCCCACCAGAGCTGCCGCGAGATACACCAGTCACGAATGTTTTCTAGCCAGTGGAAATAGGTTTTATTAAAATGTTCTGGCACAAATTTTGTCTTTCCCTCTTTTACCGCGTCAATGGCAGGACTGGCAAGCGGCTTCATCTTTACAAACCACTGTTTGGAAACGCGCGGCTCTACCGTCGTACCGCAGCGATAACAGGTTCCCACATTGTGGTCGTGGTCTTCCACGCGGATAAGCGCACCTTCGGCTTCCAAATCCTCTACAATAACCTTGCGCGCCTCATATCTGTCCATACCGGCATATTTCTCGTAGTCATCTACAATCTTAGCGTCGTCCGTCATTATGTTTATCATTGGTAAATCGTGACGCAGTCCTACTTCAAAGTCGTTCGGGTCGTGCGCCGGCGTAATCTTAACGACACCAGTTCCAAATTCCATATCTACATAATCGTCAGCAATCAGCGGGATTTCACGGTGAACAAGAGGAAGTATAAGCATCTTTCCAATCTTGTCCTTATATCTTTCATCATTTGGGTTTACTGCCACCGCAGTATCACCAAGCAATGTCTCCGGACGCGTCGTAGCCAGACTGATGGAACCGCTTCCATCGGCAAACGGATAACGCAAATGCCAGAAATGCCCCTTTTGGTCTTCATACTCAACTTCGGCGTCGGAAATGGAAGTCAGACAGTGCGGACACCAGTTAATGATTCGCTCGCCGCGATAGATGAGGCCCTTTTTATAGAGATTGACAAACACTTCTTTGACCGCCTTATTACATCCCTCATCCATCGTGAATCTCTCTCTCTCCCAATCACAAGACGAACCCATCTTTTTCAATTGGGAAACAATACGGCCGCCATACGTTGCTTTCCAATCCCACGCACGCTCTAAGAACCCCTCGCGTCCAATGTCTTCTTTCGAAAGGCCCTCTTCTTTCATATTTTCAACAATCTTTGCCTCCGTCGCAATGGATGCGTGATCTGTTCCCGGCATCCACAATGTCTCATATCCCTGCATTCTCTTGGTGCGGATTATGATATCCTGCAAAGTATTGTCCAGTGCATGGCCCATATGAAGCTGTCCCGTAATATTGGGCGGCGGAATAACAATCGTATATGGTTTTTTATTGGCATTAACCTCCGCATGAAAATATTTTTTATTTATCCATTTCGCATACAAACGCTCTTCAATCTCCGCCGGATTGTATGTCTTTCCCAGTTCTTTCTTCACTTCGTTACCTCTCTTTCTGTTTCTTCCGTGAAATCCCGTTATGCATATCTAGTACAACGAATATTAAATACTAGTGCTATTTCATGGAATCCACGGCCGCTCTCTCAATCGGAAGACCGGCTTTATAAATCTGAATAAAGTCGTCAAATCCTTTGACTCCTTCCGGATTCGGAGCCAGCTCGCTCCCCTCCTGTCCGGCAAATACCTTTGTATTCAAATAGTCACCAAGGCTTTCACCCTGTTTATTAATCATGTAAGCAGCCAGTACGGCAATTCCCCATGCGCCGCCCTCTCCTGCTGTCTCCATGACAGAAATCGGCGTATTCATTGCGTCTGCCAGAATCTGTTGTCCGACTCCTTTTGTTTTGAAAAGACCGCCATGTCCGAGCAGTTTGTCTATCTGTACCTTTTCTTCTTTCAGCAAAAGGTCCATCCCTATCTTTAACGCTCCCAAAGACGTATATAAATTCACTCTCATGAAGTTTGCCAGATTAAACTTACTGTTTGGCGTGCGGACAAAGAGCGGACGTCCCTCTTCCATGCCGGTAATATTCTCTCCTGATATGTAGTTATAAGCAAGAAGATTACCGCCGTCGACATCTCCCTCCATCGCTTTGTTATAAAGCGTGCCAAACAGCTTGTTCATATCCACTTCTATGCCAAAGCTTTCTGCAAACTCTTTGAAAATATTAACCCATGCATTCAAATCGGACGTACAGTTATTGCAGTGTACCATCGCCACTAAATCACCTGAAGGCGTAGTCACTAAATCCAGTTCTGGATATACTTTCGATAATTCTTTCTCCAATACAACCATGGAAAATACCGATGTTCCTGCTGATACGTTACCGGTGCGGCGTGCCACACTGTTCGTAGCTACCATACCCGTGCCGGCGTCTCCCTCCGGTGGACAGAGCGGAGCACCCGCTTCTAGAGCGCCGGAAACATCGAGCAGTTTCGCGCCCTCTTCCGTCAGCGTTCCGGCATTTTCTCCTGCCGTCAGTACTTCAGGGAAAATATCTGACAATTTCCAGCCAAAATTCTTATCTGCTATGGCGTCATCAAATTGTTTTACCATTTTCTCATCAAATTTTCCGGTTGCAATATCAATCGGGAACATACCGGAAGCCTCTCCTACGCCAAGCGCTTTTTTACCCGTGAGCTTCCAATGAATATAACCGGCAAGCGTCGTCTGGAAGCAGATATCTTTTACATGCTCTTCCCCATTGAGAATCGCCTGATACAGATGTGCGATACTCCAACGCTGTGGAATATTATAATTAAAAAGCGCCGTCAGTTTTTCGGAAGCCTCTTCCGTTATGGCGTTGCGCCATGTGCGGAACGGTACTAAAATTTCATCGTCTGCACCAAACGCCATATATCCGTGCATCATCGCACTGAAGCCGATGGCCGCCAGCTTTGTCACCGTCACACCGTACTTTTCTTTTACGTCCTTTAACATATCCTGATAGCTGTCCTGCAGACCATTCCAAATCATATCAATGCTATAAGTCCAAATCCCATCGACGAGCTGATTTTCCCACTCGTGGCTTCCAGACGCTATCGGCGTATGATTCTCATCAATTAACACCGCCTTGATTCGCGTAGAACCAAACTCAATCCCCAATACTGCTTTTCCACTTTCAATTACCGTTTTTGTACTCATTCTTCCATACCTCCGTTTTTATTTTCGCCAAGCGATTTTTATTGATTCATCTTTGCAAAACGCCAAGAGTCTTCACACATTCTCTGCAAATCATACTTTGCTTCCCAGCCCAATTCATCTTTTGCTTTTTTCGGGTTGGCATAGCAAGTTGCAATATCTCCGGCACGACGCGGTTTAATGGAATATGGAATCGTAACGCCGTTTGCTGCCTCAAACGCTTTTACAATATCCAATACACTGTAGCCGTTTCCCGTACCGAGATTATATATATTTACGCCATTTGCAGAGGTTGCTTTCTCTACTGCATTCACATGCCCTTTCGCCAAATCGACAACATGGATATAATCCCTTACGCCCGTGCCATCCGGCGTATCGTAATCATTTCCAAAGACGCCGAGTTCCGGCAGTTTGCCAACTGCCACCTGCATAATATATGGCATCAGGTTATTTGGTATGCCATTCGGACTCTCTCCGAGCAGACCGCTCTCGTGAGCGCCAATCGGATTAAAGTAACGAAGCAGCACGACACTCCATTCTTTATCCGGCACGCATAAATCCGAAAGGATGCCCTCTAACATTAATTTTGTACTGCCGTAAGGATTCGTTGTGCTAAGTGGAAAATCTTCCGTAATCGGCACCGTTTCCGGCGAACCGTAAACCGTTGCCGAAGAACTGAATATAATTTTTTTGCATCCGTACTCATTCATCATCTCACACAGGTTTAACGTACCCGCAATATTATTTTTGTAATATAGCAGAGGCTTTTCCACCGATTCACCGACCGCCTTCAGCCCTGCAAAATGGATGACGGCATCAAATGTATGCTCTGCAAATACCGGACGCATACTCTCCTTGTCCAACATATCTGCCTTATAAAACGTAATCTTTTTACCCGTAATCTTTTCTATCTTATCTACCACGTCTATCTTGGAATTGTATAAATTGTCAAAAACGACAACCTCATATCCTTTCTGCAAAAGCTCTACGCACGTGTGCGAACCGATATATCCGGTTCCGCCTGTCACTAATATCTTCATCCTTTCCCTCCATTCCGATACTTTGGATTTACATAAGTATCTTTATTGTAACACAGGACCGCTACCAATTTCAACCACATAGAAGTCAGCAACAAAACCAGTCCTTTCCGTATAGACTTTTCCCGTTTTTTCAATAAAAGATGTAATACAACTATTTTTGACGATACTAACCGTAGAACCACCAAAACCGCCTCCGGTCATTCGCGAGCCAATGACGCCCTCCTGCTGCCATGCCGCCTGCACCAGCGCGTCCATCTCCTCTCCCGTCACTTCATAATCTGCCGACATTGATTGGTGGGAAGCATTCATAAACTCGCCGAATTCCACAATCGCATTGTTCTTTAACGCCTCCGCCGCCTTTTTTACACGGCTGTTCTCATATACCGCATGGCGGACGCGGCGCTTTCTCGTCTCGTCCAATATTGCTGCCTGATATGTTTCAAATTCTTCTTCCGTCAAATCACATAAATGCTCTATACCAATTACTTTTTGCAATTCCTGTAAAGCCGTCTCGCATTCCTGCCGTCTCTCATTGTACTTTGATTCATTCAGCGCGTGCGGCTTGTTGCTATTGGCAATGACAATTTTCGCATCGGGAATGTGGATTGGTATATACTCAAAGGACAAATCCGAAGTATCTAAATAAATCGCGTGGTCTTTGCGTCCCGCCGCCACCGAAAACTGGTCCATAATACCGCAGTTCACTCCACAAAACTTATTTTCTGCCCGCTGCCCCAACAGTGCGAGCTTTTCATTTGAGACCTCAAAACCAAATAAATCACACAAAAAAAATCCGGTCAGAACTTCCAGCGAGGCAGAAGAAGATAATCCCGCCCCCTCCGGCAAATCTCCATAAATGAAAATATCCATACCGGATTCCAACCTCATTCCCTCTTCCTCAAACGCCCACATGACGCCTTTTAGATAGTTTGTCCAGTCCTTTTCATCTTCCCTCTTATAATTCCGTATCATCGACTCCGCAATACCGTATTCCGGCCTATTCATGGAATAGAAACGCAGCTTGTCATCCGTACGTCTTCTTGCCGCCGCATACGTTCCCAATGTCAGCGCACAGGGCAGCACCTTACCGCCGCTATAATCAATGTGCTCACCGATTAGATTCACACGCCCCGGTGCAAAATATACCCTGACATCTTTATTGTCACCATAAACCCTTGCAAATTCGTTTAATAATTTCTCTTTCATGTTTCGGCTCCCATTTTTTGTTAGTATACTCATTATCTACTATGGAGCGGGGAAAGGTCAACATATTTTTTATTTTTTGCCGCCAATTCCATACACAATTGCACCAAAAAATCTTTTGACCCTCTCCACCTAATATGGTACTATTATAATACAGTACAATTGTATGCTGAACGTTGTAATTAAATGGGGTTTACATGATTAAATGGAATGGAGGATTAGAATGAAGTTACTGAAAAAGGGATTAGCTTTTCTTATGCCAATGGCATTAACTGTTTCAATGCTTTCAGCCGGAGAGGCGGAGGCGGCGAAGAAACCAAAATTGAACAAGACGAAACTGTCGGTTTCCGTTGGCAAAAAAGCAAAAATAACAGTTAAAAACACAAAGAAGAAATCAAAAACAACTTGGAAAACAAGTAATAAAAAGATTGTTAAGATTACTAAAAAGAAAACAAAAGGGAAATCGTATGCTGTTATTAAAGGTTTGAAAAAAGGAACGGCATCTGTTACCGCAATCTGCAAAACCGGTAAATCAAAAAAGAAATTAAAATGTAAGGTTACGGTATCTGCCAAACAGCCAAACACGAACACGAATACAGGTACATCACCAGGCGTTGGTTCCGGTTCCGTTCCTGACAATACACCATCGACAACCGCTTCGCAAACACCAACTGCTACATCGACTGCAACGCCAACCGCTACACCAACTGCCACACCGTCGCCGACGCCAAGACCTACGGCTACACCGGTTCCGGTAGTCGAGTTAGACCTCTCGCAGACCGTGGCACTAAATGGTGAAGTAAACATACAGGGGGATGGCTCTGTCACCTCTTCTTCCTGTGATGGGCTTGTCATTCCGTTAGATAAAGAATATAACTTGGGTGACAGAATAAAAGTTACTGTATATGGCGAAGCTTCACAAGGGATTCGCGGCTGGCTGGAACAGGGTACTGCTGACACCGGAAGAGTTTCTGAAGTATATGACCCGGTTACTTTCGGCACCGCATTCCTTTTAGATGCTACCGGAAATAATGCCAAATATTTAGAAATTAAAAAGGCGTCTTGGGATGCTCCTGCATTTGAAAACATTAAGATAACAAAGGTTGAAGTCAGCGATTTGACAGACCGGACGGCCTTAGATAAGAAAGGCTGGGTCAGCACATGGGGAACGGCTGAAGAGCGTTGTGACGTCAACAAAGATACTGCCATGCCGAAAATGAAACTGAACGGTACAACCGTACGCCAAATTATTCGGGTAACAACAAGCGGAGAAAAGATTCGTTTCCGATTATCAAACCAATACGGAACATCAGATGTCACGATTAAATCTATGCATATTGCTAAACAGGTAACGCCGACAAAATCTACTATTGACCCGTCTACCGATACGGTTGTCACCGTGGGAAGAGAAGAAGAATTCGTTATTCCAAAAGGAAAAGTAATCGTGACGGATTCCATTGATTTTGACGTAAATGCGTTGGAGAATATCGCAATATCGACATACTTCGGCGCTTCGCCGACTGAAAATATCACCGGACACCGCGGCGCCAGAGCAACTACTTATCAGATGAGCGGCAATCACGTATCTTTGGATACATTTTCTTCCTATAAAACAACAACGAGCTGGTTCTTCCTCGCTGACGCTTCGCTATGGACACCGGAGGGTGGCAAAGCCGTTGTATGTTTCGGTGATTCAATTACGGACGGCTATGGCACCGACGCCTCCTATCTCGGCAAGAAACCGGATAGTTATACGCGATGGGGAGACTATTTTGCCAAACGTCTTCAAGCAAATGCGAAGACAAAAAATGTTGCCGTAATCAACGAGGGTATCGGAAGCAACTCAATTCTCGGTTCCTACCCGACAGACGCCGGAAAAGACAGATTTGCCAGAGACCTCTTGCAACATGACAACGTGGCATACTGTATCATTTTATTTGGCGTCAACGATTTGGATAAACTGCAAAATACAAATAAGTATCAGCAGCTTCTGCCTGAATATCAGAAAATGGTAAAATTGTGCCATGACAATAATATCAAAGTATATGGCGCCCCTATTTTACCATTTGGAACAAGCAGTTATTATAGTGAAAGCTCCGAACAGGTACGGCAGATGATTAATAAATGGATGCGTTCAACCGATTCTCAGATGGACGGTATCATTGACTTTGAGAGCGCAGTTGCCGACCCGGCAAACCCGAAAAACTGCCTTGAGAAGTACACGCATGATGATGGTCTGCACCCTTATGATGGTTATGAAGCAATGGCAAAAGCTATCGACCTTTCTATGTTTGAGTAAAAAATGGCTGGCTGAGAAACGCAGCCATCTGAAAAAACACTAAAGAACTAAAGTTCTTTGTGTTTTTCGCTCCGCACAAGGCGCACTTTCCTATAAGATAAATAAGTGGCGACTGACAACCGCACCAATCCAAGAACCGCTTTGCGATTCTTGCTCCGTGCTAATAAGGAAGCTTTTGGGAATATGGTGTAACCTCAGAAAATGAGGTTACACCGTTTTCTTTTATGCGGATTTTGGTACTTGAAGGTATGACGATAGACCGTAAGCCTCTGAAAGACCATCTGGAAGCGGTTGGACACCGTGACGCCTTTCTTTATATCGAGGAAATTGCACAAAATAAAACAGAATTGCGTGATACGGAAATCAAGGCAATCCATTCTCTTGTGCTCATAAACAGACCTAAAGATAAAGGAATTTACCGCAAAATCCCCGTTACTATTGCCGGCGCTTATACAGAGCCTGTGCAGCCATATTTGATAGAACCTGAAATTACCAAATTACTTGCCGAGAACGAAAAACGCCAAAAAACAATGCATCCGATAGAACGCATTGCCCGTTTCCACCTTGAATTTGAGGGAATACATCCTTTTATTGACGGCAACGGCAGAACGGGGCGTCTACTTTTAAATCTTGAATTAATACGAAACGGTTATCCCGCAATTAATGTTAAATTTACTGACCGCAAACGCTATTACGATGCTTTTGATACATTTTACCGCGACGGCAAAGCAGATGATATGATTTTACTTTTTGCTGAATACATCGGGAAACGACTCGACAGATATTTGGAAATTATGAAAGACACTCAAAATTGATAACAGAAAAACACAGCCTGCGGAGAGTTCCGTCCCCACAGGCTGTGTTCTTTTCTATAAAAGCGACTGCTTAGAAATTTCCCCCGTTCCATCCCCAATCGCTGATTTCCTCATAAGTCACATAAATATTCGCTGCCGGAATGTCCAGTTCTTCCTCATAAATCCTGCAGATTTCTTCCGTCATCTGATTATAAACCTGACTATTGGCGCTTCCGTAAATTTTTACCTCGACGAAAGCCGCTCTCTCGCATTTATTACCTTTGAAGTACAATTTGTATTCATCGTCAAAGCCAACCATAAGCCAGCTCTCGCTCTTGCCCGGGATGATGGCAATTGCCTGCCCCAGTTTCTGCTTAATTGCCTCTTCTTTCTCCAGTGATATTTTCACGGTAACTTTTGAATTAATAAATGGCATTTTTCATTTCCTTTCCGTGCGGAAAATTTATTCTTCCGCCCCTTTATCTACTTCCACAATAGCTGCTTTCTGCATCGGAATACGGCAGTTTTTATTGCTTCCAAACTCGACAATAACAACTTCTTCCGTCATATCAATTACAACACCATAAAACCCGCTGGTTGTCAAAATACTGTCTCCGACAGCCACGGCGTCGACAAGCGCCTGATGTTCCTTTTCTTTCTTTTTCTGCGGGCGGATTGCAATCATATAAAAGGCTCCAATGATTACAACATAAAGTAAGATAATTCCAATTCCATTCATGATTTTTTATAACCTCCTAGTTATGAATTCTCACCGGATTCCATCCTCTCCAGCTTCTTCTTTTTATATTCAGAGAAAGTACCGGTTTCGATAGCTTCCCGAATTTCTTCCATCATTGTATTATAAAAATACAAATTATGCAACACTAATAAGCGAAGTCCCAACATTTCCTTTGCCTTTAACAAATGACGGATATACGCCCGACTGTAATTCTGACAGGCAGGACAGCCGCACCCCTCCTCAATAGGGCGGGAATCCAGTTCATATCGGGCATTCATCAAATTCATTTTACCGAAGTTCGTATAGGCGTGACCGTGACGGCCATTGCGCGCCGGATAGACACAATCAAAGAAATCTACACCGCGCTCTACACTCTCTAAAATATTTTGCGGCGTGCCGACCCCCATCAGATAGATTGGCTTGTCCGCCGGTAACTCCGGAACGGTGACATCAAGAATATGATACATCTCCTCATGACTCTCTCCGACTGCCAGACCGCCTAATGCATAACCGTCCAAATCGAGTTCCCGTATCTGTCTGGCATGCTCAATGCGGATATCTTCGAACGTTCCCCCCTGATTTATGCCGAAGAGAAGCTGCTGCGGATTTATCGTATCCGGAAGAGTATTCAGGCGTGCCATTTCCTCTTTGCAGCGATACAGCCATCTTGTCGTGCGGTCAACGGAGTTCTGCATATATTCGCGGGTCGCCGGATGAGGCGGGCACTCGTCAAAAGCCATGGCAATCGTGGAACCTAAGTTCGATTGTATCTGCATACTCTCTTCCGGCCCCATAAATATTTTTCTGCCATCAATATGGGAGTTAAAATATACTCCCTCTTCTTTAATCTTTCGCAGCCCCGCTAACGAAAAGACTTGAAAGCCGCCGGAATCCGTTAAAATCGGCCTGTCCCAATTCATAAACTTATGCAGGCCCCCCAGTTGGCGAATCACCTTATCACCGGGGCGCACATGTAGATGATAGGTATTGGAGAGCTCAACCTGCGTCTTAATCTCTTTCAAATCAACAGAAGAAACCGCTCCCTTAATCGCCGCTGCCGTACCTACGTTCATAAATACCGGCGTCTCAATTGTCCCATGCGGCGTATGCAGACGTCCGCGTCTGGCGTTTCCATCCCTCGTTATCAACTCATATCGTTTCATTTTTATTTTGTCACTCCAAAACCAAGAATGGTAAATTTCTTTTCTTCGCACCCCTCCGCCATGCGGATAATTACTTCATGCTCTGCACTTTTCTCCTCATCAATAATAATCTGCGCATTGCAATGATTCCAGCCATTGTCCAATGGATTAATGGTCTTTACCACTTTGCCGTCTACAAAGATATCTGCCTTGCCAAAATGAGAGTCTCCGGAATCTTTGGCAATGACAAGCAGATTGCGGCAAGTCAGATTTAATTTGAACTCTGCGTCCGCAGAAGCGCCGTCATTCATCCAGTTCTCTGCAAATTCCGCAGTTCCATTCAAATCCATATCTCTTTCCACATATTGAAGCTCCGTATCTTTGGCGTCAAAGCCATTTTGCGTAACAACAGCATATTGTCCGGCATTCGTGCGGTCAAAGCACTCTACATCCTTAAAACGGATATCATATACCGGCTCCTTGTCCAGAATAATATCCTCTGCCGCCATCTCTTCTTTATCCACGGCGGCAAACAGATGAGCAATACAATCGGCCATAATGCGGTGTCCATCATTTGTCGGATGATAGATATCATAGAAAAATTGTCTTTTCGTAATCACATTGTTTTTCTCAAACTGCGGTACTACGGCGTCTTTGACACTCACCATCGGCAATTCATACCGTTCCCCAATTGGCTGCAGGCGTTCCTGCAAGTTATAGTCATTCATAAATACGGCAAAATTCAACAAGACAGCCGGCTGATTTTCCGCCTGTAATGCTTTCATCATCAGACTTTCAAAGCAGACTCCCTCTGTCTCATCACCCTCATCGTTCACTGCAAATTCTATAATCAAAAGGTCTGGCATGATTTCTCCGTTCCTTGTCACTTCACGGTCATAGCGTATCATACCAAATTCGGATGGCGTTCCCCCTACGCCGGCCTTGACATAGTGCACATTGTCCCCATTATTTGGTGAAAACATCTGACAGAAAGCTTCGTAAGAGCGGTACGCATAACAGAGCGTATGAATCGGCTTCGCGCCTGCTCCCTGCGTAATAGAACCGCCAATATAGGCAATCGTCACGTCCTCGCCGCGCTTACATTTCTCAATCACTTTTTTCAGACGGTAATTATTTCCCGTGGAGACAAGTGATGCGGCAATCATCTTCTGGTAGTCTTCGGTATCAAAGCGAACAGGTGGGTCTACTTCAATCTCCGGCACTTCATAACCATCATTCAGATAAAATTTGACGGTGAGAATCATGTTTTTATTTTCATCCGGAAATACAAAATTAAAAGAGCCGAACTCATCATCCTCTTCGTTTACCGGATAGTCGTCCATCAAATATACCATTTCCTCTCCGGTACATGGCAGCGTCATTTCCATAACGGTTCCTGTTCTGTATTTATCTGTTTTGCCATAACACTGAAACTGAAATTCCACTTCTTTCTGTCTGTCTTGCGAATCTTCCGCTTTAATGCTCACACCGACACTGTGCACAAGTTTGCGGAATGTCTCCATCTTTGGAAGCATCTTTACTATTTCCTCATCAATATCTCCGGAAGTAAAACGTACCTGATCTTCCATTCTTCCTTCCAAAAAAATGTAGTCTCTTATAACCCCCTGTGCATCTTTGTTTCCTGAAATAATTTTATCTAACACAACATAGAGACAAGGTCTTTTTTCTACTGGGTCTTTTGGCGCTACTGGTCCTCTCATAATCATGCTCTCCTTCTCTGTCACTATCATAGTATCTGCAAAATAAAAGTTCCCCTTTGCACAACAACTGTTATTATAACGCATAATTGTCCAAAGGGGAACCCCTTATTAACTAATCTTACTTGTTTTAAATGCCGTCACACGGTCCATCGGGGCTTTGCACTCTGCAAATGCCGGCGACTCATATATAATATAAGTGTAGGCGCCGGAGATAGCAATCCCCTCATTCATTGGCGGCATCTTCACCGTTTTCTTTTTTTTATTTTTCTTTATCGAATAGGAGTTAAGATTCCATGTGGGCCGGTAAGTATCCAGCCGCGACATAAATCCCCGCCTGCCTTTCTTCGTCTGACAGGAGCGCGAGAGAAGCATCTTGCCGGAGGAAGTAAAGGCAACCCCCTGCGTGCGGTTCGGCATTAAGATACGATTGGTTTTCACAAGGGACGGCGCCGCCCATTTATTTTGAATATCGTAACCGTACATATACTTTTTGGATGTTTCACTGTAGGCGCCCGCCCATATTTTATTTTTATAAAATGTGACATAGGAAACCGTCTCCGGCATTGGACACACGGAACTGATACGATATAACTCATAATATGGTTTTCCGGAGGCAACGGCCGCCTGTATTTCCGTAAACTTGAACGACTGCAAATTTTTACCGTATGTAATCCACACATTGACACCGTCAAACGTTATCCCTCCAACATGCCCGCTATGCGGCAATACCATTGTCGTAATGTATTTTCTCGTCTTCTTATTTACAATATAAATGACCGATTCCTGCTTTTTCGAATAATCATAGGCCGATATAAGCATATAATCCCCGGCAAACGTCACGCTCTGCGGCACCATGCGTGTAGCGTTAAAACCCGCTACATTCGTTGTCTTCAGCCCCGGAATAATCACACTCAGACGATAAAGAACTTTCTTTTTAAACGCCTTGTATGTTTTATATGCTTTCGACTTTTTAAATTTTTTCAGAGTTGAATACAATTTTGCCGTTGTGCTTGTCGCTTTCGCCTTAGTAGAAGCAGTTTTTGCGCTTTTAACTGCCGATTCGGATTGCAGCGTCATTCCGGATACTAATCGCACCGCCTCCACTTTTACATAATACTTCTTCTTTTTCTTTAATCCGTCTACTCCCCGTATCGTACTTTCATCCGCCGGCGCCGTTGCCCCAAGCTGAAATCCGGAAGATTCTTTCGTGGAAAAATAGATTTTGTAAGAATCTGCTCCAGTACTCTTCTTCCAGTAAACTTTTACGCGCCTGTCTCCTCCCTTTATTTTCGTTATCGTGGGAATAGATGGCGCCGTTCCAAATAATACGGCGGGAGAGGCCCCACTTACATTGTCTGTTTCACCCGCATAGGCATAGATTTGAAAATAGTAATCGTTTCCCGCTTTCAAGCCCGTCACCTGAAAGGATAACTCCGTTGTATTTCCCGCCAGAATATAGTCCTTATCGGCCGACGGACGATAGTAAACTAAATACCCTGTCGCTCCCTCTGCCCGTTCCCACGCCACCGTTATCTTTGTCTTTACATTCTGATTCGAAGTAATCTTTTTTACTGCATCCGGTTTTGGCGCCACACGTATCATCGCCGAATATTCACCAGCCGCTTCTGCTGCTGCGGCCCGAATTTTAACATAAGTAATTTTGCCACGCACCAAATCGCTAAAGCGATACTTTGTTTCTTTCACTGACTTTAACAGCGTATATGTTCCATTCTCTTTGGACGAAATATAGATTTCGTACTGCTCCGCTTCCGGCAGTGCGTCCCAGCTCACCGTCGCCGATGTCTTATCCGTGTGCGTCACCTTTACGCCCTGCACCTGCCGCGGCACTACTTCCACCGTATAATCTATCTTCTTTCCCTGATACTCAACAGAAAACGTCTGTTTTCCCAATTTCGCCGTATCTAATTCAATTTCCTTATCTGGACGCACGATGGCAGTCGTGGCGTCGCTATATGTAATCTGCAAAACTATATTTTCCTTTGTAAACTGACTCTTATATGGTATCTTACTTTCCGTATCGACAACCTCTATTTTTTCAATTGTCTTCTCTTCCGGTGTTTCCGTAATCTCCGCTGCCTTTGCCACTTCTGTCTGATAACAGGCACTTACCAACATCCCCAGCACCAGCGTTATCGCTAGTATTTTCTTCCTCATCCGCTAGCCTCCTAATATTTCTTGTCAAATCCTGCTTTCTTTTACCGTTTGCTACAGTAACAGATAGTTTTGTCAGAAGATTGACGGAAAATCAACTTACACTTAGGTCAACGGCGCATCTTTCATTACGGATTTATTTTTTCTCTAAAAACATGGTAAAAAATGAACGATTCTGTTAAAATAAATGTAAGCGGTAATAACAAAAGAAACATAAGCGGAAGGGGTGTTCATTATGAAAAAAAATATTATGTTAGGAACTATTGGAATCTTAATCTTTGTAGCTATGTTAATATCTTTTTCTCATGTCAAAAATAAAGATCCCATAAATACGACAAACAATATCGTTCAAGAGCAGAAGGGTAAAACCCAGAAAAATACCAATGGGCAAGCCACTGTATCATGGAATCATAAAGAAACATTTTCAGAAAAACAGGGCGATTATGAATTTTTTGCAGGGTTTGTGAGGTTTCAATCCCTGCGTCAGTGGAAAAAATTGAAAAAAATGCCTTTTTTGAATGTGCATATGTATACGACATCAACCTAAACACAAATAATAAAGTTTATAAACAGGATGACACTTGTATTTATGAAAGCGACTCCAAACGGCTTGTTTTAAGCATGGTGCAAAACCATAAGCTGACAATTAGTGAGCAGGTAAAAATAATTCCAAACGCAAGAACTATAGTAGGTGGCTTTGATGAAAATGACAAAAATAAAGTATATCCGTCGGATTATCCTTACATAGAGCGAGCAGATATTCCGGCATCTGTAACGACGTTAGAAGGATTTTGGGATTCGTTTTGTGAAACAAATTAGTATAGTCCGGAACGACTTTATTTTCATGGTATGAAACCACCTAAACATATTAAAGGCGATTCAGAGGCCACCCCGATGATGGCAACAACTGTATTATATGTGCCCACACAAGCCTTAGATGCCTATAAAAAGTGGTATCCTGAAGGACAATATAAAACATTCATTGACGGAAAGGCAAAAAGAAACAGGGACTATAAATATTGCAAAAGCAATAACTGTATCGAAATTACAAAATATATCGGAAAAGAGAAAAATGTAACAATCCCGCGAGAAATAGAAGGGCTAAAAGTATCTTCTATTGGAAACAATGCCTTTAAAAATTCCGACATTGTTTCCGTGAAAATGCCGGATACCATATTGGAAATCAAGGAAAATGCATTTAGTTATTGCGAAAAACTTGAGAAAATTGAGTTTTCTCCAAAATGTGAAAAACTATGTCGTGAATCGTTTAGTCATTGTAAAAAAATAACTTCCGTAGAGCTCCCAAATTCTGTGACAGAGATGGCTGAGAAAACATTCTTTGGCTGCAGCTCTCTTACAACTGTTACTCTTCCTAATGCCATAAAAGTATTGCATGGAAAATGTTTTAAAAAATGTTCTAGCTTAAAGGAGATACGCATACCTGAAACTGTGGAATCCATTCATTTGGAATGTTTTTCCGGTTGTACAAATTTGAAAAACATTGATATGCCTGAGCATTTAAAAGAAACGCAGAGCGGAGTATTCAAATATTGTAAAGCATTGAAAAGCATTGTGTTACCAAAGGGACTTGACAATCTTGCAGGCGAATTATTTATGGGTTGTATAAATCTTGAAACAGTAGATGTTAAAGGCGAAATAACAGGTCTCGGTTCCAGTACTTTTTGTGATTGTTATAACTTAAAAAAATTAGAACCTGTTAAAATTACTAAAACCATTTACTTTAATGCGTTTAAGAATTGCAAAAATCTCGAGGCAACGATTGAAATTATGCCGGGTTGTGAAGAAATTGCAAGCGGCGCTTTTTATAACTGCCCGAAAATTAAAGTAAAAAATATCGGGAATGCAAAATATGTAGCTAAGGACGCCTTTCATAAAAACTAACTCAAACGGCACCGAAAGACGTAAAAAAAGATTCAAGAAATAAATTCCTTGAATCTTACTAACAGGGGCACTAGGAATCGAACCCAGCTCTGGAGTTTTGGAGACTCTTATTCTACCGATGAACTATGCCCCTAAACTATTTAAGTGAGTGTTTTACACTCACTTAAATAGTTTACTATCTTGAAGGGGATTTGTCAAGATTTTCTTTTTTTATTTTACTTTTACTTTTTTAACTGAACTCCATGCGCCATACAATTTCTTACTTCCGTCTTTTCTATAGGCACGAACGCGAACATAATATTTCTTTTTCGACTTCAGTTTTTTAATTGTTTTGGCGGTTGCCTTTACGAGTACTTTCTTTGCTTTTTTAAATTTCTTATTCATTGCATAACAGATTTGATATCCGTTTGCCTTATTAACTTTGCCAAAGCTCACCTTAACCTGTTTTTTCTTTTTACTCTTAACTTTCAGCTTCTTTACTTTTGCCGGCTTTACAACTTTATCCGGCTGCGGTTCCTGTGTCGGTTGTACAACCGGGTTTTTAGGATCCGGTGATACTACCTGCTGCGGCGGAGTTGGCGTCGGTGTTACCGTCGGTGTTGGGGTAGGCGTCTCTACCGGTGTACGATAATCCTCATACAACGCCGGATCACTGTCTGTAACGGCAGGAGCTGTTCCCGCTGAAACTGCCGTCTTTGATACGGCAATACGGTCAAGGTCTGGAGCTGTTGACGTTGGATTATATAAATAAATGGTATTCATGCCTTTATCCAGATAAATCTGTGCAGACTTGCAGCCAACCGCATTACCGTCGCCACTTACACCTATCACGTCACTGACTACCGTCGATTCGTATTTGTTCGCACGGATGTAAAGCTTTCTTTTCGCTGACGACACGACGTAGAGCTTCAAATCATATATACCTGCCTCTGGCGCCTCGATATTTTCAAAAGCAACCCTATTCTCTGCTCCCCTTATCTTGCCGACAAATTGCTGACGGGAAACATATCCAGATGATTTAATCGTATTTGCTTTTCCCAAATATGCATTTTCCGCCTCAAAATAATTATATTTATCATAAACTGTTTCTTTCAAATTATCTGTCTTGCTGAATTTAACTGCACATCCGCCGCCCTTTTGCAAATCAAAAATCAATTTATCGGCAGACGTTACCTCGCGTTTTTCCATATTGATTCCGGACAAATCTTCTTTATCCGTGTAAATATACGCGAAATATTTTTGGTCTTTATCCAGAAAATCGAGTTTAATATTATACGTTTTCGCATCTTTTGTCATAGCGCCCAAATACCATGTATCACCCTTTTTACGGGCGCGGATAGCTGCGGCCCCCGGTGCAGAATCGTCAAGCAGGCGGCTCTCATCCCATGAACTTGGAATATCTGTCAAAAATGAAGTTCCGCCATATCCCGGATAAACATAACAGGAATGCGCTAATGTCTGCATAGCCGATTCATATACAACCGGCATTGCCAGCATAAAGCCGTCCGTAGCCTTACAGTTTTTCACGCTTGTACAAACAGGCGTAAATTCCATAGAACCGAGGACATTTCGTGTGTATGGTAATATGAGAAGCGTCTGAATCGGCGACCCCTGTGACCATTTGAAATATTCTGCTCCCTGAACTGCTTCGCTCGATAAAATATTCGGGAATGTCCGGTTTTCACCGTTCGGGTCGGTACAACCATGGTAGTTTACAACTAATTTATGTTTTGCTGCGATAACCGCAATATCATACATCACTTTCATGGCAAACTGGCTGTCACTGTTGAAATAATCCAGTTTCACACCTTTAATGCCGAGCTTTTCACACCATGCAAATTCCTGCTCGATTGTTTCTGTGTTATCCAAATCAAATTTATGAGGCTGGTCAAATTTGTTGACACCATACCATACTAAAATGCCAACTCCTTTTTTGTCCGCATAAGAAACTAAATCCTTTAATTTTGTCTCATAATCTTTCCAGTTCTCCCAGCCAAAATCCACGAGACAATATTTCTGTCCGGTTTCCTCCGCATAATCAATGTAATCGTACATCGTATCATAATCAATGGCGTCACTTGTCGTCGACCACCATGACCATGATGAAGTGCCCGGCTCTACCCAGCTGAAATCTCCCTCTGCTTCCGGATTCAAATCCGATATAAGCGAGCTGTTGGAAAGGTCTTCCAGCGTATCAGTCATAATTGCCACACGCCAAGGGGTGTGGAATTTATCTTCCATCTTTACACTTGGCACCTGCGCATATTCCGGCGAATATGTCTTGCCATCAAGCGTTTCATCCTGCTCCTGTTTTAAATATAATCCGAAGTTTACTTTAAAAGCCTCACTGCCGGAAACCGACTTAAAGTTAGTAGCACAGTAAGGTTTCTCTTCATTATAAACATTGGCCTCTGCCAGAAGTACCCAGCACTCGGAGTTGCCATTTGGCATTTTTGCCAGAATAGGAGGGCCTGCCTCAATATTCTGCGATTTTATGGATGACATTTTACGGGTCGTATACGTGCCCGGCTCATATGTAGCGCTGATATTAGTCGTCCACAGGTTGGCATCAAGTGGAAACTGGAATGAACTTTCCTCACTGGTAATTTCCGTCACCTCGTCCGTTTTGGCTGTGTCTCCATCGACTTCATAACGATAGCCGATACCATCGTTAAAAATACGGAATATCATCTTTATCTTACTTGAAGCTTTTGTGAGTTCAAAGGACATCTCCTGATATTCCTTTGATACATGGGAAGAACTTCCCTGAAGCCAGTCGTATTCTTCTTTACCCTTTACCATCTGAATGGATTGTTCGTCCAACTGCAATCCTTTGGACAAATCAACACTCTTCGCAACTAACCCCAGCGGTGCACATTTCAATGTGACCTGTCCGTTGCGGTATGCTGAATAGTAATAACGGTTTTCCTCATTGTGCCATATACGCACCTCGATTTTTCCGTCAACGGAATTTGCTTTTAGCTTTGTAACTTCCGTCAATCCTGCCGAGCCGTCATCCTGTGTCTCCGCAGCCGGCATTACATCAGCAGAAGACGCTGCCACAGCGGCATCAGCAAGCTTTCCGGTGCCTGTATAACACATCGGAATAATTAATGATGCTGCAAGAACAACAGCGGCAAATCGTTTCAAATGCTTCCTCATAACTCATACCTCCAATTTTGTTTATTATAAAAATAGTAACAAATAAACCGTTATTAGGAAATGTTTATTTGTGATACTTATATGCAAAAATGTGATATTTTGCAGGAAGTATTTTTATCCCGACTACTCTTCTAAATAATATTTCCGAAATCCCCGCACATCTTCGGTATATCCCATCGCCTCGTAAAAGCGGTGCGCACCCTCGCGGAAGCCGGAAGAGACAAGTATGGCGTACTCGCATCCCTTTTCTTTTGCAAATTCATCCAATGCGGCAAACATTTTCCTCCCTATCCCCTGATTGCGGCACGCAGCGTCCACGACAACATTTTCTATCACAAGAAAGGGCGCATCCAACGCCTGACAAACAATTCCAATAACGGTCCCCCATACAAGCCCGCCGCATTTTGCCACAAACAGACGATAGTCTTCTCGATTTGAAACGGCGGCAAACTGACGCTCCAGCACCTCCATGGAAATGCCTCCCGCCAGCAGTTCCTCATATAAGCGCTGTATCTGCACTAAGTCGCTCTGTTCCATCCGTTGTATTTGAAGCTCCTGACTCATTACCGTTTCCTTTCCTTATCCAACACCACGTATCAGTAGTACACCATATATTAAGTAATTGACATAGACTTCCAAAAAATTATCTATCGTATTTTAATCTTTATTTTCGCTGTTTTTTTACTTCCATCCAACGTTCTTACTCTGACATAAATTGTCTTCTTCCTCCCTTTCTTCTTTGTTTTCAAAACTCCTTTTTTCGTAAGAGATGCGTATTTTTTATACTTTTTCTTCGTAAATTCATATTTAAATGCCACGGAACCTTTCCGATTTTTTGTAATTTTCAAATATTTACTCAATTTCAGTTTTTTGCCTGCTTTTACTTTTTTAGAAGAGGGACTGAACTTAATCTTTTTGATAACCGGAGGCGTCGTCGGCTCAACCATCCTATATGGCTCCCATGTTGGCTCTTCCTTTTCTGTCGGCAGTTGCGTCGGCCCAAAGGTCGGCTTATCTGAGGGACTTCCCGTCGGAATCAGTGTTGGAATATTCGTTGGCGTTGCTGTCGGTGTCGCTGTTCCCGTCGGCTCTTCCGTCGGCCCAAAGGTTGGTTCCTCTGTCGGTTCCTCCGTTGGTTCTTCTGTTGGCTCCGCTGTTGGTTCCGCTGTTGGTTCCTCCGTTGGCTCCGCTGTTGGTTCCTTCGTTGGTTCTTCTGTTGGCTCCGCTGTCGGTTCCTCCGTTGGTTCTTCTGTTGGCGTCGCCGTCGGTTCTTCCGTTGGCGTCGCTTTCGGTTCTTCTGTTGGCGTCGCCGTCGGTTCCTCCGTTGGTTCTTCCGTTGGTGTTGCTGTCGGTTCTTCCGTTGGCGTCGCTGTTGGTTCTTCCGTCGGTATTTCTATAACAGTAATAGTTACGGTTTTTGTTACAGCAGTTTTTCTATCGCTCGCAGTCAATGTCACGGTATATTCACCTGCTACCGGATTATCCCACCTAAACTCCCCTGTAGCCGCGTCAAAAGAAGCTCCGTCTGGGATTCCGTCCATAGTCAGGGTCACGGTATCGTTGTCGGGGTCTGAAGTTTCAACTGCAAATGAAAGGGGTTCCCCAGAAAAAGCACGGAACGATGTATCACATGTAATAACTGGTGGTTCATTTTTCGCAACATGATTTTCATCAAATGTATCTTTTGGTACTGCAATCATAACCGATTTTTCCGGTACAACTATGTCGGCGCCTGATTCACTAATTTTTTCCAAACCTGCTGTCGTTCCATCCGCTACAATTACCCAATCGTCTGAACCTATAAGATGAACGGTTTCATCCGATATTGCATTGTTAATAAGTACTGCTATCCGGTTCCACTCGCCGGGTACATTATTCGTTTCATAAAATGCGGTTATTCCGGCTTCCTCTTTGCTAATCCATTGTATATTATTATTATTCGGCTTCCAATTATCAATGGCTCTTGTCAGAATAGAACGGAAGCCGGAGAATGCTTTACGGATGCGAATCATTCCCTGATAATATGACTGAATATCAGAATATGTATTGACTCTGTTCCAATCAATTTTATTCACCGAATCCGGAGAAGAGTAACTGTTACCAGCCCCATTTTTCGTTCTGGCAAATTCTTCTCCTGCCTGCATAAACACTCCGCCCTTGGATACAAGCACTACGCTTCCTGCCATTTTATTCATTCTTTTCATCTGCTCATCGACTGATGAAAAGTCTTGTTCGTACCCCTCTGTCAGTTTATCCCAAAGCGTAAGGTTATCATGGGAAGATACATAGCTCAAACAGCAGTTTGATGATTTTGACCAGAATGGACGCCACATCCCCCATTGACCGGAAGTATAACCAACAGAACCCATGATGCCGCCAAATACATTATTTGGCCATTTCTCATTTGGTTCAAGATAATCACCGCTAAAATAATTTGTCTGCACCAGCCCTATCGTTCCGTCAAACTTATCCCCGCCTTTTAATGCCTCTTTTATCTGCTCATTATAATACCCGATACCATTATCTAGTTTGGATTCGTTTGCCTTATGTGCGCTGTTCGAATCGTATGTGCCATCACCAGTCCGGCCTTCTCCATACAGCACAACCGTATTCTTGCCAAACTTACTGTCAAGCGCTTTTCGAATCTGATTCATGGTAGTCACGTCATGTATTCCCATAAGGTCAAACCGGAATCCGTCCAGATTATATTCCTCCGCCCAATAGGAGACGGAATCTATCATAAACTTACGAAACATGGCGCTGTCACTTCTGGTAGCATTGCCATAGCCCGATTGGTCTTTATATGACAAGTCGGCATTAAGCTTATAATAATAGTCCGGCATAATCTTATTAAAATTAGAATCTTTGGCATCTGATGTATGGCTGTAAGCAACATCCATAATTACCTTTATTCCCGCATCATGCAATGCCTGTATCATTTCTTTCATTTCTGTTATACGGACATTTCCGTTGTATGGATTACCGGAATAGGAACCCTCCGGAACATTGTAATTTTTCGGCTCATAGCCCCAGCTATAATTATTTCCGGAATCTGCGCTGACGTTTGTCTCATCTACAGACGCAAAATCATACATCGGGAGAAGCTGTACATGTGTTACCCCAAGTTCTTTTAAGTAATCCACACAGGAAGCAACCTTTCCTTCGCCGTTGATTGTAGTTCTCTCCGTGAACGCTTTATACTTCCCGCGATTTTGCTCTGACACACCTGAACTTACATCAATAGAAAAATCCCTGATATGAACTTCCCATACAATACCATCACTAAGCCGCGTCTCTTCTCTCTGATAGTTTTCATCCCAATGCTCGGGATTTGTACTGTCCAAATCTACTACCATAGCCCTGTCACCGTTTACCCCTGTTGCTTTTGCATAGATATCAACGGCCTCTTTTGTAGTTTCATTTACCGTTACCTTGTATGTATAATATGTATTTACGATATCTCCTGTAACTTCTGTACTCCACACACCTTTATCACCTTTTGTCATAGGTGTCTCGCTTATAGTACTGCCGCCATCGCCCTCTTCATATCTGCAGAGTACAACCGCAGACGCTTCCGGCGACCATACTTTAAAAGTAGTTTTCTCAGGGGTATAAGTGCAGCCCAAATCGTTTCCGTCGTAAGCATTCTCCGAATCATAGCTGCTGGCAAATGAACGTTTGGCATATACTTTCTGGATTTCTTCCGCATATACTTCCGCAGACGGAACTACACCTATAACAGAAACCGCCAATACACTGGCAAGAAAACAACTTAGTAATTTTCTTTTTATAGCATTTTTTATCATTTTTCCCTGTCCTTTCATTTCCATTGTATGCTTTTCACTATATGCTATATAATATACAGTATTTATATATAAATTACAAACCCGACTTTCTTTTGACAACTTCTTTCATAGTCAACAAATTAAAGTCCACAACACAAAAAAGAAGCTGCAATAGCTTCTTTCCGTCTGCCTTATGGAATTATTTAGATATGGACATTGTTTTGGATGGAGGCAATGCAATATTAAGTATCTCTTCATTCGGAAATACAGAATCAAAAATATACTTACATTTTTCACCGTCGGTCTTATTATTGACAAATCCATCCAGTGTTCTTCTTCCAAAGATAAGCACATAAATAAAATCCAGAAATTTTTGCATACAGACACCCCCATTAAAAATCTATTAGTATTATATGACAAATAAATAAAAACATCAACAAATATTTCGATTAATTTCTATGTTGTTACTTACATCATTTGCCAGCTTTTTTAAATAGTGTTGGTATTGCGAAAGCAGTATATATATTAAATCCGCAAATGATTTCAACATATTCACATTGGCTTTTTCCTGTCGTTTAAGAAACGCAGAGGTAGATTCAGAATCTACACATAAGAATCCGATAACATGAAACGAATCCTCGGAAGATGTATCATAGAGCCTTTTATGTTCGATTTGTATTGGTACAACGATAGTACCCTTATAATCATCTTCCCACTTAGGATTTGTATTTCTATAACGTTTTCCCTGTTTCCTTAACTCTTTTGCATAATCTATTAGATTGCCCTGATAAAAATAATTCAAATTAGAATCTCTATTGGGGTCAACAATATATAAAAAATCAGAATTTTCATCCAATTTTATCTCGTTATTAGCTTCATATAATCCCCTTGTAGTATCTGATGTGCCTGACCGGCAAAAGGTTGTAAGCATAATATCTTTTATGTCTGCTTCCGGACGGGTAATTAATTTAATACATGAATCTATTTTTTGTCCACAATATTTTTCCATCATATCACATAAATGTGTTAATAAGACCGACAATTGATTTTGATAAGCCTCCGTCATATTGCGAATACTTTCCGTCTTATCTTTATGGCATCTCATAATATCAAAATACAAATCTCTTGAAATATGTGTCAATTTGTGATAGACAAAAGATGTTATTTGTTGTCTGTCAAACGCTATTTTTTGATACTTACGCATTCGTATGATTAGCAAAACAATAAATAAGCATAAAACAATAAAAATTATTATGTATTCTTTGTTCCAATCATTGTATAGAGAAAATAATGAAAGAACCGCTGCTGCAATCGTTAAGATTCCTGAAACGAATGAAATGGCATTAATTATCCATAAAGGCATTTTATTAAATAGTTTTTCCATGCTTGTACTCCCTCATTAGTAAAAATCTAATTCATAAATATAATATAACATAATTTGACAAATGTCTACACGATTACAAAATAAAAAACTATTTTTTAATTGCTTAATATGTATATAAACCTTATTAAGACACAATTAAAGTATTAAAAACAATACAAACCCGACTTTCTTTTGACAACTTCTTTCGGTAAAATAAAAACCTCTTCAGGACAGCCTGTCTGCCATCCCGAAGAGGGTAATAGGGGAGGATACGCATTCAACCGGTTAGGGGTTGAATGCAGCAGATCTAAGTAGAGGGGGATCGACTTTGATCTGCCGGTACTTATATTCTTGCCTGTTTTTTTAAGAATATTCAACTTTTTTGTTTTTTTTGCCGAAATATAATATAGTCGTTTCATTATTGATGTTTACAGGAGGAATTGCATATGGCTTTATTACAGGAATGGCGTGATTATGCCTATAATGAAGAACTTCAAAATTCCAAAGAAGGGCAGCAGCTTTGGCAGAATTACTTTGAATTGGAAAAGGGAATTTACGAGCAGCTACTTACAAATCCCACTCAGGTAGTCGAGGGCACAGTGCAGGAACTGGCAGACAAATATGATGTTCCACTTTCCATGATGGTCGGATTTTTAGACGGCATTAACGACAGTTTGAAAGAAGCGAATCCCATTGAAGAAATGGAAGCAGATACAAAAGTTAAAATTGATATTGATTCGGAAAAATTGTATTATAATATGGTAGAATGCAAAGCCGACTGGCTTTACAATTTACCACAATGGGAAGATATCCTTTCCGAAGACAGGCGCAAGGAGTTGTACAAACAGCAAAAAAGTTCCGGCACTATTCACAATGAAAACCGCAAAGTAGGACGAAATGACCCGTGCCCATGCGGCAGCGGCAAAAAATACAAACAGTGCTGCGGACGATAATCCGTTTTACAGACTCAACTAAAAATATTTTTATTGACATATTCAAATTGATACTAATAATAGCGGGACAGGTAGACTGCCCCGTTATTATTATGCTTAAAAGAAAGGGAATATAAATTCTTGTCGTTAGGATTTCCGCTTCCTTTCATCATAATTTCATTGATGAAAACGGACAAATTACTGACGGAGAAGTACAGGAACTACTGAACATTAAAAACACACGCTCCTATACGTTGATGAAAAAGATGGCCGATAAAGGTCTTGTCCTTATCAACGGCAGAGGTGTAAACAAGAAATATGTGAAGAATAAAAACTGATACAGAAATAAATGCTGCCTTTCAAAATTATGGCAGCCAGAATAATAAATCAATTACGCAAATAAGAGTATCTTTTAGCTTACCGTTAGTTTTGCACAATTTAATAATTGCGCCTAAAAACAGATAAATACTAACAACCACAATAACAGGCGCTATAATTTTGGTATCCTTTAATATGGTAAATGGAATGGCAAATAAAAGCAAGGATAAAACGATAAGTAAATAGTACAAACCTTGTTTTTTCATTAACCGCACCCTCTTTCCATACATTAATCGCCTCATTTCTTAAGCGTTATCTCAACCCCTTTGATTTCCCCTGACAGGGCGCCGTCATGGTATTTGAATGTTATGGAATTGCTGCCGTCCAAATCGGAGACAATAATTCCCGTCTCCGTAGCGCTCCACTTCCCATTTTCGTCCAATCCAATCCCTCTTTTTTTCGTTATCTTCCCTTTCGCCTCTATGTGCATAGAGATTTCCCCCAGAGAAGAAACTAACTGCTCTGCCGTTAGTTTGATACCGCTTGCCTTTCCGTCGCTTAACTTCCATTGACCGGTATAATCGGTTTTCTTTTCCGCAGCGCCGCAACCGGCAAAGACAGCGATAACTAGAGCCATTACAACGACCATTACAACATATGTTTTTTTCCCTGTCATAAAACCCCACCTCTCTCTTAAAAAAAACGAAGCATCTTCTATCATTATAATATAACACGAAACTACTTATTCATAAATTGCTTTTGCTATCTCTACCTTATTCATTGAATACAAATGAATTCCATCGACTCCATGCGCCAAAAGGCCCTCCATCTGCCTTTTGGAATACTCCAGTCCCGCTTTCTTAAAGTCTGCCGGACTGTCTTTATACTTCTGAATCGCTTCTGTCAAATCTGCCGTAAGTTTTGTACCGGACATCTGTA
The DNA here is from genome assembly GCA_910577295.1 of uncultured Eubacterium sp. GTDB lineage: Bacteria > Bacillota > Clostridia > Lachnospirales > Lachnospiraceae > Eubacterium_F. The sequence continues at coordinate 36,797 of CAJTLS010000013.1, forward strand.
CAATATTTTTCACCTGTTTGATTGATGTAATCGGCATCAGTCCCGGAAGCACGGGAACGTCAATTCCCGCCTTGCGGACTTCTTCCAAAAAACGGTAAAATACATCATTGTCATAGAAGAGCTGGGTAATCAGAAAATCTACCCCCTGCTCGACTTTCTCTTTTAAATGCGCGATATCCTCCTGTAAGTCTGCTGCTTCGGGGTGTATCTCCGGATAACAGGCTCCCGCAACGCTAAAATCATATGCTTTTTTGACATCCCTCGTCAAATCAGACGCATGCTCATAATATCTCTGTGAAAACTGCTCTTCGCTCATCCACTGCGGCTTATCCCCCCGCAATGCCAGTAAATTATGTATCCCATTGCGGTAAAGGTTGGTGAGGAAATTTTTTAAAAATAGTTCATCGGGTATTGCCGCACATGTCAAATGCGTAAGCGCTTCAATGCCGCATTGATTCTGAATATAGGAAGCAATGGCAAACGTGTTTTCCGCCGTATTGCCGCCTGCTCCATATGTTACAGATATAAAACTCGGATGTAATGCCTTAAATTCATCCAACGCATCATAAATTACAGATACGTCGGCATCTTTCTTTGGCGGAAACACTTCGAGCGAATATGTCGGCCTGTTTTTATGGAATAAATCTTTTATCATTTCTTACTCTCCATCGTGCTAATTGTAAAAGCGAATCATATTATAAGAGTGCGGCTCCAATGTCACAACTCCCTCTGCAGCTCCGCTTCCTTTATGCGGTACAACATTATCCGGATGTTCTAACGAATTTGTCGCTTTCATATCATCATGGTTTAACACCATATGCTCTACACACTTAAATTGTCCAAACTCTTCGAGATTCAGACTCACATCCATTTGCTCGTCCATGTTGCGGTTGACTGCAAATACTGTCAGCTCTCCCCGCTCCTCATTATAGACAACCGAGCTGTCTACATATGGAATCGCATCACGTTCCCCTGCGGCGTAAGTTTCACTCTCTACATTCACTTCTACGGAAGTTCCCCTTCCATAACGGCAGGCATACATAAATGGATAGAAAATGGTCTGCAGCCACATATCGCCGCCGTTCGCTGTCATAATCGGTGCAATTACATTGACAAGCTGCGCCAGACAGGCAATCTTTACACGGTCTGCATTTCTTATCAGCGTATTCAAAAGACAGCCGACTGCCAGAGCGTCTTCCATCGTGTAAATGTCCTCCAGCAGCGGCGGAGCAATTTGCCATTTCTCCTGCTTCTTATCCTGCTCGGCAGAATGGAACCAGATATTCCACTCGTCAAAGGATAAATAAATATCCTTATCGCTCTTTTTCTCTTCTTTTATCTTATCGCAGATTGCTCCGACTTTCTTAATGAAATCTTCCATATCCATAGAACAACTCAGATACTTAGCCGTATCATCATCCGGATTACCGTAATACTCATGCATAGAAAGATAATCAATATGCTCGTACGCCTCGCGGAGCACCGTCTCTTCCCACTCTCCAAACGTTGGCATATTCTGATGTGAACTGCCGCAGGCTACAAGCTCAATCGAATCATCGACCCACTTCATAATCTTTGCCGCCTCGCAAGCCGTTCTCGCATACTCGGTCGCCGTCTTGTGGCAAATCTGCCATGGGCCATCCATTTCATTTCCCAAACACCATGTATGTATGGCAAACGGTTTATCGAAACCATTTTCCCTTCGCATGTTGGCATAATAAGTATCTGTCACCGCATTACAATATTCCACTACCTGACCGGCCTCCTCCGGCCCTCTTGTGCCAAGATTGACGGCCATCATAATCTCCGTGTCAACCCGTTTTGCCCATTCCTGAAATTCGTCAATTCCTACCTCGTTCGTCTCTACCGAACTCCATGCCAGCTCCATGCGGTGCGGACGCTTTGCCTTATCTCCTGTGCCATCTTCCCAATGATAGCCGGATACGAAGTTACCGCCCGGATAACGAACCATCGGAATCTCCATCTCTTTAATCACTTTCATAACATCCTGACGAAATCCCATATCGTCTGCTGTCGCATGCTCCGGCTCATATATGCCATGATAAACGGCGCGCCCCAGATGTTCAATAAATGAACTGTACAGTCTCTTATCAATTTGGCTAATTGTCTTATTTTTATTTGCACTAATCTTTGCTTTCATCTATTCATTCCTCTTTTCTTTCTTTGTAAAGCAGCGCGGTACAACCCCGTCACTACTTCTTTTCGCCTACTTCCCGAATACGGTAAAAAGCCTCTTTCGGCTTGCATTCCTTATCCCATACATACAGACACTGAACACAGTCGTCATACAGCGGATAATCATCACAGATACCAAAGATTGACACACTTGTAATGTTGCACTTGCCGCCGCCTGCGGTGTCCATCCTCTTTAACAGCTCAAACATTTCCTGATAGCGGTCGGCTTGACGTTTCAGCGATTGTTCATCCCGTTCTCCGGTGTCCTCATCAATCTTAAAACTCAGTTCCGTAATCTGGATTTCCAAACCAAGTTCCGCATACTTATTTAAACATGTCTCAAAGCTGTCTACGGAATCACCGGACAATTCATCGGGATTATATAAATCTACGGTAGGCTGAAGACCAAGACCATCAATGAGTCCTTTTTCTTTTAATCCTTTGGCAAGATTAAATATATTCTCACACTTGGCAGGATTGTATACGTTATAGTCATTGTAGATTAATTTCACATCTTTATCCGCATATTTTCTTGCGTACTCAAAAGCCTTTTCTACATAATCCGGCCCCATCACTGCATGCCAGAAATTGTCTCCACCATTAAACATCGCACGACAATTCCAATCAACGGAAGTATCGCCCGTACCATCGTCCACACATTCATTTACAACATCCCAGCAATAGATAACGCTGGGATAATTTTTCTGACAATACTCCAATACGCCTTTTATGTAATTCTCCATGCGTTTTGCCATTACTTTCTTACTGACATATCCTTTTTTCTCATCATAATTCTTTTTAAAGAACCATTCCGGCGTCTGATTGTGCCAGACAAGCGTGTGACCACGCATCTTAATACCATTCTCCTGACAGAACTTCAGACTTTCCTCGCACGAGTCAAAATTCAATGTCACCTCGGTAATATCAGACTTTCCCTTGCCGGATTTGATGCATTTTTTTTCATCTAAGAGATAACATGGTTTCATTAAGTTGCTGAGTGTAGTGGAATCATAGTGCTTCTTCAATACTGCCGCCATACCCTCGTGATGAATGGCAGCCGTCTCCTTATCCGTGCCGTTTATCGCTGCTCCCATCATAAAGTAATCCGCATAAATATCCTTGAGAGCCGGGCCATCGGTATCACTGATTTCACGCCCTGTTACCTGCGTTTGTTCTACCGCCTGTCCGCTGCTCGTCGACGCATTCTGTTCTTTACCTGACTTTTCCTCTGCAGAACAGGCAACAAGCGCCAACACAAGAAGTACACATATGCTAAGCCTTACAAACTGTTTCATTTTCCTTCTTCCTCCTCTTTTCATACCATCGTTTTATCCAGCGCGCGGCCGGACGCTCCACGACATAGGTCATAAAAATCGCCACGGCAATGCTAAGCACAATACAGAGAAGCGTATACTTCCACTGCCATGCAACATCGCCGGTCTGATTAGGCAGTTCCTCCCCCTCCCAATCCGGAATACGGAACTCTTTTAATTTGACCGCTATGTACTGATGACAAATATATAAATTAAAGGAAATGCCCGCCAGAAACTTCATAACACGATTATCCCAGATTTTTCGGAACCACGGCAGGGCAACAATCGCACTGGCCACGATAAGCAGAAAGAGCAGGGATAGAAGATAACGGTTATTTACCTGCCACCTCGTCTCCTCTCCGCATGTCATGCGCCAATCGCAGAACCGCCAGAATATCATGATACCGCCAACCGTCATTATGATTCCGGCAATTCCCTCTGCCGTCGTTCTCTTCTTCCGTTTCTTGGCGTAGAGCACATACAGCCACGCCCCGAGCATTCCATTGGCATAGACGCTGAAAAACGTGAGCGTATGATTGACATAGAGCGACTGGTTTATCGTCGCAAAATGGGCGCTGATAAAGTAACTGCTCAACAATCCGATGGCCGTCATTCCGACATATGTAAGTATCGGCTGCTTGCGGAAAAACTTCGCTAACAGCGGAAAAATAAGATAAAACTGCACTTCCACACCAATTGTCCACAGTACGCCGTTTAAGTGTGTTCCCTGAATCAACTCACTAAACAAATTTTGGGTAAAAGTCAGGTGGCTGACAATATCTTTTCCCATCAGGCTAAAATCATTGCCGTATTCTCCTAATGGAAGTGCAAAAAACAACAGAACTATAAGAAGCGATACATAATAGGATGGAACGATGCGTGCCACACGTTTCATATAAAACTCACCGCATGTACCTGTCTTTCCGCCCAATACCATCTCTCTAGCATAAGGAAGAAACAGGCAAAAACCGGAAAGCAAAATCATCATATCTACTAAAATGCTGCCATTGCGCACTAACCAATCCAGATTAACCTCTCCTGCTATCGGCATCAGCCATGACTGCTGCCATATGTGATACCATGCAATAATCAAAATCGCTATCGCGCGTATACCGTCTAAAACACCGATATAATGTACATCATACTCTCCCGTCGGCAGAACGGGAGATTTCTGTTTCCGTTCCTTTTGTTTCTTCTGACTGCGTTTCATCCGTACTTTTATCCTCCCTATGCCAAAGCGGCAGTAATAATTGCCATTGAATATACTTCCGAAGCATTGCAGCCACGCGACAAATCATTTACCGGAGCATTTAATCCGAGCATGACCGGCCCATAGGCGTCAAAATTTCCCATGCGCTGCGCAATCTTATAACCGATATTACCCGAGCTGATATCCGGGAAAATAAATGTGTTGGCGCAACCTGCCACTTCATTACCCGGACACTTTGTTCTTGCCACACGAGGCGATACCGCAGCATCAAACTGAATCTCGCCGACCATTGGAATATGCGGAGCCAGTTTCTTTGCCCGCTCTGCAGCATTGCGCATCTTATCAACATCCTCGCCTGCACCGGAGCCAAACGTGGAATAGCTCAGAAATGCCACTTTCGGATCAATTCCAAAAGTTCTTGCACATTCTGCACAGTCCAATGCAATCTCCACCAATTCATCTTCGGTCGGCTTAATATTGATAGCGCAGTCTCCCATCGCCAGCACCGTATTTCCTCCGGTTGCCGACTCGCGAACTAAAATAAAACAGGATGCCACAATATTTTTGCCCGGTTTTGTCTTAATAATCTGCAGCGCCGGCCTTACGGTATCGGCTGTCGAATACGTCGCACCGCCTAAAAGAGCATCTGCCTTTCCCATCTTCACCAACATCGTTCCAAAATAATTGGCCTGCCGACAAGTTTCCTTTGCCTTTTCTAACGTCATTCCTTTGTTCTTGCGGATTTCATAAAGGCACTCTGCCATCTCGTCAATCTCTTCATACTCCAACGGGTCTAAAATCACCGCGCCGCGAATATTAAATGCGCTCTCTTCCGCTGCCTTTGCAATTTCATCTTTATTTCCTACGAGAATCGGTGACAAAAATGTTCCTGCAAGTAAGCGGGATGCCGCTTCCAGAATACGAGGGTCACTACCTTCCGTAAATACAATTTTCTTTGGATTCTTTTTCAAAATATCAATCAATTCTCCGAACATATTTCTTTTGTCCTCCCTTTCATTTATCTATTTCTAATCATACTATTTTTTCCGTAAAAAACAAGTAGTTTTTCATAAACTTTTTAAGTATCTTTTGACGGGTTACTGCAGATCCAGAATCACTCTTCCTCCTCCCCATCCTCATTATCGAGTTGGCCTAACATACTAATAGCAATATTTTCACAATGGTCTGCTACCCTCTCAAAATTAATGGATAATTCATTCATAAAAATGCCTATTTCAGGGGAACATTTTTCTTTTTTCGCCCTTTTCAAATTCTGTTTTTTCACTTTTTTATTCAGCGCGTCTATTCTTTCCTCCATAGAATCTATCGCGCGCGCGCCGTCTGTATCCCTTTGCACAAAGGCGTCCACTGTCACACTGACAATATTTTGTATTTCTGCCGTATATACTTTCAGCTCTTTCCTCGTTTTCTTTGGCCATATAGCCCCGGACTTGGCTATCTTGGCCGACTCATCCGCAATATTGCACGCATGGTCACTCATTCTCTCAAAATCCCGAATGCAGTATAACAGCATATTGCAATCATCGCTATTTTCCGGCAGTAAATTTTGCATTGATATTTTGTGCAGATATTCCGTCAGCTCCCGCTCATAGCGGTTAATTTTTTCTTCCGTCTGCTTCACCTTTTTTCGCTTATTTCCATCAAGAACATCGGCCAGCGCTGTCGTCACATTTTCCTGCGCCAGCCGCGCCATCTCATTCACCGAATGCCGGCACTGCTCTAAAGCCAGCGCCGGCGTCTCCAGAAAACGGACATCCAGTCTGGCAAATTCACTATCTCTCTCGTCTTCCCCTGCCTGAACGGTCAGCACCGCTAATTTCTCAAGACCGTTGGCAAACGGAAGTAACAGTATAGTCGCGCCTATATTGAACAGACTGTGTACAACCGCAATGCCTGCTGCATTTGCAGGCACCCCCATAAACGCAAAGTGCAAAATCATATTGAGTCCGTAAAAAGCAAGTATAAACACTACAGTTCCTATCACATTGAAATACAGATGGACAATCGCCGCACGCTTGGCATTCTTTCCAGCTCCGATAGACGATAGTATCGCGGTAACACAGGTTCCTATATTTTGTCCCATAATTATTGGTATGGCTGTCGCATAAGTGACGCTACCCGTCGCACACAAAGCCTGTAAAATACCTATCGAGGCCGACGAACTTTGTATAATGGCAGTCAGCAGTGTCCCCGCCAGCATTCCTAATATCGGATTTGAGAACATCGTCAGCATTCCGGTAAACTCCGGCACCTCTGCCAGCGGTTTCACAGCCCCGCTCATCGTCTCCATACCAAACATCAACACTGCAAATCCGATAAATATGGCCCCGACATCTCTTCGTTTATCTTGTCCCGCCCTCATAATCAGGATAATGCCGACCAGCGCCAGCAACGGTGTAAAGGAAGACGGTTTCAACAGACGAATAAAGAAGTTCTGGCTTTCTATTCCCGTTAAACTGAGCAGCCATGAGGTCATCGTAGTGCCGATATTGGCTCCCATAATCACTCCTACTGCCTGCCCCAGTTTCATAATACCGGAGTTTACAAACCCCACTACCGTTACCGTCGTAGCAGAAGACGACTGTATTACTGCCGTTATTCCCGCACCTAAAAGTACGGCTTTCAAACGATTATCCGTAAGGCGCTCTAATATCCGCTCCAAACGTCCGCCGGATATTTTAGCCAGCCCCTCTCCCATAATATGCATTCCATATAGAAAAAAAGACAGACCTCCAACTAGAGATATTGCCTGAAAAAAGATTTCGGAAAGATTCATACACCTACGCCTCCTTAAAGCTTTGGACCCTGTTATCCTATAGTATTGTTAAAAATATACTCAGCTATTCACATCGTATAGATGACGGTATACCCCGTCTGCTCTCATCAGCTCCTCATGCGTGCCGCTCTCTGCAATTCCATCCTCCGTCAGCACAAGTATTTTTTCCGCATTGCGTATCGTCGAAAGACGGTGAGCAATCACAAATGTTGTACGGTTTTTTGCCAACTTTTCCAACGATTCCTGTACGACTTTTTCACTTTCATTATCCAGAGCCGAAGTAGCTTCGTCAAAAATCAAAATCGGCGGGTTTTTCAGAAATACCCGGGCAATCGAAAGACGCTGCTTCTGACCGCCGGATAACTTTATCCCCCGCTGTCCGATATCTGTCTCGTACCCATTTGGCAGAGACATAATAAAATCATGGGCATTCGCTTCTTTTGCAGCCTGAATAATTTCTTCCCTGCCAGCCTTTGGCTTCCCATAGCCAATGTTATCGTATATCGTTCCTGCAAAAAGATAGACCTCCTGCTGTACAATTCCTATATGATTCCGCAGGCTCTTGAGCTTGATATCTCGTACATCTGTTCCGTCAATTCGGATGCTCCCCTCTGTCACTTCATAGAAACGGGGAATAAGGCTGCACAGTGTACTCTTCCCTGCACCGGAACTTCCCACTAAGGCAATATAAGAACCTGCCTTCACTGATAAATTCACATGATTGAGTACCATTTCTGTATTATCCTCATAATGGAAAGCTACATCATTAAATTCAATATTACCTTTTACATTGTGGATATCAACTGCACCCTCACGGTCTTCGATGTCCGGCTGCAAATTCAAAATTTCCATAAAACGCTCAAAACCTGTATATCCATTCTGAAATTGCTCTGTAAAATCAATCAGTCTCCTGACTGGTTCCGTAAAAATATTAATATAGAGCAGGAACGTTACTAAATCTGTGACACTGACAATCCCTTTTGTAACAAGAACCGCTCCACTCACTAAAACGATAATCTGAATCAGCATCGTAAATGCTCCCAGACCGGCATGATACCCTCCCATATAGAAATAACTGTCCTTCTTGGCGCTAAGAAAACCATCATTTCCACGACGGAATTTTTTCTTTTCTATATTTTCATTGGCAAATGACTTAACCACACGGATCCCGGATAAGTTATCTTCAATCTGTGCGTTAATCTCTGCAATCTGCTCACGATTTCTCCGAAATGCCCGTTTCATTTTCTTATTAAAATAAAAGGCATACACAAACATTATCGGAATAAGTATAAACGCTGCCAACGTAAGCCACGGACTAATCATTAACAAAATGACAAAGGCACCAATCAGTTTAATAAAAGAAATCACCAGATTCTCCGGCCCGTGATGTAACAACTCCGTAATATCAAACAAATCAGATGTAATACGGGACATGAGCTGTCCCACTTTCTGGTCGTCATAAAAAGAAAAAGATAATTTCTGATAATGCTCAAAAATTTCAGCACGCATATCATATTCCATGCGCGCCCCCATCACATGCCCGTAATTAGAAACGAAAAAGTTACAATAACATTCTATGGCAACCAATCCTACCATAAGCGCCCCTAACAGATAAATGGTATGCAGAGCCTCATCCATCGGCCAGTATATAACATCCTGCGTAATGTAACGAACAAGAACAGGTATTACCAGTACGGTTCCCGCCTCTATAAGCGCAAAGAAAATATCGGCAAAAAAGACTTTCTTATATGGTTTATAATAACTAATCATCTTCTTAAAGTTACTCATGGTATGCCTCCGCTAACTTTTGGAAAGCCGGCAGCGCCGCCTCAATCTGCTCCGTACTGACACAGTATGAAATACGGACAAACCCCGGCGTTCCGAAACTATCCGATGCCACTAATAACAGTTCATACTCTTTCGCTTTCTCGGCAAAGGCTGCGGCATCTTCCTCCAATGCCTCTACAAAGAGATAAAAGGCCCCATCCGGCTTAATGCAGCGATAGCCATAATCGGTAAGCGCCTGATACAGCAAATCCCTGTTTTTCTTATAGATATTCACATCCGACGTCTGCCCGATACAACGGCTGATTACTTTCTGAAACAGGCTTGGCGCACACACATACCCAAGCGCGCGTCCGGCGCCGCAAACAGATGCATATACTAAGTTCCCATCTTTTACCTTGTCAGAAACGGCAATATAGCCAATCCGTTCTCCCGGTAAAGACAACGATTTACTATACGAATAACATACGATTGTATTGTCATAATAATTCATCAAATACGGAACATTCACATCATCATATACCAATTCCCGATATGGCTCATCAGCAATAAGAAAGATTTCTTTTCCGTACTCAGACTGTTTATTTCTCAGAATCGTACACATTTGTTCAATACATTCTCCGGTGATAACAACGCCGGTCGGATTGTTTGGCGAATTGACAATCACTCCTTTTGTGTTTGGCGTAACAGCTTTTTCAAAGGCCTCCAAATCAATCTGAAAGTCCTTTGTATCACACTGCACAACAACCAAACGGGAACCTGTCATTTCCACAAATACACGGTATTCTGGAAAAAAGGGAGCAAACACGATGAATTCGTCTTCCGGTTCCGCCAACGCTTTTAATGTAATTGTCAGAGATGCTGCTGCTCCTGCCGTAATATAAAAGTTATTAGCAGATAACGATGTACCCTGTGTTTCATTCACATAAGCGGCGAGTTTCTGGCGGAGTTCCATATCTCCCACTGCTGATGTATAACTGTGAAGCGCTACCGCATCCTCCTCTAGCAAATCCTGAACTGCCTCTTTTACACAATCCGGCGCAGGAACACTTGGATTTCCTATACTAAAATCAAATACATTCTCCGCTCCAATCTCTGCTTTTCTCTTGTTGCCATACTCAAACAAATCACGAATCGCAGACGGATTTGTCCCTAATTGTAACATTTCTTTTGAAACCATAATAATCCTCCATTCCGAGAACGTTTTCGTTCGAGGAACCGCACGAGAAAAAACTGTGTTACAGTTTTTTCTCGTGTCGGATAAAGGCCTATTTGTGACGTTCTCGGCACAAATAGGCAGAGCGAACTTTGTTCACTTTATCCTCCATTTTTCTTATCTATCCAACTGATACCCATGATGCAGCGGTCCGCTGCCCCGCCCTAAATCAAGCCCTGCCGCCAACGCGCCTGAAACATACTCCTTGGCTTTATGCACAGCCTCTGTCAGAGAAAGCCCTCGTGCCAGACAGGAAGCAATCGCACTTGATAACGTGCACCCGGTTCCATGAGTATTCGGATTATCTATCCTCTCTCCCTGAAACCATTTCGCCCTGCCCTCTGCATATAGTAAATCGTTTGAATCATTTATATTATGTCCACCCTTGCAGAGTACCGCAATCCCATATGCCTGTGAAATCTCTTTCGCCGCTTGCTCCATATCAGCAGCCGAGGCGATTGACCGCCCCCACAAAACCTCCGCTTCTGGAATGTTTGGTGTAATTACCGAAGCCAATGGAATCAATTTCTCTTTTAATTCCGAAACCGCCTCTTCGCATAATAACCGGGAGCCGCTCGTGGAAACCATAACCGGGTCTAAAACAATATTGGTTGCCTGATAGTGACGCAGGGCATCTGCTATCGCCGTTATCAATTTCCCGGAAGAAACCATCCCGATTTTAACCGCATCTGGAAAAATATCCGTAAACACAGCATCTAATTGCTGTGTTACAAACTCTGGCGGTACCTCCAAAACTCCTGTTACGCCTTTGGTATTTTGCGCCGTGATTGCCGTAACGACACTCATGGCATAGACGTTGTTTGCCATCATCGTCTTCATGTCCGCCTGAATGCCCGCACCACCGCTGCAATCACTGCCCGCTATCGTCAATGCTGTCTTCATACTAACCCTCATTTCTTCGCTGCTTTGTCCGCATAATACAACTTTGTGTCAAGCCATGCTATGGCTCTGCAGGCCGCAGACACAAATTGTCGTGTGAAAAAATCTTATCTTTCACATTAACCTCTCAAATGCTCCCATAATATCCGAATTCCAATAAGGATAAGAATGATGCCTCCTGCAATCTGCGCCTTCTTTTGAAATTTGTTACCAAACACATGACCAATTTTTATCCCTGCTGCCGAAAATATAAACGTAGTACAGCCAATCAAAAGAACAGCCTTCCAAATATTTACACGCAGAAAAGCAAAGGTTATACCTGCCGCCAAAGCATCAATACTGGTCGCCACCGCTAATGGAAACATACTTCGGAACGCAAAGGAACAATCCGTCTCCCCATCCTGCTCCGTAACCGCTTCCCGAATCATATTAATACCAAGTAACAATAACAGGGAAAACGCAATCCAATGGTCGATTGCTTCAATCATACGCTGAAACTGGCTTCCTAACAAATATCCAATCAAAGGCATAAGGGCCTGAAAACCGCCAAAATAGACACCGACAATTACCGCATGTTTTATCTTTAATTTATCAAGCGACAGTCCTTTGCAGACAGAGACCGCAAAAGCATCCATTGAAAGGGCAACCGCAAATAAAAAGAGTTCAGCCAATCCCATACATAACCTCTTTCCCGCAAAGTGAATGACCAGTTTTCTTTGCCTTATTGCTATCCATAAACTACCATATTTACTTTTCCATGTCAACGTTCTTAAAGAGTGTAAAGCACTCTCTCATATTCTGCCAAATGTTTCGTCTTTTTAATCCTTTTCCATACTTTTGCACTATCTGGATGTGCTGTCGCCATATACGACCATATTTCTTTCATTTTATACAAAACCGGAATCTCCGGCATAATCTTTTCATAAGCGTGTTGCAACTCTTTCGCATATTGAATATGTTCCTGCCAACTCATCGCCTGTTTCGTTTTTATTTCCCGCACAAGAGCCGGATTGGCAATCAACCCGCGTCCAATCATGATTTGCTCCACCGTAGGAAACCGCTCGCAAAATCTCTCATAGTCTTCTACTGAATTGATATCACCATTATAGCAGACCGGATTCACACTATTTTCCAACGCCTCTTCGAATACATCCCAATCCGGTCTGCCGCGATAAAAATCTGCCCTGACACGGGGATGTATCGTCAGCTCGCAGATTGGGTACTGATTATATATTGCCAGTATATCCCGAAATTCAGATGGCTCATTGCGTCCGATACGGGTCTTGATTGATATTGGCACAGTCAACTTGTCAAAAATTTCTCCTAAAAAGCGGTTCAATCCCTCCAAATCACTTAGAAATCCTGAACCTCTGCCCTTTGCAACAACCGTTCCTGACGGGCAGCCAAGATTCAAATTAATTTCCGAATACCCATATTCAATTAACCTTTCTGCCGTATATAGAAACTCATCCGCATGGTTGCTCAAAATTTGCGGAACAAGCGGTATTCCCCTGTTATTTTCCGGCAGAACATCCCTCTTTTCCCGGCTTTTGAAGTCGTGATTGGATGTCGGTGAAACAAAGGGCGTATAATATTTTTCTAAACCCGGAAATCTGTCATGGTGTATGTTGCGGTATATATATGTCGTAATGCCTTCTAACGGCGCCATGTAAAATTTCATCCCTCATTAAACTCCTTCATATATTTGCGGAAGCGCAACGGCAGCAATTGTCTCTGCAAATTTGGATTGACGCGCTCCTTTATCGCTATTTTATCGACAAACACTTTCCATAGTTTCCGCATCGCCTCTTCTTCTTTCGAATACGACAACTGCAATTCATCTGGATTGACGTCTTCCATGGCTGCATAAATAACAGCTTCTCCCTTGTCGTGAATGAGCACTGTCCGATGAACCGTATCTGCAATAATCCACTTCTCTTCATAAAAGCGGTCTGCAAAATGGTCTGCCATATAGGGTAAAATAGCGTTCTTAGGGTTTATTCTAGCAAATAATGCTTCATTTTCCAATTCCTCAAAACGAAGAAATTGAACAAAATGACAGATTTCATTATCTACATGCTTTTCTATATCGCACAAGATCTGCATGTGGGGAGCTGTCAGATGCTGCAGCGCCTTGTTTCCCATATACAGCCCCTCAATAATCAGCCGGTACATGGCGTCTGCTTTGTCTGTCCGATAAGAAACTGACACCTTGTGCAGAAACTCATATGCCTGTCTTGATACATCCCGTTGTACAGTTCTCGCCACCTTAACCGCCCGCTCAAAATCTGTCTCTACCGATATATATTCACAAAATAATTGACGGTTAAAGTCCTCTTCTTTCACCTGAATTTCATTATTGCGGTGTCCATGCCTATCCTCATAGGCCCGATAAATTGCGGAAAAAATCCCCTCTGCCGTGTTTTCACATAAATATACATTTCGCATACATCTACACCCCAAAATCTTCTAAAGTCATTTGCTGAAACGTTGTTGTTCCTGTCAATCCGGGAGGAAGTTTTTCTTTTAATCCTAATAAATTGGTAAGAATAAACGATTGTTCCAAACGGATTGGCATCATCATTTTGCCATGGCAGGTAATAAAATACATAGCCCGTTTCAATACTACCCCGAACTTTTTGAGCGAGGCATAATCGAGGCTTCCCAGCCGCCTTGCCGTCACAATCCGTTTCGCAGACTTCACTCCAATCCCCGGTACCCGCAAAAGCGTATGATAATCAGCCTTTTCCACCTCCACGGGAAACTGCTCTAAATGATTAAGAGCCCAGTTGCATTTGGGGTCTATCTGTACATTGAGATTCGGCTGGTCCGCCGTAATAATTTCTTCTGCTTTAAACTGATAAAAGCGCAGTAAAAAATCAGCCTGATAGAGACGGTGTTCCCTCAATAACGGAGGACCGAACTCCGTCGTATCTGGAAGTAATTCATCTCCTGTCGTGTTGACAAAAGCGGAATAGAAAACCCTTTTTAAATCAAATTGATGATATAAAGCCTCTGCCATATGGACAATCTCGTAATCACTCTCCGGTGTGGCCCCAATTATCATCTGCGTACTCTGACCAGCAGGAACGAAACTCTGCCCCGGATGGCTTTCCTGAAGGCAATGTGTAGAAGACTCACGAAGTTTTGGCACATTTACCATCTGTTTATACTGCTGCTCCAAACTGCCCACTACTGGTGATGAATAGGAAGGAAGCATCCCCTGTGACTGCTCGCTTCCAGATAACAGATAACTCTCCTTACGCCCCATCTGAATCTGTCTCATCGGCGTCAATATTTTCCTTCTGCTCTTCTGTGGTGCCAATGTCCGCAATCCCTCTGCCGTTGGCAGCTCCATATTAACGCTCATGCGGTCAACAATCCATCCGGTCTTTTCGATTAATAATGGATTTGCCCCCGGTATTGCTTTCACATGAATATAACCGTTAAAACGGTACTTCGTACGCAGCAAATACACTGCCTGATAGATGCTCTCCATCGTGTCATCCGGATTATTTCGTATGCCGGAACTCAAAAAAAGTCCCTCAATATAGTTGCGGCGGTAAAATGCTATCGTTAATTCCGCAATCTCTTCTGGTTTAAAAGTTGCTCTCGGCACATCATTGGAACAACGGTTTAAACAATATTTACAATCATAAACACATTCATTCGTCTGCAATATTTTTAAGAGGGAAATACATCTCCCATCTGCCGCAAAACAATGACAAAGCCCTCTGGATACGGCGTTCCCCATCGTTCCTTTCACTCCCCGGCGGCTGGAGCCGCTCGATGTGCAGGACACATCATACTTTGCGGCATCAGTCAAAATCTCTAATTTTTTAAATATTTCCTGTGATAGCGCCATAGAAATTTCCTCCATGCCAAAATTTTATATAGAACGTATGTTTGTATATTAGCATATCCTTTATTCTTTGTAAAGAGGAAGCCCGCAAAAAAAGGGAATAAGAATCTCCACACTACTTTCTGAGAGATTCTTATTCCCTTCTGTATATAGACTGTTTTCAGAGGTGATATAACTTTAGAAATTCATTATCGCGTCGCCATAGCGGAGGAATATAACAATCATTGAAACGAGTACGACAAGAAACGTAGCAGGTACGGCCGCTTTACAATATCTTCCCCAGCCAATCTTGTGCCCCGCCTTCTCGGCAACCGATATGCCAACAACGTTAGCTGACGCACCGATTGGCGTAGCGCTTCCTCCAATATCTGTTCCTATGGAAAGGCTCCATGCAAGAACATTCAAAAACGAGCCGGAACCTAAACGGGCAATAACCGGCACCATCGTCGCCGCAAACGGAATATTGTCAATAAGCGCACTTGCAACAGCAGACAGCCATATAATAATCGCAATCATAATATAGGCGTTGCCACCGCTTAATTTTTCAATAAATCCGGCAATCATTTCCAAAATGCCAGTCTCCTCGAGCCCCCCGACGACAACAAATAGACCAATGAAAAACAATAGTGTCTTATAATCTACCTTTTTTAATACTTCAAAACTGTCTCTGCCGGCAACAAATATAGTCAAAACAGCAACAAATACCCCAATCGTTGCTACCGTCAAGTGAGTTGCCGAATGAGATACCAACAGCACAACTGCAATAAGGAAAATCAATGTGCTGAGAATAAATCCTGTCCTATCTGTAATAATTTTGGAAGGATCCAACTCATCTTCGTTGATTGTTACATCACCCGATTGTTTTAACTCTTTTCGGAAAACGAAATAAAAATAAAAAATGATAAAAACCAAGCAGATTCCAGCTATTAATCCGGTATTTGTTACAAAATCAAAAAACGTATAATTCATGGACGTTCCGATAATAATATTTGGCGGGTCGCCGCACATCGTTGCCGAGCCGCCCAGATTGGCACAAAATACTTCTGCTACAATAAAAGAGACCGGATTAAACTTTAACAACTGCGACAGCTTTATCGTAACCGCCGCCAAAAACAGAATCACCGTAATACTATCGATAAACATCGCTAAGAGAGCCGATAATATCATAAAAGTCACAAATATCGGAATCGTCTGGAAGCGGACTAATTTTGCAATTCTTAAACAAAGCCAGTCAAAAAATTTAACCCTCGCCATACCCTCTACCATAATCATCATACCAGCAATAAAAATAATCGTTGACCAGTTAATTCCCGATGACTCGCTCTCGGTGACCTGATACCAAAAGCCGCTGGTAAAAATACTTTTCACGTTCAGCACTTCCCAAATACCATCCACATCCCTCATGCAGATGCCAAAAACACCAATCAGAGTCAGCACGCCACAGCCAAGCGTTACATAGTGCCGCTCGATTTTGTCCATAACAATTAATACAAACATAGCGATGAAAATAGCAACAGCCAAAAACTCTGCAGTCAGTACCATTTTTAATCCCTCCTATCCGTCTCACAAAAAAGGAGACAAATGCAACCTATCTTCATTTAGACCACATTGTCACCTTTAATCTTTTTGTTGAAACTGTTGTCTTTTCTACGACAACATCCTTATTATACTCTCTTCTTTCAAAAAATCAAGTAAAAAATCCATCTATTTTTCATTATTCCCAAAACTTCCCTCACTACACTTCGTTTTCCACAACGTTATCAGACTCAGCCGGAGAGGAAGCCGCTTCTGCTGCAGACGAAGCTTCGTTTGAGGCCGCCTCCCTCCTCACATCGCGTACTCTCTCTTCGGTTGTTCCATCCTCTTCCTCTTCAAACAGCGAAGCGTGCTTTTTATGCTTTTCTTTCGCATGCAGAGCTGCTGCCGCCTTTGCCATCTGATACAAGTCGGAATCATACTCTGCCAGCTTCTTTTCATCATTAGGAGGTACGTGGTCTCCTTTTGAAATCCGTCTCGCGATTTCCATCAGCTTCGCCAAATCTTCCATTCCCTCAGCAGCTTTCTTCGCCGACTCAGCCTGTTTCTCATACATCTCTTTCAGCTTCTCGGAGATTTCAACCGTAACTCCTTTTTTGTCTTCGGTTGCTTTCCCCACCTCTTCTTTCTCCTCTGTCAGCTTACCTCCTGACACAATGGCTGCATCCTTTTCCTGACTCTTCTGATTGATGTGTATCGTATTCCGGTTTTCATTAAACTCTGACGTTTTTGCGATTCTCACAACATCATACCTCCTCCCTAAACAGATTGTTTGTAATTAGGCATTTACTCCCGGAACTTTCGGTAATTTAGCAATACTTGCCGCAATTTCCTCTTCCTTAAGTTCATAATTCTCCATCTTTCCGTCATGGAATGCCTCATAAGCATACATATCAAAGTACCCGGTTCCCGTCAAACCAAAGAGAATGGTTTTTTCCTCTCCCGTCTCCCGGCACTTCACTGCCTCATCTATGGCAACCCGAATCGCATGACTGCTCTCCGGCGCCGGCAATATTCCTTCAACGCGCGCAAACTGCTCTGCCGCCTCGAATATTTCTGTCTGTTTGCGGCTTGTCGCTTCCATATAACCATCTGCATAAAGCTGGGATAATACCGTACTCATTCCATGATAACGCAGACCGCCCGCATGATTTGGCGCTGGCATAAAGCTGCTGCCAAGCGTATACATTTTTGCCAGTGGGCAAATCGCTCCTGTATCACAGAAATCATACGCATACGTTCCTCTTGTAAAACTTGGGCAAGAGGCCGGTTCTACAGCGATAATGCGATAGTCAGCCTCGCCTCGTAATTTCTCTCCCATAAACGGCGCGATAAGCCCTCCTAAATTGGAACCGCCGCCGGCGCAGCCAATAATGATGTCCGGCTTCTCTCCGTATTTATCCAGCGCCAGCTTACTTTCCAATCCGATAATCGACTGGTGCAGCATAACCTGCGATAAAACCGAGCCAAGTACATAGCGGTAACCCTCCTGACTGACTGCCGCTTCAACCGCTTCCGAGATAGCGCAGCCAAGGCTTCCTCCCGTTCCGGGATGCTCTGCCAATATCTTACGTCCTACTTCCGTCTTATCCGAAGGCGACGGCGTCACATTGGCCCCATATGTCCGCATTACCTCGCGGCGGAATGGTTTCTGCTCATAGGACACTTTTACCATGTACACCTGACAATCCAATCCTAAATACGAACATGCCATAGATAAAGCGGTTCCCCACTGTCCGGCGCCCGTCTCCGTCGTTACGCCTTTCAATCCCTGTTTTTTGGCATAGTACGCCTGCGCAATGGCCGAATTAAGTTTATGGCTCCCTGACGTGTTGTTTCCTTCAAATTTATAATAAATTTTTGCCGGCGTATCCAGATATTTTTCCAGACAATACGCACGAACTAACGGCGCCGGCCGATACATTTTATAAAAATCAATAATTTCCTGTGGAATATCAATATAGGCGGTATCATTGTCTAATTCCTGCTTAGCTAATTCTTCACAAAAAACACTGCTGAGATCTTCTACTTTTAATTCCTTTCCCGTCGCCGGGTCTAAGAGCGGAGCTGGTTTATTTTTCATATCTGCGCGAACGTTGTACCACTGCTTTGGCATCTCATTTTCTTTCAAATAAATTTTGTATGGAATTTCTTTACTCATCCTTTACCTCATTTCTGCACTGCCTTTATTGCTATCGTATGTTTGTGCCGCAGTGCCGGCACAACTGCTGTAATCGGTTTTTCTGATTTTTTAACACTCTTATTCATTATAGCGAAAACAGGGGAAAAAATCTACTTCAATTTTCTATTTGTTCCTGTCGCAGTACTGCTCTTTTACATATTGGTACAGACTTCTGGCGGCAGGCGCCATATATTCTCTGCTTAGCGCCGCAAGTCCAATGATACGAAATGCTTCTTCCGCAAGCGGATACGAATCCACTTCATAGGGAATATCATTCATTACCATCTCCGGCATTAGGCAAATACCAAAACCGTTCGCCACCATGGCAATCGTCGAGAGGTCATCGACTACATGATAGTGTGATTCTACATTCAGATTATTTTCTTTTAAAAATTTCTGTATGTCGGCGTCCGTGCTCTCACGCTGGGTAACAAACTGGCAGTCGCGCAAATCTTCAACCGTCACCCACTTGCCATCTTTACTAATTTTTGTTCCCTTGGGAACGATACAGAGCAGAGGGTCTTTATACAACGGTTCTATTGGGATGTCACCGGCGCTTGACACGGATAAAAAGCCAAAATCCACAATACCGTTTTTTATCCAATAAGCTACATCATCATAAGTTCCCTGAAAAACCTCAATCGTTATCGCCGGATACATTTTCTGAAAGCCGTGCATCAATTCCGGCATCCAGTTCGTACATACACTGGAAAAACATCCAACCTTGACCTTACCCTGCTTTAAACCGTTAAATTCTGCGATTGCCTGCTGCAAGCTCTCGTCACTATTTAAAACTGCATTTACAAACGGAAGAAGACGCTCACCATAATTGGTCAGCGTCACTCCATTTTTACCTCTATTAAATAAGGAAAAACCTAATTCTGATTCCAATGCAGAAATGCCATGACTAATCGCTGATGGCGTTAGTCCAAGCAAGTCTGCTGCCTTGCGAAAGCTTCCCTGTTCGGCAACCGTCTTAAATACCTGATAGCTGATTAAAGTCATAAACCTCTCCGTCCTTTTTTCTTCTGTTCTATCTGCGGTTGCACTTATAGAGCAAGTCCTCCCAACGGCGATCCACCTCTGCCTGAAACTGCTCAATCAATGCTTCGTTTCCCGGTTTAAACAAGTGCTTAAAACGCCCCTGTGCCCGAAGAAAATCTTCAATTGGCAGTTTTTTCTTCGGCTCATAATTGAGTGTCCATGTACCGTGGGAAACTTCAAACATCGGCCAATAACAAGTCTCTACCGCCAATTTACATATCTCCATAATCTCAGCAGTATCATAACGCCAGCCGCGTGGACACGGAGTCATTACATTCAGAAAACTAGCGCCCTCTGTATAGATGGCTTTCTCTGCTTTCCGATGTATATCCATAAAATTTGCAGTCAATGTCGTCTGTGCAACATAGGCGACATCATGTTCTGTAATTATACTCGCCAAATCTTTTCGGTTCTGCATCTTGCCATTTGATTTTTTCCCTACCGGCGTCGTCGTCGTATCTGCAAATTTAGGAGTAGCGGAAGAACGCTGAATTCCGGTATTCATATAGGCGCCGTTATCATAACAGACGTAAACCAAATCATGTCCCCGCTCCATTGCTCCGGACAACGATTGAAAACCGATATCATACGTTCCCCCATCTCCTCCAAACGCAATGAATTTATACGTTTCGTCTTTCGGCAGCTTACCTTTTTTCTTCAGCACCCGATAGGCGGTTTCCACACCACTCAAAGTTGCGCCGGCATTCTCAAACGCATTGTGGATATAACTATCTTCCCATGCCGTATAAGGATACATAAAAGAAGATACTTCCAGACACCCTGTCGCATTGGCGATAACCGCATGGTCTTCTTCGTGCAGGGCACGAAGGACAGCGCGAACAGCGATAGTCGCACCACATCCGGCACACATACGATGCCCCGGAGCTAACCTCTCCGGCTTTTCCATCATAGTCTTTAAACTGTAATCGCTCATATCTCTATCCCCTCAATCCTACATATTTGTACTCTTCGATTTCCTTACCTTCCGTGATAAGCGCCTCTAGTTCTTCAAACACCTGCGCAGCGTCATCCACCGTAAAGTCACGTCCGGCCAGTCCGTAAATATAATTGATCGCTTCTATCATCACTTTGTTCTTAAACAACGCCGCCTTTGTCTCACTTCCCAATGGCCCGCCATTTCCATTATAACTTTCACATCTGTCCATAATCGCTACTGCCTTGCAGTTCTTCAATACTTCCGCAATCTCTGCTGACGGGAATGGACGAAAGACTCGAAGTTTAAGCACCCCGACTTTCTTTCCCTGTGCGCGGAGTTCGTCGACTGCTTCTTTCGCTGTTCCTGCCGCAGAGCCGATAAGCATCATAATATAATCTGCATCCGCAGTTTTGTATTCTTCAAAATAAGTAAAGCCTCTTCCGGTAAGCTGTCTGTATTTTTCCGCCACATCTGCAATTACTTCTTTGGCATTTTCTAACGCTATCTCCTGATTTTTACGCGCCTCCATGACATAATTGGAAACCGAATACGGCCCCACGGCAATTGGTTTGCCGGCATTCAGCAAAAATTCTTCCGGTTCATACTCTCCGACAAAATCTTTCACCGACTTATCCTCCAGCAAAACTATATTCTCAACTGCATGGCTCGTAATAAAACCGTCCTGACATATCATGACCGGAAGATGTACCGATGGGTTTTCCGCAATCGGATATGCCTGAATAAAATTATCATATACCTCCTGATTGTTCTCAGCATAAATCTGTATCCATCCGGTATCTCTGGCTCCCATCCCATCCGTATGATCGCAGTTAATGTTAATCGGCCCGGACAGCGTGCGGTTAACAAGCGCAAGTACCAATGGCATCCGGTTCGACGCCGCCAGCAGTAACTCTTCCCACATCAACGCCAAGCCCGCTGACGAAGTAGCTGTCAGACTTCTTGCTCCGGCTGCTTCTGCTCCTATCGTTGCACTCATGGAAGAATGCTCGCTCTCCACCGGAATAAACTCCGTATCCATCTCGCCATTGGCTATGTACGTCGATACCATCTGTGGAATCTCCGTTGACGGAGTAATGGGAAAGGCAGGCATTACATCTGGATTTATTTGACGGATAGCGTAGGCGACAGCCTCGTTTCCTGACATACGTTCTTTAATTCCCATCAGATATTCCCCTCCTTCATCTCAATAGCCCCAAATGGACATGATTTGGCACAAATCCCGCAGCCTTTGCAGTGGTCATAGTCAAACTCCAACCGTTTTCCATCTTTTACCGGAATGCAGCTATCTGGACAGACCGGCGCACACAACAGGCATTGTTTACACTTGTCTTTTATAAGTACGGGCGTATTCGTTCTCCACTCTCCGGTATTAAAAAGTTTGGACGTTCCGCCATTAAAAATCATCAGACCCTCAGTTAAATCCTGATGAGGCGTCGTTTCATTAATTTTTGATACATCGGTTCTCATGTTATCCTCCATTCCATTTACTCTATGCTTCATCTCTCATTATATCTTGTTCCACTTCGTCAAAAGCACGCTCCAGTGCTTTCATATTTCCCTCTATCACTTCCGGCTTCTTGGCAAACTTATGCTCATAAGACGCACGCATTTCCTGAATAAACTTCTCCCTTTCCATCACCCTGCTGACGGCAACCGTAGCTGCAAGCATAGGCGAATTGGGGAAATTCTTTCCTAATGTTTCCACGGAAATCTTTCGGGCGTCTACCGTATAGACGCGCCCCTTATATCCCCGCAGTTTATCCGCCACATCCTTGCGCTTCTTCGGGGTATTAATAATAATTGCCCCCTCTGTCTTTAATCCTGCTGTTACATCTACGGAATCCAAAAGAGTTTCATCTACTACAACGACAAAATCCGGTGTATAAATATTGGAATGCACCCGAATCACATCTTCACTGATGCGATTGTAAGCGGTAATCGGCGCACCCATCCGCTCCGGGCCATACTCTGGAAACCCTTGAACATTGCGTCCAGTTTTGAACGCCACGTCCGCCAATAAAAGCGCCGCTGTCTTGGCTCCCTGACCTCCTCTGCCGTGCCACCTTATTTCTATTCCGTTCTTCATAACGAATCTTCTCCTTATCTTTCTTCTTATTTCTATAATTTTTTCAGCATATTTTATTATAGCGCAGTCTCATGAAATGTAAAGAGAAAATGATTAAATCTTTTCATTTAAAAAGTGAATTCAATTCATTCTAAACATATGCAATAAAGAGGTTGGAATATATTTGAAAATAAGGTATACTATTTTTAGACAAGTGTAAGGAGAGATAAGATGCACAATGATTAAGCGCTATTATGTCCGCACTTCCAAATTAAAGGAAGGCATGAGAATTGACCAATCCGTGATTGACCGTATGGACCGCACCTTAATTGTCCGTGGTTCCATTTTAGACGCCTACACGATTGAGGCGCTACGCAATCGGGGCATTCACGGTGTGTACATAAGCGAAGGAGAAGAGGATCCGGAACCGGAAAGAAAAGAAAAACCTCTTCCTCCTTTAGTGCGCCATAATATTGAAAAACATCGAACCGAAGATCCTGCTAAAGTGCATTTGTCAGAAAGTGTAAAAAAGCGTGTATCGGAAGGTATTCAATATCTATATAATAATTCTGACGCCCCAGAGTTTACTACGACATCAACTAAAATCACTAACGACCTAATTAAAGCCATTAACAATAATAATGCTTTAGCAGTGGACATCAGTGCTTTAAAAACAAGTGATGAATATACTTTTAAACACAGCGTTGATGTAGCCACAATATCTATGGTAATTGCCCGCAACTTGGGAATGTCGGAACAAGATGTTTATAATATTGGAATTGCAGGACTTCTGCATGATATGGGCAAGGCAAAGATACCACCGGATATTTTAAATAAACCAGCTCGTCTCACAGATGAGGAATTTGAAGTGATGAAAAAACATTCCGAGCTCGGATATGAGATATTGAAACATAAAAAAGAAATTCATGTACCCATTTCACTTGCGGTACTACAGCATCACGAAAAGATGAATGGCAACGGATATCCTTTCGGCTATCGGGAAGACAAAATATGCCCGTATGCAAAAATCCTCTCCGTAGCAGATGTTTACGATGCGCTTGTAACAGAACGCCCTTACAAAAAATCATTTTCGCAACGCACTGCCGTAGAGATGATTATGTCTATGACCGCCGAGTTAGACATCACTGCTATGCGGAGTTTTATGGAAAGCGTCATTTTGTATCCGGTTGATACAATTGTTCAACTGAGTAACGGCGAAGATGCAAAAGTCGTTGAAAATAAACCTCATTCCGTATTGCGCCCATCCGTCGTCGGACTGACCAGCGGTACGTTATATAATCTGGCGGATGATTTATCCTGCGCTAATATTGTTATTTTATAAAGCCCTGACGCTGTGTTACTTATTCTGTTTTTATTATACCAATGTTGTTTAAACGGACTGAAATTAGATTTTCTATAAAAAAAGGAGCGGATTTTTCCGCCCCTCTTTAAAATCTGTTAGTCAGTCATTTTAATACTTTCAATCACCGGCTGGTGATTTTTTTGTACCGCCCCCAGCTGCGAAACAGCCTGCGTTCCTTTGGCAATTACATCTGCACAAATCTTATCTACATGTTCCATCCCTTCCGTTACCTTGCCAAACGCCGCATATTGTCCGTCCAGATATGTGCTGTCTTTTAACACAATAAAGAATTGGGAGCTGCCACTGTCATAATCATTCGAACGCGCCATGGAAATTACTCCCTTTTTGTGGGATATATTATTGTCGACACCATTACTTTTAAATTCTCCTTTGATCGTTTCTTTTGAGCCTCCGGTTCCATCTCCTTTCGGGTCTCCGCCCTGTACGACAAAATCTTTTATAATCCGGTGAAAGGTCAGTCCGTCATAAAAACCCTCATTTACCAGTTTCGCAAAGTTTGCCACCGTAACCGGCGCCGTATCTGCATCCAGTTCCAACTTAATTGTGCCATAATCCTTTACTTTCATCTCGGCATGGTGAGTGCCGGAGGAAAAGTCTGTATCCGATGAAGCGGAACTGCCGCCGCAGGCACTAAGACAACATACAACAAGAGTCAGCGTCATTACTATCGTCACTAATCGTTTCATTTTTTTATCTCCTTATTTCTTCCTTTATCCGTTCCTGTCACTCGTAAAAAATTCGGGAACATTCTTATTATAATGGATGTCTTTGTGATTGGCAAGAGGCAGAATCCACGCCTATTTAAAATATAACGACTTTATCTTATTTAACGCCTCTCTTATATCGGCAGCGCTCTTTACATATTGTTGAAAAACAATATCGAATCCTTTTTCATCATCACAGACAAAATTCCAATAATCTTTACCGATTAATAATTCCTCGTCAGCAAAAAACTGCCTGACCCGCTCCTGCTTCCATTCTGAATTTTCTCCATACCTGTTGTACGCCGTACCAAAATACAATTTTATCTTTTCATCCGGTTTATCCAGCAGCGAATTTTTTAAAATGAAATACTCCTGCAAAAGGGCGAGTTTTTCTGTCTTCGCTTTCTTATTGTCCAAATCTCCTCCTGCTTTTAATTCTATTAAATAATGCTCTTTCTTATCTTTATTGTAGAAATAATGGTCGGTGACATGAGATTTTTCAAAACTTCGGGTATCATCGGGAATCATACAGGTAAAGTCGCTATAATCTGAAATCTGCGGCTTTCTATGCTTTTCATACTCGAGAATAATGTAATCGATATGTTGGGATTGCTGCGGCAATAAAAAAGAATTTATATTTCCCCGCACATCATACGATAACTTCGCCACTTCGTTGCCAATCTTCTCTAAAACCTTTCCAAACGAACTGTCAAAGCTTCTTACAAATGCACTGTAAAACATAAATTCTTTTCCCAGCTCGGCAACAAAACAATTGTTTTTCTTACTATTGATAACTCCGTCCGGAATATCAACTTCGTCCGTAAATCTTCTTTTATACTTATTCACAAATTTTCTTATCTCTCTGTCTACAATATGTTGTATCGCTTTCTTTTTCTTTGCGTCCATCAGCCGCTCTCCTTATTCTACACCTTGTATTTCATTGCCAAATCATTCAATTCATCTATCAGCTTGCGGTTATTCACCCTTCTTGCCAAAGGCATATATAGTTCTATTTAAAACACGGTATCATATGTTGGGAAATATTCATACATTTGGTATCATTTTTTATCCTGTCCGATATCTAACACATTCTGAAAGAAGGCTAGAAATCCATCTTTAAGCACGATCTGTTCTTCTTTCTTTGGCGGCAAATCATAAAAGTATTGATTGGTTTTTATATCAATTGACATACTATCTAAAGGAAAGCCCTCTTTCCTGATTTTACTGTGCGGTTTATCTGTCAAAATAAACGCTTCACTTTCTATTGATGAGTCCATAGATTCGTAAATATGGTTTTCGTCCTTTACAAAACAAATTGCATTTTTGTATCTCGCCGTGAGATTTCCATATTGTTTCACTAAACCGGCATAATATTCTATCATTTGTTCATCAGACAGAGAAATACCATTTACCCTCCGAACATGCACCCCCGGCTGTATTTCATCCGGCACATTATCAAAATATAAACCGGAATCACATGAAAATACCGGCATATGAAATGCATTATAATATGCGGTTGCTTTCTGCCTCGCATTTTCAAGGGGCGTCTTCCCATCTTCGTGTACTTCCGGAATCACGGCACCTTTTTCTTTCAAGTCATTGAGACCTGTTAATTCTATCCCTAATATTTCAAGCCGGTCTTTCATGGACGACAATTTTGCCGAATTCCACGTTCCATATAGTAGTTTCATCTTTAAATCCCCTTTCCTATATCCTGTCAATCAAAAAGCGTCATAAATGCAATCGTAAATGAAAATACATCCGGCTTAAACAGTTCCTGAATCACCGGCCATATAAATTTTTGAACTATTTTGTTCTGCTCAAACTGCCTCGCAATCATACTCAGTCTGCAAAAATACTGTCCGGTATCCCAAGCCTCCGAACTTTCCCATGTCAGTGGCATCACTTTCGCCAGAATCAGATAAATGCACATGTCCTGCAGAAAAATCGACTCGCAATCCTCAGCCCCCAGCGCACTGGCATGTCCAAAAAAACAGGCAACAGCCAATTTACGCCAAAAATTTCTATGCTCCAAATCCCTGTTCTGATTCGCCAAACAAGTGCGGATATATTGTTGTCTTTCCCTGTCGGTATACTCAAAAACGTACGCTGGCCACAAAAATTTTTCTGCATCAAACACATCCCATTCACGTACAATGTGGCAAAATGTATCAACAATGTTAAAAATCAACCGCTGACCGGATTCCATCATTTCGCCGGCCGTGAACTCCTCCCCTGACTGAAGAAATTGCTGCGTTATCTCCGGCATCTGGTAAACGACGGATTCGAATTGCTCAAAATCATGCTTTTCATAATATTTGCCCGCCTCAATCCCTGTATAAATAACGGCTCCCAACGCAATCCCAAGCGGTACCGAAGTATCCTGAAGCAGCTGACACCCGTTAGTAAGAAACCAGAAAAGCTCTTTCATCCGTAAATCTCCCATGGTTTCCATGGAAATACTCCCCTCCGTAACGATTGTGACCATTTGCGGCCAATCATACAACAACTCAAGGAGTCCCTCACAGGAAAGCGACATGGAACATATAGCATGATTATTAAACAGCCTCCTGCGTCTGGGAAAATTTTTGCAGGTCATGCTCATGTGCTCTTCACCGTAATTTTGGTAAATGCGACATAACCCATCCTCATCCAAAAAGGGACAGCGTTTTGTTTCCGGCATAATCACCATTGCTGTCCCATCCTTTTCCTCTATATTTTCATTCAAAAACTCTCCAAAAGCATCAGTTCGGCTTCTGTAAAAATCTACGGTTTCCGAATCAAAGTCTATATCCCAGCCAGCACAACATGTACTGATACAGTTTTTGCCTATGCATCTGAATTGTTTATAATAATCCGGATATATTTTCATTTGCATTCCTCCCTTTACTGCGCATAGATTGCTCGCATATGCGCTTTTATTTTATCACAAACTCACCTTTTTGTATAGTTTTAAACAATGATTAACTTATGGATTACGATTTTGCCCACAAACGCGTTTAGAATTTCGGACTTTATTCCGTCAATGCGGTGTTCAAGGCTTCGATTTCCCGCTTAAACTATTGATGCTCGGCTTCATATCCGTGCAGCAGCTTGTGAATGAGGAAATTATTTACGCATAAGAATGATAATTTTTCAAAGTATTTATTGTAATTAGATACACATACGAATTATAATATTTTGAGTAGTCGGCGTTTTAACAATATGAGAAATCGTAATTTGCCTATAAAAAATATATTTTTTCTGTCACACAGGCAAGAAAGTGTTGTCTAATTAAGTAGAGGAGGTAAAATTTATGAATAAAAAAACGAATAAAGAATTACAGGCTTTAGTCAGCAAAGCCACAGCAGGGGATAAAAAAGCCCTTGAAACCCTTGTCATAGGTGTGCAGGACATTGTATTCAATTTATCCCTGCGGATGCTCGGCACATTTTCAGATGCGGAGGATGCCACACAGGATATTTTGCTGAAAATGATTACGCATCTGTCGTCTTTTAGAGGTGACAGCTCATTCACAACATGGGTATTCAGCATTGCTGCGAATCATCTGAAAAATTACAAAAAGCATATGTTTGCGCACTATCCGTTGA
Source organism: uncultured Eubacterium sp. (assembly GCA_910577295.1). GTDB lineage: Bacteria > Bacillota > Clostridia > Lachnospirales > Lachnospiraceae > Eubacterium_F. The sequence continues at coordinate 65,539 of CAJTLS010000013.1, forward strand.
GTTTTGAGTATTATGAGGATGACATAGAAAATGGAAAAATACATGATATGCCCGACTTAACGCAGAATGTGGAAAAGGATATTCTGGCGGAGGAATTGAAAATGTCCTGTACCAACGTGATGTTGCAATGTCTTGATACGGAAAGCAGATGCATTTTTATATTGGGTACAATGTTTAAGGTTGACAGCCGCATTGCAGGAGATATTTTAGAAATGACCCCAGAAGCCTACCGTCAGCGGCTTTCTCGCATACGCAAAAAAATGGCGGAATTTCTTGGAACGTATTGCGGAGAATATGGAAGCGGCAGATGCAAGTGTAAAGATAGAGTGAACTATGCAATACAAAACCACAGGATAAATCCACTACAACTGGATTACACAGCATCCACGGAAATTTCCGTTCAAACTATGCTTAATGTAAAAAATGCTATGGAAGATATTGACGACTTATCACAGGATTTCTCGTTTTGTAAGTCTTACCAGTCTCCAGAGCACACCAAACATCTGATACAGGAATTGTTAGATTCCACGCAGTTTTCCATTATTAAGAATTCGTAAAGGAGAAAACAAATTATGAATACAAAGAAAATCTTAGATTATTTATCAGCATTGAGCATGAATAACAACCGCGATTGGTATCATGCTAACAAGGAAGATTATAAAAAAGCAACTGCTGAATTTGAGGAACTATTACAGATGTTAATGCTGGAAATCGAAAAGTTTGATAGCAGCATTTTACATATCAATCCAAAAGACCTTACATTTAAGATTGTAAGGGATACACGCTTCAGCCATGATAAATCACCCTATAATCCTGCGTTCCGTGCCCATATTTCCTCTAAGGGTAAGCTACCTGTTCCTGTCGGATATTATCTCATGATAAAGCCCGGCGATCAGTCCTTTTTGGGCGGCGGCTTATTTGCAGATATGTTTAAAGATGCAACAACAATGATACGGAATTATATTGCCCAAAATGGTGAAGAATGGGAAAGGATTATCCATACGCCAGAGTTTGAAAAAATTTTCACTGTACAAGGGAAGGCATTGAAGAATGTTCCTGCGGGATATGAGAAAGAACATCCGCAAGCGGAATATTTAAAATTTAAAAGTTGGTATCTGGAATATCGGATGAAGGATGAAGAATTGAACGATGCAGAAGCATTTCTTGCAAAGGCAGCAGAGATTTTTCGAATCGTGAAGCCTTTTAACGACTATCTGAACAAGGCACTTGTGGACTTTCAGATGCCGACACGACATAGATGAACAGGCAAAGAATATGTTCTTTTGGTTGGTAAAGAAATATGTCACAGACAGGTGTAACAGAGCAGCTGAAAGCCGATAAGCCACTTGAATGGGTGCAAATGCCTTGCCCCCAATCTTAACTTATAGTTAAAAAAATTATTTCTTAACAACTGTTCAATTGTTGTTTGGGGACTATCCCAAAGTTTGTGTAAACCTCTAAACTGGTGTAAGATGTAATTATC
>CAJTLS010000014.1:0-30142 GCA_910577295.1 uncultured Eubacterium sp.
CTTAGGTATGGATATCCTTGTAAAAAAAGTGTCAACTAATATTGACAATATCAGTTTGTAAGAATTGGTAATTTGTTTTAAACTTAGCAATAATGTAAAAGTATATGGTAATTGGAGCAATGCAAAAAAGGTGAAAATTAGGAAGTAAACAAATAATTAAGGTAAGGACATGGTAACTTGATAGTGTCCTTATTATTGTGCAATGAATTTGAAAAGTAAATATTATAACGTTTAGTGTTAGCCTTTTGCAAATCTTAATGAATGGAGAGTGATCTTATAAGAATATGGAAGCAAAATCATTAGAGATACCGTTTTGGCTTAAATTAACATTAACAATTAAAGAAGCGGCAGCTTATTCAAATATAGGAATTAATAAGATTGAAGAGTTATTGAAACAACCTAAGTGTGACTTTGTATTATATATCGGCAATAAAAAATTGGTGAAAAGGAAAGAGTTTGAGCAGTACATATCTAAGAGTTTGGAAATTTAAGGCAGAATTCAGACAAAATTCAGGCGGAAAATTTAATTATTCCAAAAAGACAGGAGATATGCTATAATATTAAATTGTATCAAACTCTTTTTGTTGGAATACAGCAGAAAGGAGTTGATTTTATGGGTAAAGACTTAAAGGGTAAAGAACTTGGAGTCGGCATTTGTCAAAGAAAGGATGGTTTATACACAGCACGATTTATAAGTAAACGAACTGGTAAATCAGTTCAAAGATATTTCCCAAAGCTATATGAATGCCGTAAGTGGTATGCGGATGCAAAGTTTGAAGATGAACATGGTGGTATCAATGCGTCCAGGGATATGACGGTAACGGCATGGTTTGATTACTGGATTGAAAACATCAAGGGTGACAGCATAAGACCAAATACAATAAGAAATTATAAAGAACGGTTTAAGCGTAATATAAAGAAGTGTATTGGTAATATGATATTGTCGGAGGTAAAACCGATGCACTGTCAGAATGTTTTAAACCAGATGAAGGATGATTATAAGTCATCTACTATATATCAGACAAGGATTACTTTATATTGTATGTTCTCTGATGCTGTTGAAAATGATGTAATCTGTAAAAATCCGGTAATAAAGAAAATAAAACATAATATTGGGAAAGAGCCTAAGAAAGTCAGAGCATTAACCATTGATGAACAAAAGAAATTCCTTGAAATTGCGGAGAAGAGCAGCAATTATAATCAGTTCGCTTTTATTTTGCAGACAGGACTACGGACAGGTGAGTTAATAGGCTTGAAATGGTCTGATATTGATTGGGAAAAGCGTGTCATACACATACAGAGAAGCATGGAGTACAGATATAGTGTTGGTGAATGGCGAATCGGAGAGCCGAAAAGTAAGTCCGGTTATCGTGATATACCTTTGACAGAAGAAGCGGTTGTAATTCTGAAAAGGCAGAAAGAGAAACTTAGAGAAATCAAAGTAATCAATATGCAGTTCAAAGAACATGTATTTCTTTGCAGAAAAGGCGAACCAACCAAAAACTCAGCGTATGACTCTTCATTGTTTAAACTGTGTGACAAAGCTGGTATAAGACGTTTTTCAATGCACGTTTTAAGACACACAATGGCGACAAGATGTATTGAGGGTGGTATGCGTCCTAAGACTTTACAGGTGATTTTAGGTCATGCTAATGTGGGTATTACGATGGATCGTTATGTCCATGTGACAGAAGATGAGAAGTTCAAAGAAGTAGAAAAAATAGAAAGTGCCTTAAAAATTGTGTAACAGATTGTGTAGTAAAAATATAGAGAAAGGCGGAAATCCTTATAAATAGAGGATTTTCGGATAGGTATAGCAAGATATGAAACTAGGAATCGTCGGACTTCCCAACGTAGGGAAAAGCACATTATTTAATTCATTAACAAAGGCTGGTGCAGAGTCGGCAAACTATCCGTTTTGCACGATTGACCCCAATGTGGGAGTTGTGCCAGTACCGGATGAGAGACTAGAAGTGTTAGGAAAAATGCATGAATCAAAGAAGATTGTGCCAGCTGTTATTGAGTTTGTTGATATTGCAGGTTTAGTAAAAGGCGCTTCCAAGGGAGAGGGATTGGGAAACCAGTTTTTGTCGAACATCAGGGAAGTGGACGCCATTGTGCATGTTGTGCGTTGCTTTGAGGATACTAATATTGTGCATGTTGACGGCAGTATTGACCCACTGCGTGATATTGAAACGATTAATTTAGAGCTGATTTTTTCTGATATAGAAATTTTGGACAGGCGAATTGCCAAGACTTCCCGCGGGGCCAATAATGATAAAAAGCTGGCCAGAGAAGTGGAAATGATGAAGCGGCTGAAAACCTTTTTGGAAGAGGGGCATTTGGCGAAGAATTTTGAACTGGCAGACGAAGATGAAGAAGCTTGGTTTTCCGAATACAATCTGCTGACTGCCAAACCGGTTATTTATGCTGCGAATGTGGCAGAGGAGGAATTGGTGGATGACGGAGAGGGCAATGAGCAGGTTGCTAAAGTGCGCGAGTTTGCCAAACAGGAGAAGTCGGAAGTTTTTGTTATCTGTGCGCAGATTGAGCAGGAAATTGCAGAGTTAGACGAAGATGAGAAGAAGATGTTTTTAGATGATTTGGGCTTGCAGGAATCGGGGTTGGAAAAACTAATTCGAGCCAGTTACCATATTTTGGGATTGATTAGCTATCTGACAACGGGACCCGACGAGTCTAGGGCGTGGACGATTACAAAAGGAACAAAGGCGCCGCAAGCGGCCGGAAAAATCCATACGGATTTTGAGCGCGGTTTTATTCGTGCCGAGGTAGTTACTTATGACAATTTAGTGGCTAATGGCGGTATGAATGGGGCAAAGGAAAAAGGTTTGGTGCGCTCAGAGGGAAAAGAGTATGTTGTGCAGGATGGCGATGTTGTATTATTCCGATTTAATGTCTGATGGCAGAGAGAAATATCGTTTTGCAAAATAACAGGAGGATAGTATGAGTGGTGCAGATATTGTTTTTCCGCATTTAGGTATTTCAATTGCAAATTTGCCAAAGGGCATTACCATTGGGAATTTTACGATTGCCTACTATGGTATTATTATTGCGCTTGGAATGTTAGGAGGTTTACTGATTGCCCGCTGGCAGGCAAAGCGCACGGGGCAGAATCCGGAGCTCTATATGGACTATGCGATATGGGGGATTTTATTTGCCATTGTCGGGGCGCGTTTATATTATGTGGCGTTTAGTTGGGATAGCTATAAAAATAATTTATGGCAGATTTTAAATATCCGCGGGGGCGGTATGGCAATCTATGGGGGCGTTATCGGAGCAGCCGTTACTGCTATTGTGTTTTGTCGGAGAAAGAAGTACAAATTTTCTCTGTTTGCGGATACGGCTGTCGTGGGATTGATTTTAGGGCAGATTATCGGGCGTTATGGAAACTTTATGAATCGGGAAGCTTTTGGTGAATATACCGATTCACTTTTTGCCATGCGCTTAAAAGTGAGCGAGGTTTCTTCCTCTAATATTACTAATATGATGAGAGAGAATCTTGTGACGGAACATGGCGTGGACTACATTCAGGTTCACCCCACTTTCCTTTACGAATCGCTCTGGAATATAATGGTGCTTGTGATTATGCTTTTGTATACAAAGCATAAAAAGTTTGACGGAGAAATATTTTTGATTTACCTGATTGGCTATGGTATTGGCAGAGTGTGGATTGAGGGACTTCGCACCGACCAACTACAGATTGGGGCGACGGGGATAGCGGTTTCGCAAGTTTTGTCCGGTGTGCTGGCAGTGGGCGGTATCGGGTATTGGATATATCGGATTGTGAAGAGGAAAGGAAGCACAAAATAAAGGAGAAACATGTAATGACAAAATTACTATTTGTAAAATACAGTGTTTTCGTATTGGCGCTGTTTTTTGCCAGCTTTCTATTTCATGGGATGGTGCAGGCAGCGGAGACCGGCCCGAGAGAGGAAATTAGGAAACATATTAGCGGACAGTTGACGAAGAAGAATCGGGTGCGCAAATTATTTTATGCCGACTATGATAAAAATGGAAGAGCGGCATGGGAGACCTGTCCTGCGTTAGTGGCTGAATAGTGATTTCTATGAGAATGTCTTTGACAGCAATGGACAGAGTGCGGTTCGGACGACGACAGTTATAAATGAAGATAATTCAGAGTATAAAACAAAAGGTGAAAAATTAGCAATATCAAAGTAAGTAAGCAGAAAGAAAAACAGAATAGATGACAACTCGCAATTGTCGATAATAATAAGTTTGTGGCGTTTCCTGTCACAAACTTATTTTAAGTTTTCCTTGCTAATTCCCATAATGTGGTGTATGATTGTATTAAAAGTGGTGGAAAGTGGTTGAAAGTGTCACAAAGTGGTAAAAAATATGCACAGTTTCCACGTGGCAAAACTGCACGCCATGCAGGGAAGTTGGTGAAGCGATATGTTTATGGGCACATATGAGCATGGTCTGGATGCCAAAGGGCGCGTCATCATTCCGGCAAAGCTGCGGGATGATTTAGGAGAATCTTTTGTTCTCACACTCGGACTTGACGGTTGTCTGTTTGCATATCCCATGGAAGAGTGGGAGGGTTTCATCGAGAAGTTAAAGGAACTTCCCGGCACAAAGGAAGCACGGAAATTACAGAGACACTTTCTGGCTAGCGCCGCCCCTTGTGAGGTGGACAAGCAGGGACGCACTCTTATACCGACAAAGCTCCGCGAGTATGCGGGATTAAAGAAAGATACGGTATTTGTAGGAGTACTTTCCAAGATTGAGATTTGGAGCAGGGAGCGCTGGGAAGAGAACGACGACTATGACAAAATAGAAGATATTGCGGAACATATGTCCGAATTTGGTCTTAGTTTTTAATGAATGTGAGGACAGATAAAGTCTTGTAGCAGCGGCAGCGGAAATGAGGGAAAGCATGGAATTTAATCATGTTTCGGTTCTTCTACATGAGGCGGTAGATGAATTGCAGGTAAAGCCGTCAGGAATTTATGTAGATGGCACGTTAGGAGGCGGCGGTCATTCCTATGAGATATGTAAGCGTTTGGACTCGGAGGGAAGACTCATTGGAATCGATCAGGACGCAGAAGCATTAGAGGCTGCCAAAAGGCGATTAGGAGAATTTAAAGACCAGATTACTTTAGTGAAAAGCAATTATGAACGGACGGGTGAGGTATTAAAAGAACAGGGAATTGAGAAAGTGGATGGAATTATTCTTGATTTGGGAGTATCCTCTTATCAGTTAGATAATGCAGAGCGCGGATTTTCTTATCGGGAAGATGCACCATTAGATATGCGGATGGACAGGGAGCAGACAATGAGTGCAAAGGAAATTGTCAATGGCTATTCACAGGAAGAATTATTCCGTGTTATCAGAGAATATGGAGAAGAGCGGTATGCCGGGAGTATTGCACGAAATATTTGCCGGCAGAGGGAGAAGAAAGTAATTGAGACAACATTTGAGCTGGTGGATATCATTCGGACAAGCATGCCGGCAAAGGCAAAAAATGGCAAAGGACATCCGGCCAAGAGGACATTTCAGGCAATACGCATGGAATGCAATCGGGAACTGGATGTGCTGAGAGAGGCATTGGAAAATATGGTGGACTTATTAAACGATGGCGGACGGTTAGCGATAATTACCTTTCATTCGTTAGAGGACCGTCTGGTAAAGACGAGTTTCCGCCGCTATGAAAACCCTTGTGTCTGTCCGCCAGATTTTCCAATCTGTGTCTGCGGAAGAAAATCAAAAGGCAAAGTTATTACGAGAAAGCCAAGGATACCTTCCGCAGAGGAAACAGAGAAAAACACCAGAGCGAAGAGCGCTAAATTAAGAGTGTTCGAAAAAAGAGATGGTTAGGAGGAACTACATGGAAAGAGGAACAGCGGCATATGTATATGGAAATACCGCACGGCCATTACGGTCAGAGCCGCTTCGCAGGGAAGAGATAGAAAAGAGCAGACGGATACAGCAAAGACCGAATCCGAGGAAAAGAAGAAAGGCAAAAACAGATAAAGTTGCTGTTTTCCTTGTTGTTATTACGTTTACTGCTGTTATGATGGCGGGGATCATTTATCTGAGGGCAAAATTTCAGGCTACCTATTTAGAGAAAAGTGTGGTAAAATTAAAGAGCGAGGTAGTAGAAATGGAAAAGCAGAATGCTACGGTGCAGGAGATGGATAATTCGCTGGACTTATCTGCTGTTTATGAAAAAGCTACCAAAGAACTGGGAATGAAAGCGCCTGATGAAACGCAGATATACAGCTATGAGAGCAGGAAAAGCACGCAGGTGCGTACTCATGGAAAACTTTCGTCAGAATAGATAAGTAGGTGAATCATGAATGAGTGCATACGATAGCAGAAGATATACAAGAAAAAGACGCAGAAGAAAGAGTAAACCAAAGCGGTTTCGTCGGGAGATGAAAATAACTGCATTTGTTTCCTTTTGCTTCTGCCTTTTTGTTTTTGGACTCCTATTTTACAAAATATACTGTATTAACCAGCAGGATGGGACCCGTTACAAAAAGGAAGCGCTGGCACAGCAGATATACACAAATTCCGTATTAAATTATCAGCGCGGCGATATCAAGGACAGAAATAATACAACGCTGGCCGTAAGTGTACGCAAATACAATCTTGTATTGGAGCCGCGGACATTGTTGACAAATGAGAAAAAGCGGGCAGAGACAGTGAAAAAAATTGCTTCCTTTTTCGGCGTAGGTGAAGAAAAGATTCAGGAGAGGATTGCGAAAAAACCGAAGTCGATGTACGAGCACATAGATGAGCTGAAAGAACTATCTGCCTCGAAAGTAGAAATCTTTAAAAAGGAAACGAAAAAGAATAAAGACATTATCGGTATCTGGTTTGAAGAGACTTATAAGCGGAATTACCCGCAGAAAACGGTAGGCGCAAGTATTATAGGCTTTACTTCTTCTGAAAATAAGGGGACATATGGAGTGGAAGAGCAGTATAATTCTGTTTTAAACGGCACTACGGGGCGGGAATACGGATATTTTGATTCCAACATGAATCTGCAGCGCACAATCAAAGAAGCGAAAGACGGTAATTCTGTTGTGCTGACGATTGACGCCAACGTGCAGAAAATCGTGGAAGAGGAGATTTCGCATTTTCAAAAGGAAAGTGTAGGGGCAAAAAAAATTGCCGTTATGCTTATGAATCCGAAAAATGGAGAAATTCTTGCCATGGCATCGGATTCCACATTTGACTCCAATGAGCCGCAGGATTTATCCGTTATGTATACGCAGCAGCAGATTTCAGCCATGTCGAATGAGGAGAAGAACGAAAAACTGCTGTCGATGTGGTCGAATTATTGTGTCGGGGAAGCTTATGAACCCGGCTCGACATTCAAGCCGTTTACTATTGCGGCCGCCTTAGATGAAAATCTGGTCTCGGAAAAGTCTTCGTTTGACTGCCACGGTATGACAAAAGTAGCTGACAGGGAAATCCACTGCAACAACCGCTCCGGACACGGCGTCTTGGATTTACGGCATTCTTTGATGGAATCGTGTAACGGCGCCCTGATGATAATTGGAACGAAACTGGGGAGAGAGTCCTTTCATGCCTATAACAAATTGTATGGTTTCGGGCAGAAAACCGGAATTGATTTGCCGGGGGAAAATTCTGGCATGATTCATGAAAAGGACATGCTGAATACGGTGGAACTGGCGACCAGCAGTTTCGGACAGACGCAGACGGTAACGATGGTACAGATGTTAAGCGGCTTTTCCTCGTTAATCAACGGGGGCGACTATTTTCAGCCGCATGTAGTGAAAGAAATCCAAAACAGCAACGGTGAAGTCATTGAAACAATCGACCCAGTTGTCGTCAAAAAGACAACAAGCGAAGATACAAGTGCAAAAATCCGAAGCTTTCTGAAATCGACGGTAGAAGACGGAACGGCGTCGCCGGCAAAAGTGAAAGGGTATTCGATTGGAGGAAAGACGGGTACTGCAGAAAAACGGCAGGTCGACGGAACGGCCAGCAAAAAGAATTATCTCGTTTCTTTTATCGGCTGTGTACCGGCGGAAAATCCAGATGTGGCATTCTATGTAATTATTGATGAGCCTCGTGTAAAAGATCAGGCGCATAGCACTTACGCCACAGAATTTTCTTCCCGTATTATGAAGAGAATACTTCCGTTTTTAGGACAATACGCCACAAAATGAGCATATCTTTTAGAGATTGGCAATAGACTATATGGATGATGGGTATGTGAGGCGTAAGATGTTAAACCGGCACAGGACATACCAGCGTCAGTCAATGGGGCTGGTATTTTTCGCATTTTTTCTTGTACTGAGCGTGATGTATGTAAGACTGGGGTATCTCATGTTCTTCCGTGCAGATTATTATGGGATACAGGCGAAAGAATTACATGAGCGTGAGCGGCGTATTAAGGCGGAGCGGGGGAAGATTCAAGACCGCAATGGCATTTTACTGGCTGGGAACCGCTCGGTATCGACGATTTCCGTCATACATAGTCAGATAAAAGAACCAGAAAAAGTGATTTCTCTGTTGAGCAGAGAGCTTGATTTAGAAGAGGAAGAGGTTCGCAAGAAAGTAAAAAAAGTTTCTTCGAGAGAAAAAATCAAATCCAACGTGGAAAAAGAAACATCGGACCGCATACGCAATTATAAATTAGCGGGCGTTACCGTAGATGAAGATTATAAAAGGGAATATCAGTACGATACGCTGGCCTCGAAAATATTAGGATTTACGGGCAGCGATAATCAGGGGATTATCGGACTTGAGGTCACGTATGAAAAATATCTCAAAGGACTGGACGGCTCGATCCTCACAATGACAACCGCGAACGGAACCGAGATTGAAAACGGAGCCGAATCCAGAGTTGAGCCGATTGGCGGATGGACGCTGCGAACAAGTTTGGATTTAACCATTATGGAATATACCGATCAGGTGGCCAATACATTGTTAAAGAAAAAGCAGGCAAAAAGTGTTGACATTATCGTAATGAATCCGCAAAACGGGGAAATATACGCCATGGCCTGCGCGCCGGAATTTAATTTGAACGACCCCTATACGCTGCCGGAGGATATGACGGGGCTGACGGCAAAACAGAAGACGGAGAAGCGCAATGCCATGTGGAGAAATCCGTGTGTTTCGGACACCTATGAGCCGGGGTCTACCTTTAAAATACTGACGACGGCGGCAGCGTTGGAAAAGGGTGTTGTAAAGATGACAGACCGCTTTCACTGTCCGGGGTATAAGATGGTTGAAGACAGGCGCATTCGCTGTCACAAAACGACAGGACACGGTAGTGAATCGTTTTTGGAGGGAATTATGAACTCCTGTAATCCGGTTTTTATAGAAGTAGGAGCTAGAGTCGGCGTTTCGGATTTTTATAAGCAGATGAAAAAGTTTGGACTGATGAACCGCGCGGGGATTGATGTGCCGGGAGAGGCAGGAACCATTATTCATAAACAGAGTAATGTAAAAGCAGTGGAATTGGCGACGATGTCATTCGGGCAATCGTTCCAGATTTCACCGATTCGTCTGTTGACGTGCGCATCGACAATGATTAATGGAGGCAAGAGCATTACGCCGCATTTTGCCGTGAGCGCCGTGAGTGCTGACGGAACGCAGATGAAGCGCTTTTCCTATGAAGAGGGGGAACAGGTTGTTACGAAAGAGACATCGGATTTGATACGCGAGGCGCTCGGCAAAGTAGTTTCCGAGGGAACCGGAAAAAATGCCGGAGTTGCCGGATATGCCGTGGGGGCCAAAACGGGTACCAGTCAGAAACTTCCCCGTGGAAATGGGAAATATATTGCTTCTACAATCGGTTTCGCACCTGTCGATAATCCGCAAGTGATAGCCTTGATACGCATTGATGAACCACAGGGTCTGTATTATGGGGGAACGGTAGCGGCGCCCGGCATCTCAACACTGTTTAGCAATTTGCTGCCGTATTTGTGCGGGAACTAAGAAAGACTTGCGATAGAGTTCGTAATAGTATAAAATAGACACGTGCGTAAACGTACTTAATAAGATAAGAAGAGGTGTAAAGAATGGAAAATTTGAGTATTAGCGTGTTGATGCCTGTTATTATTTCATTTTTGATTAGCGTCATTTTCTGCCCGATTTTGATTCCGTTTTTGCGAAAATTAAAATTCGGACAGACGGAGAGGGAAGACGGCCCGGAATCACATTTGAAAAAGACCGGTACCCCGACGATGGGAGGTCTGGTTATTCTGGCAAGCATTTTACTTACTTCCCTTATTTATGTGGGGCGGTATAAAGAGATTATTCCCGTGTTGTTTATGACATTGGGATTTGGTCTGATTGGTTTTTTGGATGACTATATAAAAGTAGTAAAGAAACGTTCACTCGGACTGACCCCCTCGCAGAAAATGACTTTGCAATTTATTGTGACAGGGGTATTTATCTATTACTATTTTCAGGTGGCAGAGTTAGACACTTCCATAAAAATACCATTTGTAGACGGTATTGGTTTTGTTATGCCGCCGTGGCTTTTTGTGATTTTTGTTTTTATTGTCGTATTGGGAACCGTTAATGGTGTGAATTTTACGGATGGTCTGGACGGTCTGGCATCCGGCGTCACGGTTATCGTGGCCACATTTTTCACGATTGTATCGCTCACCGTAAATCCGGAGATGACACCGATTACCGGGGCGGTAGTAGGGAGCTTATTGGGATTTCTTCTCTTTAACACGTATCCGGCCAGAGTATTTATGGGTGATACCGGTTCGCTCGCTCTGGGAGGATTTGTGTCTGCGATAGCTCTTATTCTTCATATGCCGTTATTTATTGTCATTGTCGGATTAATATATCTGGTAGAAGTAATTTCCGTAATCCTGCAGGTAGGGTACTTCAAACTTACACATGGAAAAAGAATCTTTAAGATGGCGCCGATTCATCATCATTTTGAATTGTGCGGATATTCCGAGACGCAGGTGGTAGCGGCATTCAGTATTATAACAGCGCTATTATGTCTGGTTGGAATTATGGCGTTATAGAAATACCGTGGAAAGGATAGGCAGGAAATGACAGTAAAGAATAAAAAGGTAATGGTAGTCGGGCTCGGGAAGAGCGGTATGGCGGCTTTTGAGCTGTTGGAGAAGATGCAGGCAAACGTATGCCTGTATGATGGCAGGGAAGATTTGGATACGAGTGAATATAAGGTTCCCGTCTATTTGGGGGATATTCCAGAACATATAATCGATACATTGTCTCTTGCTGTTTTTAGTCCGGGAGTTCCATTGGATATCCCGCCGGCCGAAAAGTTAAAACAGCATCAGATACCAATAATAGGCGAAATCGAATTGGCATTTCTCAATGAAAAGGGCACTGTTGCCGCCATCACGGGTACGAATGGAAAGACAACGACGACGACGCTGGCGGGAGAAGTTATGAAAGCGTATCGAGAGCAGACGTTCGTTGTAGGTAACATCGGCAGTCCTTATACAAAAGAGGTGGAACAGACGACAGAATCGTCTTTTACCGTAGCGGAAATCAGCAGTTTCCAATTGGAAACGATAGATACATTCCGCCCGAAAGTCAGCGCCATTTTAAACATTACCCCTGACCATTTGAACCGCCACAAGACGATGGAGTGCTATATTGATACAAAATTCCGAATTGCGGAAAACCAGGCAAAAGACGATTTGTGTGTACTTAACTATGAAGACGAAGTGTTGCGGGAACGGGCGGCAGAGTTACCCTGTGAGGTGGAATTTTTCAGCAGCAGGCAGAAAATTGAAAACGGTTTATACCAAAACGAAAACCATGATATTGTCGATGGTATGACCGGAGAAGTTTTAATGAACATGTCGGAGAGCAATATACCGGGAGACCATAACTGTGAAAATATCATGGCGGCAATTTTGATTACCCGCAAACTCGGGGCACCGATGGATTTAATCATAGAGACTGTAAAGAATTTCCGTGCTGTGGAACATCGGCTTGAATTTGTAAAAAGCGTTGCCGGTGTTGACTATTATAACGATTCGAAAGGAACAAATCCAGACGCTGCTATTAAGGCAATACAGTCCATGGCACGTCCTACGATACTGATTGGCGGCGGCTACGATAAAGATTCGGAATTTGATGACTGGATTGCTCATTTTCACGGAAAAGTAAAATCTCTCATCCTTTTGGGGGAAACGGCAGAAAAAATTGCCCGCGCGGCAGACCGTCAGGGGTTCCGTGCTTATGAATTTACAGACAGCCTGCAGGAAGCGGTAACGCGAGCTGCCGAATTAGCAGAAACCGGAGACGCCGTGCTTTTGTCACCGGCGTGTGCCAGTTGGGATATGTTTGCTTCCTATGAACAGAGAGGAAATATGTTTAAAGATTATGTGCATCGTCTATAACAGTAACAGTCAGGGGGGATTCTGTGGAAGAACGAAGAAGAAAAGTCAGGAAAGCAGAGACGGGTTCGTTTGACTACAGTCTTTTGTTAATAACATTATGTCTGATTGGTTTCGGACTGCTGATGATTTACAGCGCCAGTTCTTATACTTCCCAATTAAAACACGGAGATTCGGGATTTTTTCTGAAAAAGCAGGTAATCGGTGTTCTGGCCGGCGTATGTGCGATGTTTATTGTTGCCAAAATTGATTATCGCGTCTACTTGAAACGTCTGCCATTGTTCCGGCTCAAATTCATAACGGCGTTGTATCTGATGGCCGTTGCCTTGCAGATTGCCGTGCTTTTTGTCGGCAAAGAGTTAAATGGTGCAAAACGATGGCTGTATATCGGGCCGATTTCACTCCAGCCCTCCGAATTTACGAAAATTGTCGTGATTTTAATTACCGCCTACTTTATACAAAAACGGCCGCGGGATATGAGTAAGTTAATTGGTATTATACGGGTATTACTGCCAATCGGTTTTCTGGCTATTTTGGTTGCCTTGGAAAACCTGAGTACGGCGATTGTAATTTTCATTATCTGGTTTGGCATGTGTTTTGTCTCGGCGAAGAAAAAGTGGTGGTATGTCGGCGTCTTTCTTCTTGGCGTCATGCTCATTGTTCTGTACATAACGTTTGGCGATGCGTTCCGCTCCGACCGGATTGCTATCTGGCGGAATGTGGAGACACATCCAAAGGGGTATCAGGTTTTACAGGGGTTGTATGCCATTGCTTCCGGCGGCATTTTTGGTACCGGTCTGGGAGACAGTATGCAGAAACTCGGCTTCATTCCGGAGTCGCACAATGATATGATATTTTCTATTATATGTGAAGAATTGGGAATGGTAGGAGCAGGAATTGTTATTATCATGTTTGTTCTTCTTATGTGGCGTATTTTGACATCAGCCATGACAGCGCCGGATTTGTTTTCAGGTTTGATATGTACCGGTGTTATGATACATATTGCGGCTCAAGTTGTCATTAATATTGCGGTAGTTACTAATTCCATGCCATCTACAGGTATTCCATTGCCCTTTATCAGTTATGGTGGAACTTCGATTATGATATTAATGGCGGAAATGGGTCTGGTTCTGGGGATTTCTACAAAATGTAAAAGCACATAGCGCCGCGGAACGCATACAATGAGGTTGAAAACATATCTTTTGGTGACTTGATGGCAATTGAAGTAAATGGTGGAAGTCATACTTCCGGCATACTGAAGATACAAGGCTCCAAAAATTCCGTCCTGCCTCTTATGGCGGCTTCTCTTCTGACAGAAGACGGCACATCTATTGAGGGATGTCCTGATATATCCGATGTGCGGGCTATGTGGGAAGTGATAGAAGCGCTTGGGGGAGTAATCACATACGAAGAACAACGTTTAAGCATAGATGCAAGCGGAGTAGGTAAAGTGGAAATCTGTCAGGATAAAGTACGGGATATCCGTGCTTCTGTTTTACTTATGGGAGCTTGTTTGGCGCGCTTTGGACAGGTGACAATTGCATACCCCGGAGGGTGTTCGATAGGAAAGAGGCCTATTGATTTTCATCTACAGGCATTTCGGGCCATGGGAGTAACGATTGAGGAAGAACAGGAGCGGCTCGTCTGTCATTGCGATGGCAGGCTGCGCGGCTGCGATATCCGCCTGCCGTTTCCAAGCGTTGGTGCCACGGAAAATACAATACTGGCGGCTTCTCTAGCAGAGGGAGATACGACGCTGTATAATGCAGCCCGTGAGCCGGAAATTGTGGAACTGGTTTGCTTCCTGCGCCGTATGGGAGCGAAAATTAAGGGAGAGGGAACAGCATGTATTCACGTTCAGGGAGTATCTAAGTTAAACGGGGTATCATGGAAACTCAGTGAAGACAGAATCGCCTTTTTAACTTATGCCATGATGGTTGCCGGATGCGGCGGGGAAGTTTCTTTTCAGATTTCTCCCCAATACCTGAACAAGGAATTGTGGATTTTGGATAAATTGGGCTGCCAGTGTTCGGTTGGGAACGATCACATCACGGTGAAGCAGATGGGGAGCGTTCGTCCGATACACTATATCCGCACAGGGCCTTATCCGGAATACCCTACCGACGGGCAGTCGTTACTTCTGGCTGTACTGTCAAAAGCCCATGGGGTCAGCAATGTGGAAGAGATGGTATTTGAGAATCGTTTCCGCGTCGTCAGCCAGTTGCAGCAGATGGGGGCAAATATTGATTATGTGAGCAATCGCGCACAGGTGACGGGAGTGACTCTTTTACATGGCGCCGACGTATCGGCAACAGATTTGAGAAGCGGTGCGGCGCTGCTTATTGCGGCGGCAATGGCGGAGGGAGTCAGTCATATTCATAAGGAGCATTACATTTATCGGGGATATGAGGCAATTGTTGAAAATATGATTCAAATCGGATTTTGTGTGAGAAGAAATGAGGATTAGAAATGGAAGAACCAAGGAAGAGATATAAAAGATTATGGGTGATAACCGGCTTTTTGCTTGTTTTGTTATTTTGCATTTTCTTTTTTCGGGTGAAGCGGGTGACGATTGAGGGAAATACTTATTATAGTCAGACAGATATGGCAGAGCGTTTCCAAAGTAATATTCTGGAGAGAAATGTTTTGAGTTTCTGGCTGCTGGATAAGTGTTCGCTCACGCCAAATCTGCCATTTGTACGCGAGTATGAGGTGAGTTATCCAAATATGAATGAAATTCATATTAAATTATATGAAAAAACGATTGTGGCGGGCATTGCATACAGCAATCAATACATTTATTTTGACAAAGACGGGATGGTACTACAGAGTACGAAGCGTCCGGTTGCCAATATTCCCTTGTTTGAGACGAAAAATCTGACGACATTTACGCTATATGAGAAAGTACAGATGGAAGATGAGGAGCTGCTGACACAGATTATGAATTTAGCGAATCTGTTTCAGCACTACCAGATTAAGTGGGATAAAGTACAGTTCGATGAGAATGACAATGCAATTTTGACGATTGGGAAAATTCGGGTACTCCTTGGAAAAAAGAATAATTATGATGAAGAGATTTCGGCATTGTCCAGTGTTTTGGAGAATAATTCAAAGAAAGAAAATCAAGAGGGCACATTTGATTTGAGGAATCATCAGGTGGGGGGAGATATCATATTAGACAGGCCCCAATAAAATAGAAGAAAGACAATTTTCAAAATTAGTACTTGATTATTTTTTCAAAAAAAAGTATTATATAATTATGTGACTGTGCATAAGTTTCTATTCATGATAGAAGGAGGAACCATAGTGTTAGAAATTATGACGAGTGAAGCAGATGTTGATCAGGCTAATATACTGGTAATCGGTGTTGGTGGGGCCGGCAACAATGCTGTCAACCGAATGATAGATGAGGGAATTAAGGGCGTTAATTTTGCTTGTGTCAATACGGACAAGCAGATTTTGAAAAGATGTAAAGCTCCCGAGTGCCTGCAAATCGGTGAAAAACTGACAAAAGGTCTAGGCGCCGGAGCAAAACCTGAGATTGGAGAAAAAGCGGCGGAAGAAAACCGCGAAGAACTGGCAGAGATTGTAAAAGATGCCGATATGGTATTCGTGACATGCGGTATGGGTGGCGGAACCGGAACCGGAGCAGCTCCGGTTGTGGCGCAGATTGCAAAAGATATGGGCAAACTGACCGTTGGCATTGTGACAAAACCGTTCAAGTTTGAGGGTAAAGTTCGTATGAACAATGCTTTGAGCGGGATTGACAAATTAAAAGAGAGTGTGGATACATTGATTGTTATCCCTAATGATAAATTACTTGCTATTTGTGACCGGCGGACGACGATGCCGGAAGCGCTCCGTAAAGCTGATGAGGTATTACAGCAGGGTGTACAGGGAATTACCGATTTGATAAATACACCGGCCGTGATTAATCTTGATTTTGCGGATGTCAACACGGTTATGAAAGACAAAGGAATCGCTCATATCGGTATTGGCGAGGGGTACGGAGATGAGAAATGTATTGACGCCGTCAAAGAGGCCATCAACAGTCCGTTGCTGGAAACTTCCATTGATGGTGCAACACATGTGATTATTAACTTTTCCGGCGACGTCAGCATGTTTGAGGCGGACGAAGCTGCTACATATGTGCGTGAACTGGCATCAGATGAAGCGAATGTAATCTTTGGTGCCATGTATGATGAAAGCTGCACGGATACCGTTAGAATTACCGTAATTGCAACCGGCTTAAAAGAGAGTGATGCCTCAGCCGGCAGTTCATTCAGCTCCCAGTTAGGGGCAGGCAGAGGTAGTTTTCTAAATGGTAACCGCACAAAGCAGAGGAGCGGGCTGAGTTTTTTAGATGGCTTTAACAGTCAACCAAAGGCGCCTGCTTCCACATCAAAACCGGCTCTGTCCCGCACTCTTCAGGAGGAGCCGCCGGTGGTAAACCGTGGAATTGCACATGTGACGCCGAATAGTGGCAGAACATCTGCTGCGAATAACAGAGAAAGTATGGACGACATTAAAATTCCTACTTTCCTAACGAATAAGAAACAGGAGGACTAATGAAATGGGTATGTCAACGTTAAAACTGATTGCAACGATTTTATATATTGTTGTGTGTATTGCGCTTATCATTGTGGTGCTGATGCAGGAAGGTAAAACATCCGGATTGGGTGCTATCGGCGGCGCAGCAGACACCTATTGGTCAAAGAACAAAGGACGCTCTTCTCAGGGAATGATGATTAAAGTGACAAGAGTATTGGCGGCAGTATTTATTGTACTTTCCGTTGTTCTTTGTACAAGCTGGTTGGATTAAATCAATCAAATAACATAAGATGACGATGATAAGCACTCCTTTCCGATATGAAAAGGGGTGCTTTCCATTTTTTACGCGAACCCGAGCGCTCTTGTAAAGCGTGCCGCCCGGGGGTTTGTGCGGAAAGCGAATACTTTTCAAAGGAGGTTTTCATGCAGGAAGAGATAAGGAAAGAAAGGCAGAAGATGATTTTATCTTTTGTGGAAGACAGCAAATACCATCCCATTAAAATAAAGGAAATGGCAGTTCTGCTAGGTGTTCCGAAAAAGGAACGGGGAGAATTTCACGATATACTTGACGAATTAATTGCCAGAGGGAAAATCGCACTGGATAAGCGCGGGCTGATTTGCCTGCCGGAGGAAAATATCGTCGTGGGAGAATTTATGGCGACACAGAGAGGTTTTGGCTTTGTTCGTGCAGAAGGTCTTGCGGAAGATATTTTTATTCCAGAGCACGCTTGTGGCAATGCCTTTCACGGCGATATCGTGAAGGTACGGAAGGCGGCACAGTCCGTCAAAGCGGGCAGACGTCAGGAGGGGGAAATCATTCAGGTTATCCGGCGTGCTGTGGAAACGGTAGTCGGTACATTCTCCCAAAACGGGAACGTGACATTTGTATTACCGGATAATGGCAAGTTTAAGTCAGATATTTATATTCCCAAAGGCGCCACGCTGGGAGCTGTCGACGGGCACAAGGTCGTTGTCAGGCTGACGGATTATGGCGGCGGGGAAAAAAGTCCAGAGGGGCACGTCATACAAATTCTCGGACACCACAATGACCCGGGGGTTGATATCCTGTCTGTTGTAAAGAGTTTCGGTTTACCGGAGGAGTTTTCGGATTCGGTAATGAGTCAGGTATCCGGTGTTCCGGATTGTGTCGCTCCACCAGAGTTTGCCGGACGGGTTGATATCCGGCATGTGGATACGGTTACGATTGACGGAGAGGATGCCAAAGATTTGGATGATGCCATCACGATAGAGAAAAGAGCGGATGGCGGATATGAACTGGGGGTTCACATTGCGGATGTGTCGCACTATGTGACGGAGAACTCCGCGTTGGATAGAGAAGCCGTTCGCCGTGGGACAAGCGTATATCTGGCAGACCGGGTTATTCCCATGCTGCCGCACAAGTTATCCAATGGTATTTGCTCGTTGAATAAGGGAGAAGACAGACTGGCGCTCAGTTGTTTTATGACGATGAATGAAAAAGGGCAGATAGTTTCACACCGCATTGCCGAGACACTTGTAAATGTGACGGAGCGAATGAGTTATAAAGATGTCAACGATATTCTGAGCCACCATAAACCGGAGACATGTGAGAGATATAAAACCTTGATTCCGATGTTTGAGACGATGGAGGAATTGGCGCTTTTGCTGCGTGGAAACCGCAAAGCAAAAGGCTCTATTGATTTTGATTTTCCGGAATGTAAGATACTGTTAGATAAGAACGGACATCCCACGGATATCCGTCCGTATGAGCGCAACATTGCGACAAAGATAATAGAGGAATTTATGCTGGCGGCCAATCAGACAGTGGCGGAAGAATATTTCTGGCTGGATATTCCTTTTCTGTACCGGACGCACGATTATCCAGAATTGGAAAAAATTCAGGATTTGGCGCGGATGACAGCAGGCTTTGGACATCATATAAAAGTTGGAAAAGAAGAAGTACACCCCCACGAGATTCAAAAACTGATTGAAGAAATCGAGGGGACACAGGAAGAAGCTTTTCTTAGCCGTCTGACGCTGCGTGCGATGAAGCGGGCGCAGTATTCAACGGTAAACAGTGGACATTTTGGTCTGGCGACACAGTATTACTGCCATTTTACGTCGCCAATCCGACGCTATCCGGATTTGCAGATACACCGTATTATCAAAGAGAATTTGCGCTATGGCATAACCGATAAACGCTATGCCCACTATGCGGATTTGCTGCCGGCAAGGGCAAAATCGTGCAGCGACTGCGAGCGGCTGGCAGACGAGGCGGAGCGGGAAGTGGAGAAGCTAAAGAAAGCCGAATATATGGAAGATTATATCGGCTGCTGTTTTTCCGGAATTGTCAGTGGCGTCACCTCGTGGGGTGTCTATGTGGAACTGCCGAATACTGTGGAGGGGATGGTACGGCTGGCGGATATGACAGACGACCGCTACGATTTTGAGGAAGAAAAGTATTGTGTGAGAGGGCATGACAGCGGCAGAATCTATCAGATGGGACAGAGTGTTCAGGTTCAGGTCGTGCGTGTCGACAAGTTGACGAGAACGATTGATTTTGTTATGATGAACGAAGTGACTGAACAATAGAGGGATTTGGAGGAGCTATGGGACAAGATACGAGAAAATTGATTGCCAGCAATAAAAAGGCGTGGCATGATTACTTTATTGAGGAAAAATATGAGGCCGGCATTGAACTGTTCGGAACGGAAGTGAAATCCATCCGTCAGGGTCATTGCAGCATTAAGGAATCGTTTGTTCGTATCGATAAGAATAATGAAGTGCAGATTTATGGCATGCATATCAGCCCGTATGAGAAAGGAAATATTTTCAACAGAGATTCTCTGCGTGTGCGAAAGCTTTTGCTGCACAAGAGTGAGATACGCAAACTGATAGGAAAAATAAATCAAAAGGGGTTCACGTTAGTGCCGTTGAGCGTATATTTTAAGGGAAGCCTTGTTAAAGTTGAAATAGGTTTAGCAAAAGGTAAAAAATTGTACGATAAGCGGCAGGACATTGCCAAAAAAGACCAGCGGCGCGCAGCAGAACGAGAATTTAAGATTAAAAATCTGTAGCAGGCAGACAAAGAGGATAAATAAACAGGGAGGAACGAATGAATGAAAGTGATAGGGGGGATTGTTTTTTTGTATTTGTTTATTCGTTATATTGAAAAAGACTATTGGTGGAAATCTATAGTCTGTCTGATTCTGTCCGTTGCTTTGTTTTTTTGGCAGATTATGGAATCGTGGAGCATGGTGAGGTTATTTTTTGGTTAGTTGCAAATAAGCGTTTTTTAGGCTGATTCCGGACAAGACACCAAAAAATCACTTTTTATTTTTTGTGTAGTGTGCTATAATTAACAGGATATAATATAAACTTTACTTTTAAGGAGGATTACGAAGTTGAAAAAAGGATATAAGGCCATAGCGTTAGCACTGGCACTGACAACCGTAGTATCTGGATGTTCTTTACCGGATAAAGTAAGTGTGAAAGAACTGATTGTGGGGAAAGATAAACTTGACTATAATCCGGTTGAGTGCGTCTCAATGAATGATTATAAAGGCGTTGAAGTAGACTGTACCGTCAAGGACGAAGAAGTGCAGGAAGCGATACAGGAATTGCTCGAAAAAAATAAGCTTCAGGTGAAAGAAGGAACTTGTAAGAAAGGCGATAGGGTTAATATTGACTATTCCGGTAAAAAGGATGGTAAAAAATTCGATGGCGGAACGGCGGAAGACCAGACGATTACCCTCGGCAGTTCGAACATGATAGATGGATTTGACGACGCAATTATCGGTATGAAAGTCGGGGAGAAAAAGAATGCGAAGATGAAGTTCCCGAAAGATTATCATGAAAAATCGCTTGCCGGCAAAAACGTTGTTTTTACCCTAAAACTAAACTATATTTCCAAGGAGGCAACGTTTGACGACGCTTTTGTTGCCAAGAATACCGAGTATAAGACGGTTGCCGAATACAAAGAGAATACGAAAAAGAAGCTGGTGGAAACGAAGAAAACCAATGCCGGCTATACCGCATTTGAGACTTTAATGAAAGATGTTAAGCTGAAAGAGTCGCCGGAAACGCTGAAAGATAGATGGAAAACCATCATAAGTAACGATTTGGAGCTGCAGGCTAAGCAGAGCGGTATGAAAGTAGAAGATATGCTTGCCATGTATAATATGGACAAAGAAAGCTATCTGAAAGAAGCGGTGGAAAATCAGTTAAAACAGGTTCTGGCAGTCGAGGCGATTGCTCAACAGGAAGAAATTGAGATTTCGGATAAGGACATCAAGGATGAAATCAAAGTTGCCTGTTCCCAGTCCGGTCAGGACGAGGAGGCTTATCGCAAGTCGTTTGATGAATATTACAAAGGCGCGCAGACATTGGAAGATTTTATTGCTTTTAACTTAAAAGCGAAGAAGATTTTAGAAGTTTTAAAGAATAATGCAAAATTAAAAGAATAACCGGTATCGGTATTTGATTGAATATTTTAAATCCCTCCTGCATATAGTGTAGCAGTAAGGCAGATGCAAATGTGCCTCCACTATAGCAAGGGGGATTTTTTTATGGACAAATATAATGTATATCAGGATATGGGAAAACGCACCGGAGGCGAGATTTATCTTGGTGTTGTAGGGCCGGTGCGAACCGGAAAATCCACCTTTATCAAACGGTTTATGGAGCTTGTCGTGTTGCCGGAGATGAAGGATGATAATGAAAAGGAGCGTACGATTGACGAACTGCCACAGTCCGCAGATGGCAAGACGATAATGACGACAGAGCCCAAATTTGTTCCGAAAGATGCCGTAACCATCCATTTTTCCGGACAGGAAATTGCCAAAATCCGTCTGGTCGATTGCGTCGGTTTTCTTGTACCGGAAGCGACTGGTTTTGCCGAGGGAGAAAAGATGAGAATGGTAAAGACTCCGTGGTCAGAAGAGGAAATGCCATTTTCCAGAGCGGCGGCGATGGGGACGGAAAAGGTTATCCGTGAACATTCCAATATCGGTATTATTATTACGACGGACGGCTCGTTTGGCGATATTGCGGCAGAAAATTTTGAAGAGGCATTACAGCAAACCGTTAATGAGTGCAATAAAGTCGGCAAACCATACATTATTCTTCTCAATACGGTAAATCCGGCTTCGGAGGAGACAATGCTTCGGAAACAGCAGATGGAGAAGAAATTTGGGAAGACGGTCGTACCGGTAAATTGCAGAAATATGAATCGCGAGGAGGCATTTTCCATTATGGAACAGTTGTTGGCAGATTTTCCGATTACCCGCATTAATTTCTTGGTGCCAAAATGGGTGGAGTTTTTGACAATGGATAATTGGTTAAAGCAGGATTTGGTTGCACAGTGCAGGGAAGTTTTATCGAAAATACAGACGATGCGGGACGTTTCGCAGGAGTCGGTTGCATGGGAAGCGCCTTACCTGAAAGAGATATACATAAGGGATAAGCAAATGGAAAACGGAATCGTGAATTTAGTGCTGGATTTTGAAGATAGTTATTATTATGAAATTCTTAGCGAGATGGTGGGAACGACGATTGAGGGCGAATTTGATTTGATTGCCACACTACGTGAATTATCCAGCAAAAAGAATGAGTATGAATCAATTGCCATGGCATGCAGTCAGGTGAAAGGAAAGGGGTATGGTATTGTACCGCCGGAAGAGAAAGAAATCCAGATTGCCGACCCGGAACTGATTCGGCACGGAAATAAATACGGGGTAAAAATTAAAGCAAGCTGCCCTTCGCTTCATCTGATACAGGCGAATATAGAGACGGAAATCGCGCCGATTGTCGGCAGTGAAGAACAGGCACAGGATTTGATACATTACATCAGCCAGAACGGCAGAGAGAATCCGGACGGGATTTTTGATACGAATATATTTGGCAAGACGATACGGCAATTAGTAGAAGAGGGAATCAATTCAAAAGTAAATCGTCTAACTGAAGAAAGTCAGGTAAAACTTCAGGATACTATACAAAAGGTGGTCAACGATTCAAACGGCGGACTTGTGTGCATTATTATATAACGACATGTCGTGGGGAAATCGTCTGTTTTGGTTGACAAAAGTTACCATCATTCGGTATAATTTAAATATCATTATGTGCGCCTCAGAGGGGATTGATGGTATGAAAAGACATGAGATAGATTCGGAAATAAAACAGAAGAATTATGAGAAGGAGTTGTTGTTATGCAAAAAAGCAGGCGGCGATGTTGAGAAATATCGCCGCCTTTCTTTAGATGTGTTGCAATTGGAACAGATTCGCATAGGATTAGAGAGTGGAATTGACGTCTCTGCCTATCTCGATTCCAAGAAAAGCTGGATGGAGATGGAAGAAGTCCGTGTCTCAATAGAGACTGGATTTGACATGAATGATTATTTGGAAAAGGGGTTCGACCGGCTGCAGTGCAATGAGATTCGTCTTGGATTAAAAGATGGAATTGATATTTCCCAATATAAAAATACGGTTTTCTTAGCGCCGCAGATGAGGGAGATACGCGAGGGCCTGACGCATGGCGTCGATGTTTCTCAATATGCGACGACGGATTATGACTGGTTTCAGATGAAAGAGATTCGTCTTGGACTGGAGGATAAGCTGGATGTATCCTGTTATGCCAGTCCGAAGTATAAACATCCTACGATGTGTGCCATCCGCATGGGGCTTCTGGATAATGTGAATTTGATTCCTTATGCCGAAAAGGGCTATACCGGAAAAGTACTGACGGAGATTCATCGGGGAATAAAGCTGCAAAATGATATTATCGGATACTTAAAACAGGGATATAATGCGGAACAGCTCATGCAGATAAATAATGCTTTTGAAAGCGGTGTCAACCTGTCTCCGTATTTAAAAATTGAGTTTCACGGAGTCCAGTTACAGGAAATAATTACAGGCTTAAAAAGCAATCTTGATGTCTCAAAATATGCGAAACAGGAATATAACTGGTTCCAGATGAGGGAAATCCGCTATGGTCTGGAGCAGGGAGTGGATGTCTCGCAGTTTGCCAATCCGGAGTTTACTCCGCGTCAAATGGAAGTGATACGGAAAGGCGTAGTGGAGGGACTGGATGTTTCCCCATATGCAAAGCTATACTATGAACCGGAAGAAATGGAAGAGATTCGCAAGCGCATACAAAATGAAGGGGCTGTGTTGACCGAAGAGGTGTCGCAGGCGTTGCAGAATACTTTATTAAGCGAGAACAACGATGAGGACGAAGAGAACGTAAGACAGGAAAAGAAAACAGAACAGAGCGCGAAGAAGACAGATTACATAGAAAAGCAGGCGGATGTAACAGAGACAGATGAAGTTTTGGAAGATATCGAAGAGACGGACAAGACTAAAGAGACCGATGAAACGCTTGACATGGCGTTTGACGCCTGTATCGTGATTGCAGAAGACAAGATGTCTGTTTCCGTTGATTTTTCACAGGTTAAAGATATATTGAGAAAGAAACTGGATAAGTTAGAAGTATCCGATATCATTTTGTTGTTGAAGAATCGGGATGTCAAGCAGGGAATCTCGCGCAACCGGATTAAAGCAATGCTCGATAATAAAGTTTATGATAAACCGGTAGTTATTGCCGAGGGCAAAGAAGCGGTAAATGGGGAAAACGGCGAATTTACCTATTATTTCCGCAAGAAGCTTGACAGGAAGCCGCGGGTGTTGGAGGACGGCTCCGTGGATTACAAAAATATGACGTTGTTTGAATCCGTAGAAAAGGACAAACTGATAGCGGAATATAAGCCGGCTACCGTCGGCATGTTCGGTTATGATGTGACGGGTAAACTGATTTCACCGAAAAAGGGGAAAGAACTGGCTCCGCTGCGTGGACAGGGTTTCTCCGTTTCCGAAGATAAAAAGAAGTATTATTCCCAGATGGATGGGATTATTGAGCTGGATGAATTAGACGGAAAAATAAATATCCGCAACCTCTACACGGTATCCGGCAATGTAGATGCCTCGACAGGAAATATTAATTTTAACGGCGACATCAATATTATGGGCAATGTGGAAGCGGGCTTTTCCGTAACGGCTACCGGAAACATAGTTATTGACGGGCATTGCGAGGGCTGTCATATATCGGCCGGCAAAGATGTCGTTATTCGCAAAGGCTGTCAAGGTCAGGGAGTTGCCGAAATATCCGCAGAGGGCCGCATTACGGGACAGTTTTTTGAGACGGTGACGCTGCGCTCCAAAGGGGATGTGCAGGCAAGTTATTTGCTAAACTGCCAACTGCACACGGAGGGGCATCTTCTGGTCGAAGGCCGCAAAGGGGCAATTATTGGCGGCTACACATGTGCCAAGAACGGCATTACCTGTCATAAACTTGGAAATATTGCTGAGATAAAGACGGTGCTGGAAGTCGGTATTGATAAAGAAGATATGACATCCTATCAGGAAATCGGCAAAAAGATTGATAAAGTGGAAGCGGAGATGAAAACGTGCGAGATAGCATTAAACCGGTTTATAGAGCAGAAAGAGCGGGATGAGAAAGCGTCCGCCCTCATCGGCCGGCTGACAAAGGCGATTTATTCCCAGAAAAATCAAAAGAAAGAGCTTTTAAAAGAAAGGGAAGAGCATATGCTGAGACTGATGAAACAAAAGGGCGCCAGAGTCAAAGTGAACGGAGTAGCATATCCGGGAACACTTATCTATATGAACGCAGAGCTATATTCAGTAAAAGATACGATGAATAACGTTGAATTTGTAAAAATGGACAGTAAAGTAAATCCAATCATGCGATAAGGAGATGAACCAATATGGCCAAAGGAAATGAATTATTGATTGAATATATGATTTCAATTATTGAAAACAGAGATTTTTCGGCAGACCATCATTGCGAAAAGGTACGTCGTCTTACCGAAGTATTATTGGAAAAGGTAATGCAATATTGCCCGGAATATCAGCTGACAGAGAAACGGTGCGAGGAAATTGCGTTTGCCGCCATGCTCCACGACATGGGGAAAATAGCCGTGCCCGACCGAATTTTACAAAAACCGTGTCGGCTTACCTTTGATGAATTTCAAATTGTAAAAAATCATACGAGAAAGGGCCGTCATATTTTTGAGCATGTATTAAAGACAATGACTGCAGAAGATGAAGATTATTCGCTTTTTCAATGCTGCGCAGAAGTATGTATGTATCATCACGAGCGGTTTGACGGAGAGGGTTATCCGATTGGATTAAAAAATGATGAGATACCGATTTCCGCACAGATAGTTGGTCTGGCGGATGCGTATGACGCTCTGATTAGCGAGCGCATCTACAAACCGGCGTACAGTAAAGAAGAGGCGTTTGACATGATTGTGGATGGCAAATGCGGTATCTTTAATCCGCGTTTAATCGAAATCTTTTTGATGGTTCGTATGGAGCTGGAAGAAATTCAGGAAATGATTGGATAGAAAGTATGGTTGACAGATGAAGAAAATGTTGCTATAATTTTTAACAAATGTAACAATTTTGTAACAATTTTTGTTAAAGAAGAAGGTAGGAATATGATGAACAAAGGGAAGAAGATAGGTGCACTTGTTATTATTATGGGATTAATGATGGAAATTACTGCTGGTGCAGAGGCGGTAGCAGTTGAAGAGCAAGTGGAGGGAGCCAGTGTTCTTTTAGAACAGTATTGCAATAATATGGCAAAAGGAACGCTGCAGCCGAAAAATGAAGCAGCGGCGGCCGCCGGCGCAGAGGCTACACCGACAGCGGCATCACAGCCGGAACAGGAAGCGGATACTCACGTACAGTTAAATTTGAATTACGACCGTTTAGGTATTGCAAATAAAGTAGACACGTATCTGAATGTGCGTAAGAAGCCGTCAGAGAGTGGTAAAATTGTTGGTAAAATGACGAAAAATGCCGGATGTCATATTTACTCCATCAAAAAAGGATGGGCTAAAATCGTATCAGGCAAAGTAAAGGGATATGTAAAAGCCTCTTATATGACAACCGATGCCAAGGCGGAAGCTCTGGCGCAGAAAGTAGGCAGGGAATGTGTGGAAATTCAGACGGATTCTCTTCGTGTACGGGCCCTTCCATCTACGACAGCGCCGATTTATTCGGTAGTGTCAGAAGGGGAAGAGTTTACGATTAAGGAAAAAGATGTTACTTTGGATTATGTGAAAAAAATAGTAAACAAACAGAAGATTTCCAATGAAGCAATCGAAAGGGCCGGCGGCTATGAGGGAATACAGCAGTCGTTAAAAGATTTTATCTGTATTTATGTGGATGATGATTATGCTTTTGTGGCAAAAGAGTTTGTAAAAGAGCAGTATACGTTGAAACGCGCAGCAAAAGTGAGCACGGTGAAAGCATCGAACGGCGTATCCTCGAGTCAGGCTTCTATTGTGGAATATGCGAAACAGTTTTTGGGCAATCGGTATGTATGGGGAGGCGCAAGCTTAACGAGCGGAACGGACTGCTCCGGATTTACGATGAGTTTGTATGCCAAATACGGTCATTACCTGCCGCATAATGCAGCGGCGCAGGCGGGGTGTACAAGGTCGGTTTCTTCTCCAAAACCGGGAGATTTGTTCTTCTATAGTAACGGAAGCCGAATCAACCATGTTGCCATGTATATCGGCGGCGGTATGGTAATCCATGCAAGTAACCCGAGAGATGGTATTAAAATCAGCACAGCTTATTACCGTCATCCAGTGAAGATTGGACGTGTGATGAATTAAGTTTTTTCCTAATCATATAAAAAATATTAAGGGGCAGACGATGAGTCGCCCCTTTTGTCTTTGTATAAATGGCTGCAAAAGGACAATACTTATAGAAAAAGTATCCGTAATGGAGGTAAGTATGAAACGCAGATATGGTGTGATATGCAGCTTTTTTGTTGGTTTTTTAGCACTCTCTTTTATGTGTTATGCCAGTTACCGTTACGCAGAAAGAAA
The DNA here is from genome assembly GCA_910577295.1 of uncultured Eubacterium sp. GTDB lineage: Bacteria > Bacillota > Clostridia > Lachnospirales > Lachnospiraceae > Eubacterium_F. The sequence continues at coordinate 27,816 of CAJTLS010000014.1, forward strand.
CGGGGAGCAGGAAAACGATACGCCTGTTCGGGAGAGTACACAGACCGGAATAAAAAAAGAACAGACAATTTCCCAGACTACGAAATATGTCGTAGAAAAGTATAATCGGGAAACAAAGAAGACGACGAGAGAAGAGACAATAATGCCTCCCGAGTATATCGGGATGGATCGCGGCCAGTTGGAAGACCATCTGGTAGAAAAATTGGCGACGATGTCAAAAAAGGAAGAGCAGGATGGACTGATTAGCATATCTCTACAAGCCTTTTCAGGAGAACAGATTGTTGTCCGCAACACTTATTCGGTGAAAAAGCAGGAGGGATTCAGACTGAAACTGTTAGATGGCGAGGTGGCAATTTATAGCAGAGATGGCAGGGAACTATACGAAAAAACAGGTATACAGGAAGAAAATCTGACAGAGGAAGACTGCAAGTCTCTGCGCAAAGGTCTTGTCATAAAAAATGAAAAAGAACTCTATTCTATTCTTGAAAACTTCTCGAGTTAAGGTATAATGAGAAATAGACAAAAGACGTTAAGGAGAGAGAATGAGAACATACAGTGATGTGATAATAGTAGGAGCCGGAGCGTCTGGACTGCTGTGCGCCAGTATATTGGCACAGGGCATTATCTCAAAAAAGTATTCTTCGGAAGTCCGGATTGCTATATTGGAGAAGAATAACAGAATTGGTAAAAAACTTTCGGCAACGGGAAACGGGCGCTGTAATTTTACCAATTTACATATGTCGACAGATTGCTATTATGGAAATGAAGAATGGCTATCCCCGATATTGCAGAAAGTAGTCCCCGAACGTATCGTGCAGTCGTTTGCTGATTTTGGTGTTCTCCACCGGCAGCGAGACGGGTATGTGTATCCCCATACCAATCAGGCGGGAACGGTTGTCCGCGCTTTAGGAGAGGCTTGCGGGAACGGCAGTATTGACATTGAGTTAGATTGTTTTGTAGAAAAGGTATGTAAGATAGGGGATTGTTTTGAAGTCGTTACCAATAAGGGAAAGACAAGCTGCCGGATGCTGGTTATGGCGACGGGAAGCGCCGCCGGCAGGGAAACGGGCGGTGATGAAAGCGGATATGAAATAATAAAACGACTGGGGCTTCATGTCAGTGATATTTATGCTGGACTGACTGGACTTTGCAGCCGTGGAAAGTTTTGGAAACGAGTGGCAGGAACACGTATACAGGGAGCGTTTTCCCTTTTTGTAGAAAATGAACTGTGCGGCAGAGAGACAGGGGAGATTCAGATAGTAAAAGATGGCGTGTCAGGCATTCCCGTTTTTCAATTGTGCCGATTGGCGGCCGCAGCTTTAGGGCAGGGCAGGAGAGTATGTGGAGAAATTGATTTTGTTCCCATTCTGTCGGATAGGGAATTGCTCCAGTGGGAGAAAGAGAAAGGCATACAGGGATTAGTACCGGAAAAATGGCTTCCCATTCTGGGGGGGGAGAACATTTGTCTCAGGCATTTTCGCTTTGAGGTGACAGGTACGTTTGGTCTGGAGCGGGCACAGGTTGCCGCCGGAGGTGTGGACGTGGAGCAGATTGCTTCGGATACGATGGAGGCAAAAGAAATCCCCAATCTGTTTGTTCTGGGGGAACTGCTGGATGTGGACGGTAAATGCGGCGGTTACAATCTGCATTTTGCATGGGCTACCGCCATACTTGCAGCGGAGGAAATAGAGCGGCGGCTGACATAGGAGAGAGAACATATTGCGAATGGAAACGGAGGAAAGCATGTTACAGTTGACACAGTGCAAATTACCATATCGCGAGGCGACAAGGGAAAACCTGATTCGGAAAGCGGCACATACGCTGCATTTAGAGGAAGAGGAAATCATCGGGCTCGAGATTGTGAAAAAGAGTATAGACGCACGGAAGAAACCGGATATTTTTGTTACTTACACCGTTCGTTTTTCCACAGCCGGCGAAGAGCATATCTGGAAACGGAATCGCAAAAACAAAAGGCTTTCGCGTGTGGAGAAAGAACCCTCGTTATGGAATAAGATACATCCGCTGCCGGATGAGGAAAAAGTAGTCATTGTCGGAGCCGGCCCGGCGGGTTTTTTTTGTGCCTATTATTTGAGCTTATGCGGTTTGCGTCCGCTTCTGATTGAGAGAGGGGCGCCGATGGAAGAGCGTGTCAGGGATGTAGAACGGTTTTGGCAGGAGGGGCTGCTAAACAGCGAGTCAAACGTGTCCTTTGGGGAGGGAGGCGCAGGAACATTTTCCGACGGAAAGCTGAATACCGGAGTAAAGGACAGAACGGGTAAGAAGCGATTTATTCTTGAAAGCTTCGTGAGATTCGGCGCAGATGAAAA
>CAJTLS010000014.1:30152-66820 GCA_910577295.1 uncultured Eubacterium sp.
ATATTTTATACGATGCCAGACCCCACATTGGCACGGATGTATTACAGCGAATTATGATAGCGATGAGAACGGAGATGGAAAGACTGGGATGTACGTTTCTCTTTCATACCCGCATGTCGGATATTAAGCAGAAAGACGGCAGGCTGACAGGTATTGTAACCGTTCGCGGAGGAAACGAAATCTTTCTTCCGGCCGACCGTCTTGTGCTGGCGATCGGTCATAGTGCAAGAGATACTTTTTCTCTTCTTTTGGAAAAGGAACTTTCGATTTCGCAGAAAGCATTTGCTGTGGGCGCGAGGGTAGAGCATTGTCAGAGCGATTTGGATAAGGCTCAATATGGCATAGAGGACAGCATGCTTCCGGCCTCCTCCTATCAACTGACGGCAAAGACAGCCGACGGGCGGGGGGTATATTCATTCTGTATGTGTCCGGGAGGATATGTTGTCAACGCCTCGTCAGAACAGGAGGCGCTTGTCGTCAATGGGATGAGCAATGCCAAACGGGATTCCGGATATGCCAATAGCGCGATTGTTGTTACGGTTTCACCGGAAGATTTCGGGAGTGAGCATCCGTTAGCCGGAGTGGAATTTCAGAGACGCTGTGAAAGGAAGATGTATGCAATATGCGGGGGGAAGATACCGGTACAAAGATATGAAGATTTTGTTATGAATCAAAAAACGTCATCGCTCGGAAAGGTACAGCCGTGTGTGAAAGGGAGATGGCATTTGGCGAATTTGCGGGAGGCGTTGCCAAAATCCATTGTTAATGGTATGATAGAGGGAATGGAGCAATTTGCGCAGAGGATTGCCGGTTTTGATGACGGGGATACTTTGATTCTTGGTTTAGAATCACGCACTTCCTCTCCGATTCGGATTGAGAGGGATGAAAATTTAGAGAGCCTGACGTGGAAACGGATATATCCTTGCGGCGAAGGGGCCGGCTATGCCGGCGGAATTATGTCTGCGGCAATGGACGGATTGCGGATTGCCATAAAAATACAGGAGAAAATACAGGCGCAGAAGGGAGATTCGCATGCGGTTACAGATAAAGGATAAAAAGAGAATCGTCTTTAAAGTGGGAACGTCTACGCTGACACATGAGGAGACGGGCGCGTTGGATTTGGTTAAGATGGAAAAATTTGTAAGGATATTGACGGACTTACATAATCAGGGAAAAGAAATAGTCGTTGTTTCCTCGGGTGCAATTGGCGTGGGAAGAAAGGCGCTGAACCTTAAAGAGCGTCCACAGGAGCGCTCCATGAAACAGGCTTGTGCGGCAGTAGGACAGATTCGCCTGATGACTGTGTATCAGAAATTATTTTCCGAATACAATCAGAACACAGCGCAGATTCTAATGACAAAAGTGACAATTGTCAATGATAAGAGTCGTCATAATGCTCAGAACACTTTTCGCGAATTGCTGAATATGGGAGTCATACCGATTGTCAATGAAAACGATACCGTGGCAACGGATGAAATCGATTTTGGTGATAACGATTACTTATCCGCAATTGTTTCCGCGATTGTAAAAGCCGATTTACTTGTACTGCTGAGTGATATTGATGGATTGTATACCGATGACCCAAATAGAAATAAGGACGCCAAATTAATACCTCTGGTGGAACGGATTACCGATGAAATGCTGGAGATGGCGAAAGGGCCGACGTCGGATGTGGGAACCGGAGGGATGAGCTCCAAACTGGGGGCGGCTGGAATTGCCAATGATGCCGGAGCGGATATGATAATCATCAATGGTGAAGATATGGAAAACCTGAATAAGCTTTTGGAGGGCGAGGAGATTGGAACGCTCTTTACCGCCCATAAAACGAGACATTTTCATCTGAAAAATTATTTGGATCGTTAGGAGGAGCAGACGATGACGGAAGAAAAGATACATCGTATCAATGAATTATATAAAAAGAAAAAAGAGGGCACATTGACGCCGGAGGAGAAAGAGGAACAGGCGGCGCTTCGGGCAGAGTATGTGCAGGCCGTACGCAACAATCTGCGGGCGACATTAGAGAATACGTCCATTCAGGAACCTGACGGAACGATTCACAAATTGCAAAAAAAGAGGACGCCGTAATGAACAAAGAGCAGATGCGTAAAATTGCGCTTAACAGGCGGGATGCGATAGAAGATTCGCTGCGGGAGCGCTGGTCGGAGGACATTACTGCTCAATTAGAGCAGCTGCCCTCTTTTCGCAAAGCGACAGATGTCCTGTCATATTCTTCTTTCCGCTCGGAGGTCTTGACAGACAGCTTCCACCGTTGCTGCTGGGCGATGGGGAAGAGGTTGTATCTGCCAAAGACGGAACCTGCGCAGAAAGCGATGGAATTTTATGAAGTAAAAGAAGAGACTTCTCTGATACGGGGATATCAGGGGATATGGGAACCAGCAGGCGGCATATGTTTTTCACCGGAAAAGAAAGAAGAGGAAACTTTTATATTTTTATTAATGCCGGGGGCGGCATATGATGAGAAGAGAAACCGCATTGGCTATGGCGGGGGGTATTATGACCGCTATCTGGCAAGGTATGGGGAATATATTGATATGACGGTAATGGCTGCTTTTGACGTGCAGTATGTGAAGTCGATTCCGTGTGGACAATGGGATATTCGTCCACAAAATATTGTAATCAACAGGAGGTAGGATATGGAAACGAGAGAAGATTCTCTGATAGTAATAGGGCAACATGCAAAAACCGCGTCCAGAGAGATGCTTCGTTTGGGAGTGACAGAAAAAAACGCAGGATTGGAAGCCGTGGCACAAGCGCTCATTGATAATGCACACGGTCTGCTGGAAGCGAATAAAAAAGATGTAGAACGGGCCAGAACGGGCGGCATGAAAGAATCTCTCGTCGACCGTTTAACTCTGACGGAGGAACGGATTGAGGGAATGGCAGAAGGAATTCGGCAGATTATTTCGTTGGAAGACCCTGTTGGGGAAGTACTGAGCATGAAGACAACGCCGCTTGGCATGCAGATTGGTCAGAAGAGAGTGCCTTTGGGCGTAATCGGAATCATCTACGAATCGCGTCCAAATGTTACGGCGGATGCGTTCGGATTGTGTTTTAAGACGGGAAATGCTGTTATTTTGCGGGGAGGAAAAGATGCTATTTCTTCGAACAAAGCGATTGTCAAAGTAATTCGGGAAGCCCTGAATACGTGTAAACTGCCGATGGACAGCATTCAATTATTGGAGGATACTTCGCATGAGACGGCGGAGCGTTTTATGCGTATGAACGAATACGTGGATGTCCTAATTCCGCGCGGCGGCGCCGGACTGATTCGCACTGTCGTGGAAAAAAGTACCGTTCCGGTCATTGAAACCGGCACCGGAAACTGTCATGTTTACGTCGATGAAACCGCCGACGAAAAGATGGCAGCGGATATTGTTGAAAATGCAAAGACACAACGGCTTGGCGTCTGCAACGCCTGTGAATCACTTGTAATCCACAACGCCGCGTTAGAGAAGATATTGCCGTTAATTGCGCAGCGATTAGAAAATCATCAGGTAGAATTGCGTGGCGATGAACGCGCCAGAGCATGTTATAATAATATGAAAGAAGCTACAGAGGAAGACTTTGGAAAGGAATATCTGGATGCTGTTATATCGGTGAAAGTAGTCGATTCACTGGAGGAGGCAATCGAGCATATCAATCATTATAATACCGGCCATTCGGAGGCTATTGTGACTTCCGATTACCACAATGCGATGACTTTTCTGAATGAGATAGACGCCGCTGCCGTTTATGTCAATGCTTCCACACGTTTCACCGACGGATTTGAGTTCGGATTTGGTGCGGAAATCGGGATTAGTACCCAAAAACTCCATGCAAGGGGGCCGATGGGATTACTGGCTCTGACGACGACCAAATATATTATTATGGGAGACGGACAGATACGGGGATAGTAAAGTTGAGGTGACTTATGAAAAGATTTAGAGATATCGTGCGTATGGTCAGGCTCTTTTACATACTTGTGTTTGAAATGCTGAAAAATTATCGCCGTCTTAATGATGATTTGGATAACAATTTTTCCATTTGTAAAAAGATATGTAAAAAGATTGTCCGTTCGGCGAAAATCACATTAAACACATACGGGTGCGAGAATCTGCCCAAACATAATAAGTTTCTTCTCGTGTCCAATCACCGCTGTTTCTTTGACGTTGTTTTTTTAATTGCGGCCATTGAGGAAACGGTTAGTTTTGTCGCTGCTAAGGAGTTATGGCGATATCCGGTGTTGAGAAAATATTTAAGTTCCATCGCCTGTGTGCCGTTAGACCGCGGAGCGCTGGAAATGGAAGAGTTAAAACATAGCATATTGACGATGAGAAGCGCATTGGAAGAAGGTAATCTTGTTTTGTTTCCGGAGGGAGAATGCAGCTACCACAGTTTTCAGATACGCAAATTCAAAAAGGGAGGTTTTCTTGGTATCTCAAGCATGAAACAATGCATTGTACCTGTCTTTTTGCAGATGGATAAGTTGAAGAATATCGGGCGCTGGATGATTCCGCAGGGAGAGGTCGGGATTCATGTCGGGCCGTCCTTTACGCCGGAAGATATCGGTGCGAGGAGAAATACTGCAGGAGAGATTGCGGCATATGCGCAGAAACGTGTTCTGTTGTTGCAGGAAAATTCAGAAACAGATGGGTGAATCGTCTGGCTTTGTCAGAAAAGTAGTGGTTTTTTTCTTTTGTATATGTTACTATGATGCTAGGGTTAAAAGGTCAAAAGCCGGATAAGTTCCGGTGAACTTATCCGGCTTTTGACCTTAACATTTTATTATATATTTTAGATGAAAAGGCAGGAGGCAATATACCGTGAAATCATATGGATTAAATGAATTAAGAAAAATGTATTTGGATTTTTTTGAGAGCAAAGGTCATCTGGTGATGCCGAGTTTTTCCCTTGTACCTCAAAACGATAAAAGTTTGCTGCTCATTAACGCTGGCATGGCGCCATTAAAACCATATTTTACCGGACAGGAAATTCCGCCGCGCAAGCGGGTGGCTACCTGTCAGAAATGCATTCGCACAGGTGATATAGAAAATGTCGGCAAGACATCAAGACACGGAACTTTTTTTGAAATGTTGGGCAACTTTTCGTTTGGTGACTATTTTAAGAAAGAAGCAATTGCATGGTCGTGGGAATTTTTGACCAAAGTGTTGGAGATTCCGGAAGAACGTCTGTATCCCTCCGTCTATCAGGAAGACGACGAAGCATATGATATTTGGAAGAACGATATTGGAATAGCGCCGGAACGTATTTTTCGTTTCGGAAAGGAAGATAATTTTTGGGAGCATGGGGCAGGACCTTGCGGACCTTGTTCGGAAATCTATTATGACCGCGGTGAGAAGTACGGTTGCGGGAAACCGGATTGTACCGTTGGTTGTGAGTGTGACCGCTATGTTGAAATCTGGAATAATGTATTTACACAGTTTGAGAATGATGGAAATGGAAATTATACGGAATTAGAAAATAAAAATATTGATACCGGAATGGGGTTGGAGCGTTTGGCAATGGCAATGCAGGACGTGGATTCCATTTTTGATGTCGATACGATTAAGGCCATTCGGGACAAGGTATGTCAATTGGCAAAGACAGAGTATGGGAAAGAAGAGAGAAAGGATATGTCGATTCGTGTTATTACCGAACATATCCGCTCAGTGACTTTTATGATTTCTGACGGCATTACTCCATCGAATGAAGGGCGTGGTTATGTACTCCGCCGCCTGCTCAGAAGAGCGGCCCGTCATGGCAGGCTGCTTGGCATTCAGGGAGAGTTTTTAGGAGAGCTTAGCAAAACCGTTATCGCAGAATCACATACGGGATATCCGGAACTGGCAGACCGGCAGACATACATTGTAAAAATGATTACGGTTGAAGAACAGAACTTTAACAAAACTATAGATCAGGGACTTTCCATTTTAAATGAAAAGATGGCAGAATTGGATAAATCCGGGAATACGGTTTTATCCGGCGAAAATACATTTAAGTTGTATGATACCTATGGATTTCCGATTGACCTCACAATTGAGATTTTGGAAGAGCGGGGTTTTTCCGTGGATGAAAAGGGCTTCCATGAAGCGATGGAGAAGCAGAGAAAGACAGCTCGTGAAGCACGTGAAACGACAAATTATATGGGGGCGGATGTGACGATTTATCAGTCGATTGACGCCGCCGTCGAAAGTAAATTTGTCGGTTATGACCGTCTGACACACGAATCAGAGATTACGGTACTTACGACAAAGGATGCAATTGTAGAGGAATTGAAAGCCGGAGAAGAAGGCACGGTACTTGTTGCCGAGACGCCAATGTATGCAACAATGGGTGGACAAGTTGCCGACAATGGGATTATTACAACTGCGGGTGGCAAATTTATCGTAGAAGATGTCATTCAGCTTCAGGGCTCGAAAATTGGTCATGTCGGCAGGATGGCGGAAGGAGTGATTCGCGCAGGTGAAACAGCCACGCTGACGGTAGATGAGACGAAAAGAAATTTGACTGCCAATAATCATAGTGCTACTCATCTGATGCAGAAAGCGCTGCGTCTTGTGCTCGGGGAACACGTAGAGCAGAAAGGCTCTCTGGTTGATGAAAATAAACTTCGTTTTGACTTTACACACTTTACGCCGATGACGGCGGAAGAGATTGCGAAAGTAGAAGAGATTGTCAACCGAGAGATTGTTGCCGGACTTGCGGTAGAGACAAATGAGATGTCCATTGAGGAGGCAAAAAAGACAGGAGCCATGGCCCTCTTTGGTGAGAAGTACGGCGAAGTTGTCCGCGTCGTTCAGATGGGCGACTTCAGTTCCGAGCTTTGCGGTGGAACGCATGTCAGCAACACGCAGAATATTTCTTCCTTTAAGATTATTTCGGAAAGCGGTGTGGCGGCTGGCGTACGGCGTATCGAGGCGTTGACCGGAGCTGCCTTAATGAAGTATTATAATGATGTTGAAAAAGAATTACATGAGGTAGCAAAATATTTAAAATCCTCGCCGGGTGAAGTTTTCAAAAAAGTTACTTCGCTGCAGGAGGAGTTGAAAGAATTACAGAAAGAAAATAATAAGCTTAAGGCAAAAATAGCGAAAGATGCGGCGGGGGATGTGCTCAGTGAAGCCGTGGAAGTAGATGGCATTCATCTTCTGGCAAAGCAGTTGAATGATATAGATATGAATGGGATGCGTGAGCTGGGAGACGAGACAAAACAGAAATTAGGAGAGGCATTCATCTTATATGCCTGTGAGGCAAATGGAAAAGCAAATATTATTGCCATGGCAACTGACGGAGCGATGAAGAAAGGCGCTCATGCCGGAAATCTCATTAAAGAAGTAGCTTCGATTGTTGGCGGAGGCGGAGGTGGACGTCCGAATATGGCGCAGGCAGGCGGTAAGAATCCATCGGCTATTCCTCAGGCGTTGGAAACAGCTATGGAAGTGATGAAAAAACAGATAACAGAGACAAATTGATAACAGTCGTTTGAGTGTGGTTATTTTAAAGGCAATTCTATAAAAGAATTACAACCGATATAGGTTGAAGAGAATTTGGCATAAAAAGGAAGAAACGGTAATCCGACGAGAGAGAATCTCAGGGGTACCGTTTCTTTCTTTTTATGTTATAAAATTATTTATTCGACCGTCTCCAAATATTCATTGCCTGAGCTTCCTTAATCAAATCATCGCGGAAATCCGGGTGGGCGATTTGGATGAGAGCTTCTGCGCGCTGCCATGTGGAGAGACCTTTTAGGTTTGCCATTCCATATTCGGTAACAATATACATTGTGTTAGCGCGGGTGTCCGTAACAATCGAGCCGTTAGATAACGTCGGACGGATACGGGATTGAAGTTCTCCCTGTTTATTTTTAAAGGTAGAGGAGAGGCAGATGAAACTTTTGCCGCCCTTGGATTTATAAGCGCCCAATACGAAGTCAAGCTGGCCGCCGGCGCCGCTTATGTTTCTCGTTCCGGCAGATTCTGCATTAACCTGACCAAAAAGGTCAATATCAACGGCATTATTAATGGAAATAAAATTGTCATGTGCAGAGATGACATTGATATCATTGGCGTAATCTACAGGAACACTCATACACTCCGGATTGTTATCAAGGAAATCATATAATTTCTTTGTTCCTGCTGCAAAAGCATAAACCTGTCGTCCTTGATTTATGTTCTTTTTGGAGCCGTTTATTTTTCCTGCTTTTGCCATATCTACGAAAGCATCCACATACATTTCCGTATGAACGCCAAGATCTTTTAAGTCCGATTGGGCAATCATGGAGCCAACCGCATTTGGCATACCGCCGATGCCGAGCTGAAGGCAGGCGCCGTTCGGAATCTGTGCAACAATTTGTTTTGCTACGGCATGGTCAACTTCTGTGGCTGCTCCACCGCCGCCCATTTCAGCCATAGGTGGATTGTTGCCCTCGATAATCATATCTACTTTGGAGATATGTATATTCTCTTGGAAACCACCATGACATTGCGGCATATTTTCATTTACTTCGACAATGATACACTTGCTGCGCTCGCATGCGGCTGCGAGATGAGAAGCACTTGGGCCAAAGTTGAAATAACCGTGTTTGTCCATTGGGGCAACCTGCATGACGCAAACATCAATATCTTCCGTCATATCGCGGTAGTAGCGAGGTAATTCAGAATAGCGAATAGGGGAATAAAAGGAAAATCCTTTTGCCATCGCCTTTCTCTCAATACCTCCCATATGCCAAGAGTTCCAAGTCATATGTTCGGCCGGATTATCAATTTTAAAAATTTCCGGCTCCCACATTAAAATGCCTCCGCGGAAATTTACGTTTGTCAGTTCAGACATGCGTGGTGCCAAAGCAGCATCAAAAGCAATTGGAGTTGTAGCAGTCCATCCATAATCTACCCAATCACCGGACTTGATAATCTGTGCGGCTTTTTCTGCCGTTGTCAATTTGCTCTTGTATAAAGATTTGTAATCCATAGTAACCTCCTATTTGTTTTTCGTTCTTTGCGGGTAAAAAACAAGCGTCTCCCAACAAAGTATATCATTTTCTGATGAAATAACTGCTCCCATTTTATCATTAAGAGAACAGTGGGTCAAGGGTATGAAATTGAAACTTAAAAAGTTTGTTAAATTGTTGACAATATCATTTGATTTTGTTATGATAGGTGAGTAATGATAAAAAGGTAAAGGTGGGTCTTTTTTGGAGATTCACGGAATGGAAGAAAATATGAGAAAAGCAATTTATCCGGGGAGTTTTGATCCTGTTACATATGGTCATTTGGATATTATTCAGCGTGCTTCTAAAGTTGTGGACGAACTAATTATCGGGATATTGGTGAATAAGACAAAAAAGCCTTTGTTTTCCATGGAAGAACGGTTTTCCCTTCTGCAGGAGACGACAAAAGAATTTCCTAATGTAACAGTGAAGACATTTGAGGGACTGACGATTGATTTTGCCAGACAAAATGGCGCCAAACTGATTATTCGCGGTCTTCGGGCGGTAACTGATTTCGAGTCGGAGATGCAGATTGCCCAAACAAATCACAGCATTGCGCCGGATATTGATACGATGTTTTTTACAACATGTCTGGAATATGCTTTTTTGAGTTCTACCATTGCCAAGGAAGTGGCCTATTATGGCTCGGATGTTTCGCTTCTTGTTCCGCCTGTGGTGGCTGAGGCGTTTCGCAAAAAGTATAATCATTAACTGCGAGAAGCAGAAATGATAGATATTGTAACAGTAAATAATTTTAAGGAGGATAAATTCATGTCTAAGAAAGTAGTATTAGCAGGTGCTTGTCGTACAGCGATTGGTAAAATGGGTGGTGCCCTCAGCACAACCTCAGCACCAAAACTTGGTTCCATTGTTATTGAAGAAGCTCTTAAAAGAGCAGGCGTTCCGAAAGATTCGGTAGACCATGTCTATATGGGATGTGTTATTCAGGCCGGTCTTGGTCAAAATGTGGCTCGTCAGGCTTCTATAGGAGCAGGACTTCCGATTGAGACAACAGCCGTTACTGTGAATGTAGTATGTGGTTCTGGTTTGAACTGTGTCAATATGGCTGCTCAGATGATTCAGACAGGCGATGCCGATATCGTAGTAGCCGGCGGTATGGAGAATATGTCAATGGCGCCTTACGCTGCCATGAATGGCCGTTTCGGTTATCGTATGAACAACGGAACATTAGTAGATACAATGGTAAATGATGCACTTTGGGATGCATTTAATCAATATCACATGATGATTACAGCAGAAAATGTAGCAGAAAAATACGGTATTACCCGTGAAGAATTAGATGAGTTTTCTGCAAAGAGCCAGCAGAAATGCGAGGCAGCAATGGCAGCCGGTAAGTTTAAAGATGAGATTGTTCCTGTTGAAATCAAATCAAGAAAGAAGACGGTTGTTTTTGATACAGACGAGGGCCCTCGTGCTGGTACGACAGCAGAGGGATTGGGCGCTTTGAAATGTTGTTCCGGTAAAGAAGGCGGTTTGGTAACTGCCGGTAATGCTTCCGGTATCAATGATGGAGCTGCTGCAATCGTTGTTATGAGCGAAGAAAAGGCAAAAGAGCTTGGTGTTACACCAATGGCTACTTTTGTAGCAGGTGCTCTTGGCGGTGTAGATCCGAAAATCATGGGAGTCGGACCGGTTGCTTCTACAAAGAAAGTATTTGCTAAAACCGGTTTAACAATTGATGATATGGATTTAGTTGAGGCAAATGAGGCATTTGCTGCTCAGTCTATTGCTGTTGGACGTGACTTGAACTTTGATTTAAGCAAGTTGAATGTTAATGGTGGTGCAATTGCTCTTGGACATCCGGTAGGTGCTTCCGGTTGTCGTATTCTTGTTACTTTGCTTCATGAGATGCAGAAAACAGATGCGAAGAAAGGTCTTGCTACTCTTTGTATTGGTGGCGGTATGGGCTGCTCCACAATCGTTGAGAAATATTAGGAGGACGTTGACATGGAATTCATAACGTATGAAGTAGAGGATAAAGTTGGAATTATTACGATCAATCGTCCGAAGGCATTGAATGCTTTGAATAGTACCGTATTGGATGAACTGAATGAGGTTTTGGATTCGGTTGACCAAAATGAGGTGCGTTGTTTGATATTGACCGGTGCGGGAGATAAATCATTTGTGGCCGGTGCGGATATCGGAGAGATGAGCACTTTGACAAAGGCAGAAGGTGAAGCATTTGGCAAGAAAGGAAATGACGTATTCCGCAAATTGGAGACATTCCCATTGCCGACAATTGCGGCAGTTAATGGTTTTGCCCTTGGCGGTGGATGTGAGATTTCCATGAGTTGTGATATAAGAATTTGCTCTGATAATGCTGTCTTTGGTCAGCCAGAGGTTGGTCTTGGCATTACACCGGGATTTGGCGGTACTCAGAGACTGGCTCGTTTGGTTAGTCCGGGTATGGCAAAGCAGTTGATTTACACAGCACGTAATATTAAAGCAGAAGAAGCTTATCGTATTGGTCTTGTGAATGCAGTTTATACACAGGAAGAGTTGATGCCTGCTGCAAAGAAGATGGCGGCTGGTATCGCCATGCAGGCGCCGATTGCTGTTCGAAACTGCAAGAAAGCGATTAATGACGGACTTCAGGTTAATATGGATGAGGCTGTTGTGATAGAGGAGAAACTTTTTGGCGATTGTTTCGAGACGGAAGACCAGAAAGCAGGTATGGGCAACTTCCTTGAAAAGGATAAAGAGAAAAAATTGAAAGTAGTTCCTTTCAAAAATAAATAAGAAGTGAAAAAGGAGGATTTAAAAATGATAGTAGGTGTTATTGGTGCAGGAACAATGGGTTCCGGTATTGCGCAGGCATTTGCACAGACAGAGGGGTATGAAGTATGTCTTTGTGACATTAACGAAGAGTTTGCTGCTAATGGAAAAAATAAGATTGCCAAAGGACTTCAGAGACTTGTTGACAAAGGTAAGAAGACACAAGAAGAAGTAGATGCAATTCTTGCCAAAATTACGACCGGTGTAAAGGATATTTGTACGGATTGTGATTTGATTGTCGAGGCAGCTCTGGAAGTGATGGATGTTAAGAAACAGACATTCAAGGAACTGCAGGATATTGTGAAGAAAGAAGACTGCATTTTTGCTACGAATACTTCCTCTCTTTCCATTACGGAAATCGGTGCAGGTATAAGCCATCCGGTAATTGGTATGCATTTCTTTAACCCGGCTCCGGTTATGAAGTTAGTTGAAGTTATTCGCGGTGAGAATACGACGGATGAAGTAAATGATAAAGTTGTTGCCATTGCCAAAGAGATTGGCAAGACTCCGGTTGAAGTAAAAGAGGCTGCCGGCTTTGTTGTAAACCGCATTCTGATTCCGATGATAAATGAGGCGGTTGGTATTTTGGCTGACGGTGTTGCTTCCGTAGAGGGTATTGATGCCGCTATGCAGCTTGGAGCAAATCATCCGATGGGACCTTTGGCGCTCGGTGATTTGGTTGGTCTTGATATCTGCCTTGCCATTATGGAAGTTCTTCAGGCAGAGACAGGAGATTCCAAATATCGTCCGCATCCATTGTTGAGAAAGATGGTTCGTGCCGGTAAACTTGGTCGTAAGACGGGAATTGGTTTTTACGATTACTCAAAATAAAAGATTGCTATGGGATAACAATTTCTTAAATTTAATAGGAGGTTTATTGTAAGATGGATTTTATGTTTGATAAACAGCATGAGATGGCTAGACAGTTGTTCAGAGAATTTGCTGAGAATGAAGTTAAGCCGCTTGCGCAGGAAACAGATGAAACAGAGCAGTTCCCGGCTGAGAATGTAGAAAAGATGAAAAAGCTCGGTTTTATGGGCATTGCGATTCCAAAAGAATATGGCGGACAGGGTTGCGACCCTCTTATGTATGTTACATGCGTTGAGGAGTTGTCCAAAGTTTGTGGTACGACAGGCGTTGTTGTATCAGCACATTCTTCTCTTGGCGCTGACCCGATTTTGATGTATGGTACAGAAGAGCAGAAACAGAAGTATTTGGTGCCGCTTGCTAATGGAACGAAACTTGGTGCTTTTGGTTTGACAGAGCCGGGTGCCGGAACAGACGCACAAGGCCAGCAGACAAAAGCTGTTTTGGATGGCGACGAGTGGGTGCTGAACGGCTCTAAATGTTTTATTACTAATGGTAAAGAAGCAGATATTTATATTATTATTGCGGTAACCGGTATTATTGAGAAGCGTGGACGCAAAGTAAAAGAAATTTCTGCCTTTATCGTAGAGAAAGACACACCGGGCTTTACTTTCGGAACGAAAGAAAAGAAGATGGGTATTCGTGGTTCTGCTACATATGAGTTGATTTTTGAGGATTGCCGTATCCCAAAAGAGAACCTTCTTGGCGCACAGGGCAAAGGTTTTGGTATCGCTATGCATACATTAGACGGTGGTCGTATCGGTATCGCTGCTCAGGCTCTTGGTCTTGCTGAGGGAGCTTTGCAGGCTACGATTGATTATGTGAAAGAGAGAAAGCAGTTCGGTCGTTCGATTGCACAGTTCCAGAATACACAGTTCCAGTTAGCAGACATGGCTACGAAAGTGGAAGCTGCTAAGCTGTTGGTATACCGTGCGGCAATGGCAAAGGCTACACAGAAAGTTTATAGTGTGGAAGCCGCTATGGCTAAATTGTATGCGGCAGAAGTTGCTATGGAAGTGACAACAAAGGCGGTACAGTTACACGGTGGTTATGGTTATATCAGAGAATATGACGTGGAACGTATGATGCGTGATGCAAAGATTACAGAGATTTATGAAGGAACTTCAGAAGTTCAGCGCATGGTTATCTCTGGCAGCTTATTGAAATAGGAGGTGCTCTTGTGAAAATAGTAGTATGTATTAAACAGGTGCCGGACACAAAGGGCGGCGTTGTATTTAACCCGGATGGCACATTGAATAGAGGTGCGATGCTTACCATTATGAATCCGGATGATAAAGCCGGTCTGGAGGCGGCACTTAAGATAAAAGATGAAATGGGTGCAGAAGTAACAGTGCTTACCATGGGTCTTCCAAAGGCAGAAGAGGTTCTGCGCGAAGCCATGGCTATGGGTGCAGATAAAGGTATACTGGTTACTGACCGTGTACTTGGCGGCGCAGATACATGGGCGACATCGACAACAATTGCCGGTGCACTTCGTAATATTGATTACGATTTGATTATAACAGGTCGTCAGGCTATTGATGGTGATACGGCACAGGTCGGCCCACAGATTTCTGAGCATTTGGGTATCCCTGTTATTTCTTATGCACAGGATATTAAAATCGAAGGCGATAGCGTTGTTGTTCAGCGTCAATACGAGGACAGATATCATGTCATTAAAGCAAAGATGCCATGTTTGATTACCGCTCTTTCTGAGTTGAATGAGCCACGTTACATGACTCCGGGTGGAATTATGGACGCATTTGACAAAGAGATTACTGTATGGGGAAGAGCCGATTTAAAAGATGTTGATGATGCTAACCTTGGTTTAAAAGGTTCCCCAACAAAGATTGCAAAAGCTTCTGACAAAGTGCGTAAAGGCGCAGGTGAAGTAGTGACATTAGATCCGGCAGAAGCAGCACAGTATATTGTTGATAAGTTTAAAGAGAAACATGTAATCTAATAATATATAAAGGAAAAGTGGTGAAAAAAATGAATTTAGAAGAATATAAAGGAGTATATGTCTTTGCTCAGCAGGTAGATGGTGAGATGAGCAGCATCGCATTTGAGTTGCTTGGCAAAGCAAAAGATTTGGCAAAAGATCTGAACACGGAAGTGACAGCAGTTGTTCTTGGTTCCGGCATCAAAGCATTAGCGGATCCGTTAGCTGAGTATGGTGCGGACAAAGTTATCGTAGTAGATGACCCGGAATTGGAAGTTTACAGAACAGAGCCATACACACATGCACTGGCTTCTGTAATTAACGAGTATAAACCGGAAATTATGCTGGTTGGTGCTACGGCAATCGGACGTGACCTCGGGCCTCGTGTATCTGCGCGTGTGCAGACCGGTTTGACGGCTGACTGTACGGTACTTGAGATTGGTGATTTTAACGATGTTATGGCAAAGACAACATTGCCAAATCAATTACTTATGACCCGTCCTGCTTTTGGTGGTAATACGATTGCTACTATCGCATGTCCGTATAACCGTCCACAGATGGCTACCGTACGTGCCGGAGTTATGCAGAAGATTGAGCCTGTGAAAGGGGCAAAGGCAGAAGTAATTGAATATAATCCGGGATTTACTCCGGATAACAAATATGTAGAGATTTTGGAAGTAGTAAAGAGTGTGTCCGATGTAGAAGACATTATGGATGCCAAAATTCTTGTTTCCGGCGGTCGTGGCGTCGGCAGCAAAGAGAATTTCAAACTGCTTCAGGATTTGGCCGATGTACTTGGCGGCACAGTAAGTTGTTCTCGTGCTGTTGTTGATAACGGTTGGATGCCAAGAGACCTTCAGGTAGGACAGACAGGTAAGACCGTTCGTCCTAACGTGTATTTTGCAATTGGTATTTCCGGTGCAATTCAGCACGTAGCCGGCATGGAAGAAGCTGATATCATTGTTGCTATCAACAAAGATGAGACAGCTCCAATCTTTGATGTCGCAGATTATGGTTTAGTTGGTGATTTGAATAAAATTCTTCCTCAGTTGACAGAAATGTTGAAAGCAGAATTGGCTGAAAAATAATATTGTTTTCAATAAGGGAGTAGTTGTTTTCAACTACTCCCTTATTTTCGCAGAGGTAAAACGCGAGGGTTTGAAGAAAGGGATATGTATGAAACCAATCGGTGTAGTGATATGTAATTATAATAAACGGGATTTTGTATTGGAATGTGTACAGAGCGTCATGGAGAGCAAGGAACAAAACTTTGATATTTTTGTTGTGGATAATGCCTCTACGGATGGCAGTGTTGAGGCGTTAAAGAATACATACAAAGAGGAGATAACCATTCTTGCCAATGCAGAAAATTTAGGTGGTTCCGGTGGTTTTAATACTGGACTGCGCGTTGTCAGGGACAGAGGTTATAAATACTTTATGTGTCTGGATGATGATGCTCTTGTGGATGAGAATGCGATTTCTGTTTTATACAAGTATATGGAGTCTCATCCAGACGTCGGGATGGCGGGATGCCGGGTTTATCACCGGCAGATGCCGGATTATATTCAGCAGTCTGGCTTGATGATAGATTTTACACATTGTACGGCAAAGACGATAGGAGCAGACCAATTAGAAGATGGGACGCTGCCGGATGTCATTGAGTGTGATACGGTTGCGACGTGTGCGGTAATGGTGCGCGGCTCTGTGATTCGGAATACGGAAGTTGGCATCATGCCGGAAGACAATTTCATTTATTGGGATGATATGGAATGGGGGCATCGTATCCGGCTGGCCGGATATAAAGTAGTTACTTTGGCTGACTCTAAAGCGCTTCATCAGATGGGTGCAAATGTAAAACGTCCGAATACATTTATCAACTATTACATGTGGCGCAATCGTACTAATTTTTTTATGAGGTATACGCCGGAAGAGCAAATGGAGCAGATGAGCGTGCAGATTCTAGGCGCCTTTTTTGACGCTATGTATGAATCTATGTTTCGGGAAGAGCACAATATTATGCAGACGCTTGCCTATGCGTATCAGGATGCGGTTTCCGGTACGAGAGGGAAGGCAAAAGATTATCAGATTTTGAAAAACGATGCGAACGATGATAAACTTATTGGCTATATTCAAAATAAGAAATCGTATTGTATTCTCGAAGAGGGACAGGAAGAAGACGCTATGTATCTTCGCAACTTTTTCGAAAAATATAATAGTGATATGAAAGAGGCGCCGCGGCAGGAGGCAGAGGTAGTGTTCCGGTTCTGTCCGTATATTTTCCAACAACGCGATATTTCGCAGGAAGAGGTTTGGATTGACGGGGAGCGCAATTGCATTATAACAGAGGAAGACAGAGAAGCGGTAGAGAATTATCAATACAGTAAGTGGCTGTATATTTATATGAATCAGGGAACGTTTTTAGCGGCGGCAAAGGAATTGCGCCAGAAAAATAAGGATGAGGGTTAGTGTGCAAAATTACGCTGATGCACTGATTTTTCTCGTGCGGTTCTTCGCGATAAATCGCTCGGAATGGAGGATATTATGAGAAAAAAGTTTATGAGATTTCCGGAAGGAAAAACTAAGGTAGTTACGTTAAGTTATGACGATTGCATAGAGGAAGATGAGTTGTTGATTAAACTCATGGAAAAATATAAAATTAAAGGAACATTCAATCTTATACCGGGATGGTTTGCGCAAGAGGGAACTACATATCCGGAAGGAGAGAATTATCGTTTGCTTACGGCCTCCGCGGCAAAGAACTTGTATTCGCATCCGCTGGTGGAGGTGGCGAATCACGGCTTTGAGCATAAATACATGAATACGCTTACCACATGGGAGATGGCGGAAGAGATGCAAAAGTGCCGTGAGGCGTTAGAAACCATGTTTGGAAGAATTGTAAAGGGGATGGCATATCCTTATGGATGGTATGACGAAACGCTTAAAAGTGTGCTGGCGATGAGCGGGGTGACATATTCACGTACGGTGGAAAGTACGTTGGCGTTTGATTTTCCAGATGACTGGTTGAAATGGCATCCGACCTGTCATCACGATTATCCTCAACTGTCTGAACTCACAAAGCAGTTTGTCGATATGAAAGTGACGGAATGGCCTAAGATGTTCTATCTTTGGGGACATACATTTGAATTTGAGGATAACGATAACTGGTGGGTAATTGAAGACTTTATGAAAACCGTTTCGGAAAGAGAGGATATTTGGTATGCCACGAACGGTGAGATTTACGATTACGTGAAAGCATATGAGAATCTGGATATTTCAGCAGACGGTAAGCGCATCGTGAATCCGGCGAAGTTTCCGGTATGGGTAGAAATTGATGGTGACTGTCATATGATTGAGGATGAATTGGTAATCTGATAGTGTGAAAAAGCAAGCTGATGCATTGATTTTTCACAGAAATGAGGATTAATAAGGAGGAGAATATGAAAAAAATTATTCGTTTATCTGGCTTATTGTTATTTATTTTGTTAGCCTGTGCATTTTCGGATAATAGCAAAATCAAGGCGGCTACACCTGTAGAAAAATGGGGGCGGCTAAGAGTATCCAGTACGAACATTGTCAGTGAGAGCGGCAAGAAAGTGCAGTTAAAGGGTGTGAGCACACATGGAATCGCATGGTTTCCGCAATATGTCAATTCCTCCTGCTTTCGAAGTTTCCGCAAGATGGGAGCGAATACAATCCGTCTGGCGCTGTACAGCGACCCTGGTGCGGGATTTTCCACGAAACTTTATAAGAACGTAGAAGACGGCGTGAAATATGCAACCGAACTGGGCATGTACGTTATCATTGACTGGCATATACTCAGTGATGGGAATCCCAAAAAATATCAGAAGCAGGCGTTGAAGTTTTTTACTCATTTCGCTAAAAAATATAAGAAGCAAAAAAATGTTTTATATGAAATCTGCAATGAGCCGAATGGGGATGTGACATGGAAAAGGGATATTAAACCATATGCCAATAAGGTTATTAAATGTATTCGAAAATATGATAAAAAGAATATCATTATTGTCGGTACGCCGACATGGTCACAGGATGTAGACGTGGCGGCACAGAGTCCTCTGAAACAGAAAAATCTTGTTTACACCTTGCATTTTTACGCGGCTACACACACGGATTCCATAAGGAATAAACTGAAAACCGCTTATGCATCTGGTCTGCCGGTTTTGGTTTCCGAATTTAATATCTGCGATGCTTCCGGAAACGGAAACATTGACAAAGGAAGCGCAAAGAAGTGGATGAAGTTACTGAAACAGTATAAGATTGGTTATGTGGCATGGAATGTGTCGAATAAAAATGAGACATCCGCGCTGCTCCGGCCAAGCTGCCGGAAGACAGGCGGGTTTACGAAGAAAAATTTGTCAAAGACAGGAAAATGGATTACCGGTCAATGGAAAAAATAGAATGGATGAATTTGTACTTTTGAAAGTGTTTCGGACAGTTGACAACCATTTTACATATCAGTATAATGAAAAATAAATATACATAGTAGGAGGTATTTTAATGAGTATTCAAATTCAAAAGGTAACGGATGCAAGTTTCAAAAAGTATGGGCGTATATTGACGGGTGAGTATGATGTGACAGAGTTAATCGATGCGATGCAGCAGACTGATTGTCCTGCAGATGATGTTATTTATATTCCATCGGATGCTCAAATTGAAAAGCTGCCTGTAATGAAAGACTTTACTGATAGTTTATATGGCGGATTGCCTATTCAGATTGGTTACTGCAATGGTTTTAACAAGAAGTTGAACGCTGTTGAATATCATCGTTCTTCGGAAGTGAATGTAGCATGTACGGATTTGATACTGCTGATTGGCTGCCAACAGGATATTGAGCCGGATAATACTTATGATACAGGCAAAATAGAAGCTTTCCTTCTGCCGAAGGGAACGGTTGCGGAAGTTTATGCTACCACGTTACATTATGCGCCTTGTAGCGTAGATAATAATCCGTTCCGCTGCGTTGTCGTATTGCCGAAAGATACGAATTTGGAACTTGTTGCCGAGCCGGAGGCAGCAAAAGAGGATGCGTTGCTTGTAGCACGGAATAAATGGTTGATTGCTCATAAAGATGCGGATATTGATGGTGCTTTTAATGGTTTAAAGGGTGAAAATATCTGTGTCGACTAAGTATTCGTTTGTTAATATTTACGTAAAAATCGTATTTGGGTGTATTCTTTTTGTATGTTTAAGTATGCTGCCCCTGCCTTTGTGCGCGCGGGCAGCAACAAAGCAAATCAATATCACGACGAAAAATTACAATGGCGGAAAAGCCATTCAGGAAGCTTTGGATTTGCAAAGCGGGGAAAAACCAAAATATGAGCAACTGACAGTGTATATTCAGGGGGGAACATACAATATCACCAGCTCATTACTCGTTTACAGTAATACGAGAATATGCGCAGACGGCGATACTATGATATATTATTGCAGAACGGACAATGCTTCGGAGAAGCAGGGGCGCGCGCCGATTATATCCAATGCCTGTTCGGGGAAGAGAGGATATGAGGGTGCGGGTAACATTACAATAGAAGGGGGAACCTGGGATTTTCAGGGGCATACGGAAGGCGACCATTATGGTATGACGATGGAAGCGTTCCGCTTTATGCACGGAAAGAACATCAACATTCGAAATGTGGCGATGAGAAATTTGTACCGCAGTCATTTTCTTACATTAGAGGGAGTTCAGAACGTGGAAGTGAAGGGATGCACGTTCCATGATTATACCAATCCCTCAATTAGAAAAGAAGCAATCCATATTGATTGTGTACACAATGACCATATGGCGCCCTCAAATCAGGAAAATATTATATATGATGACAGCATTTGTAAAAATATTTCGATAAGCAACTGTGATTTTTCCCATGTGCCGAGGGGAATTGGTACACATGTAGCCGTGGCAGGATTATTTCCATCGAATATTGTTATTTCCGATAATACATTTTCGGATATTACATATGAAGCGATAAAAGCGTATCATTATAAAGATGTATTAATTTCCGGAAATATAATTACACGTGCCGGCTGCGGGATTAAATGCTATCTATATTCGGCGGATAGTGATAAGGATGAAGAATCCAGAACAAATTATGTGGCTGCGCTGCCGGGAACGCAGGTGGAAAGTGTTCCGGCATATCAGAACATAGTTATTCAGGGGAATACGATTCGCGAAGTTACGGATGCCAAAATCGGTTTTGGGATTCATGTAGTGGGGAATGCCAGCCGGATTATAAGCGGTGTGACGGTAGCCTATAACGTCATTACCATATCTGGAACATTACCGGCGACGAAGCGCTCGGCAATTTATGTGAAATATGGGAATAACATTCGGCTTGTTTCGAATCGGATTTACCGTTCCGGTCAGACGGGAATATTGATTGCCTACGGAAACAATATTGCTGCGTCAGGTAATGTTATTATCACCTCAGGTGGGAACGGATTGACGGCAAGATACTGTCAGAGGGTTAATTGTAACGGCAATTCGATTAAATGGGCGGGAAAGCGCGGCCTGCAATATAAGGCGACGAAGAATAGCCGTATAGAGGGAAATGCTATCTGGAAAGATAAGGAAGGCAGTATTGCCTTGACAGACGGGAGCGATAGTGTTGTAGTGAACAAAAACAGAATGACCTATTCTAAGAAAAATGCAATCGGTGTCTCTTCGAGCAGGAAAGCAGAGATTACTTATAATACCATTCAATCTCCAAAAAAATTCGGTATTTATGCCTACAAGGCAGACAGGAGCAAAATACGGAAAAATAACGTGAAAAAGAGCAAGAGTACTGCCATTATAGGTTCTACCAGTTCGAAAATAATCGTAACGAAAAATACGATTGATAAGACCGGAAAGTATGGTATTCTATTTACCAGCGCCAAGAGCTGCCACGCTAAGGGTAACTCGATTCAGAAGACAAAGAAATATGGTATTATTTATTCCAGCAACAGTAAAAATAAGAAACAGAATTTGAATTATCCGAATGTGCACCTGAAAAAAGGGGAAAAGGAAATTACCGGTTTTACTTATAAAAATATGCGGGTTCGCGCCGCGAAAGGAAAGAAAGCAAAACTGACGAAGACGAAGAAAGACGGCAAATTTGTCATAAAAGTACCGAAGCTTAAGAAAAAGCAGATGTATGTGATTCGTGTAGAAGACAAATCCGGAAATTATCTGGAGAAAGAAGCATTTGTAAAATAAGCCGATTTTTAGAAAGAAAAAAGACTGCTGATTATCCGATGGGGAAACCTCGCATTGCGGATAAATCAGGCAGTCTTTTTTTGGAGTGGCGTGCGTTTCAACCGCCGCTTTCTTATATGATAGGAAAGTCCGACTTGTTATCGTCAGGCTATTCAACCGTTACACTCTTGGCCAGATTTCTTGGCTGGTCAACATTAAGTCCCTTTTCCACGGAAACATAGTAAGCCAGATATTGTAAAACCACCGTTGCCACAAACGGGGCGAACAGCGGATTTGTTTCTGGCAATACAATATGGTAATCACAAAGGGCGGCGTCGACGGAAGCATCGGCTCCGGTAATGAGAATGACGCGGGCTCCTCGTGAACGCACTTCCTGAACGTTGGAAATAATTTTTGCATAGACATCCGGCTGAGTTGCCAGTGCGATGACAGGTACATTATCCGTAATCAGGGAAATGGTTCCGTGTTTTAACTCACCGGCGGCATAAGCTTCGGAATGAATGTAACTAATTTCTTTTAATTTTAACGAACCCTCGCAGGAAAGAGCATAATCCAGACCTCTGCCGAGGAAAAAGATGTCTGTTGCGCTTGTCAGTCGTTTGGCAATTCGCTCTGTCTGTGAATCATATCCGAGCACATCCTCTACTTTATCTACGGTAGACATCAGTTCCTTTGTATATTCCTGTGCCTGCGCTTCGGTGATTTTGCCGCTCACAAGGGCAAAACGAAATGCAATCAGATACATAACGGCAACTTGCACGCTGTAGGCCTTTGTACTGGCAACGGCGATTTCCGGCCCGGCATGGGTATACAATACATAGTCGCTTTCACGGGCGATAGAAGAGCCCTTTACATTGACAACGGACAAGGTTTTTGCCCCACGCTCTTTGGCTAACCGGAGAGCGGCAAGGGTATCTGCTGTTTCGCCGGATTGGGAAACCGTGATGAGAAGAGTTTTTTCGTCGATGATTGGGTTCTGATAGCGGAATTCAGAAGCAATATCCACCGTAACGGGAACACGGCATAGACGCTCAATCATACTTTTTCCCATGAGACCTGCATGCATCGCAGTTCCGCATGCAGTAATAACAATCCGGTTAATATTTTCAAAAATGGTGTTATCCACATTGTCAGCGCTAAAATCCGGCAGGTCATTCACGATGCGGGGGCGTATGGTATTACGGAGAGCTTCCGGCTGTTCATGGATTTCTTTCATCATAAAATAATCATAGCCGCCTTTTTTGGCAGATGCCATATCCCAGCTTATATGATGGATATGTGGTCCGTAAATTTCAAGATTTTCGTCCTTGACGATAATTTCATCTTTTGTTATTTTGGCGATATGCCCCTCTTTTAACACAAAGTAGTGTTTCGTATAGCTTACAAGCGCAACCATGTCGGAGGCAATAATGGAACCTCTGTCTGTATGCGCCGCTACAAGGGGACTGCCGTTGCGCACGGCATAGATGACTTCCGGTATATCGGAGAACATAATACAGAAGCCGTATGCGCCCTCCAACTTGGAAATGGCTTTGCGTATAGCGGCTTCCGGGTCGCCGGTATAGCAGTCATCAATTACCATGGCGGCAATTTCCGTGTCGGTTTGGGAAACCGGTTCTTTTCCCTTTTCTAATAATTCTTCCTGAAGCTGTTTATAATTTTCAATGATTCCATTGTGAATCAGTGTTACTTTTCCGGCGCTGTGAGGATGGGAGTTTGTATCTGATACACCGCCGTGAGTAGCCCAGCGGGTATGGCCGATTCCACATGTCGTCACATCCTGCCCGGCCTCGGACGCAACTTTGTCCTTTAAGCAGGCAACTTTTCCTATTGTTTTAATTGTCTTTATTCCTTGCGGCTGACAGTAGGCAATGCCGGCGCTGTCATAGCCGCGATACTCCAAAGTCTGCAGACCTTTAATGAGAGCTTTTTTAGCATCATCCAGTCCAACATATCCAATAATTCCACACATAATAATCCTCCATTCCGAATACGTTTTTGTTCGGGAAAACACAAGAGAACAACGGTAAGAGCGTTATTCCTTTGATTCTTCTTTTATTATATGAATAGTATCATTTCTTATGTATGGTGTCAAGATTTAGCGGTGCTCTGGAAACGAGGGAAACAATAATTTTTCGGGGAGCGATACAAGGATGAGATACGGTATTATACCCATAGTTTTGAAAACTACAAAGGAAGCAATCGCTTTGGTTTTTCAGTTGCAAAAATACAAGGTATGCGATATACTGAAATAGATTTTACAAGGGGGATGAGAGATGAGCTGTTTTCGGGTAGAATTAAAAAAAGTAGTAGATGATTCATATGATGTACAGATTGGTAAAAATCTGACAGATACGTTGATTCATGATATAGAGAATGGTCTTGCGCAGGGCAAAAAAAGGTTTGCGATAGTTACCGATTCGACGGTAAAACCTCTGTATGCGGATTCGATTGCAGAGAAATTGGAAAAAGCGGGATATGCCAATGATATATTTGTGTTTCCTGCCGGAGAAAAAAGTAAAGTTCGCGCGACAAAAGAAGCGTTGGAAGACGCAATGCTTGCGAAAGGATACCGCAGGGATTGTTGTGTGATAGCGGTCGGCGGCGGCGTTGTTACGGATTTGGCAGGTTTTCTCGCAGGAACTTACGGGCGCGGCGTGCCGTTTATTAATTACTCAACTACGTTATTGTCAGCGGCCGATGCGTCGATAGGAGGGAAAACGGCGGTTGACACGGATTTGGCAACGAATCTGATTGGACTGATTTATCAGCCTTTAAAAGTTTATGTGGATATTGACACATGGAAAACTCTGCCGATGGGACATCGGATTAATGGGATGGCGGAGACAATCAAGCATGCCTGTCTGGCAGATTCGGAATTGTTTTCCTATATTGAGGAGCACGGGGAGGAGATACTGGCCTGTGACGAGGCGGCATGCATTTATATTTCTGAGCACAACTGTGCGGTAAAATATGAAGTTGTTATGAAAGATGAAAAGGAGAAGAATCTGCGTGAAATTTTGAATCTGGGACATACGGTGGGACGTGCGGTGGAAACTGTGAGCGACTATCGACTTCTTCACGGTGAGGCAGTGGCGATAGGGATGGCAGCGCAGGTAAATCTCGGGTGCCGGTGCGGATATCTGACAGAAGAGGAGAGAGACCGTGTAGTCAGCCTGTTTGAGAAGATAGGACTTCCGGTCACGATTCCGGCATATATTGATAAAGAGGCGCTTGTAGACAAACTATATACAGACAAGAAAGTGAGGGATGGCAGACTGCGATTTGTATTTCAGAAAGGCATTGGTGATGTGATGACGTTTGGTGAGGAAGTATATGCCAGACCGGTAAGTGAAGAGGAAATATGCGCAATTCTTATGGAAATGTAAAAAACGATAACAGACAAAAAGCAGGAGGAAAGAAAATGATAGTTGGTATTGTAATTGGAGTGATTGTTCTCATTCTCATACTTTATGTAATTGGATGTTACAATAAGTTAGTGAGAGGAAGAGTCACAGTAGAAGAAGCATTTGCGACGATGGACGTCTATTTAAAGAAACGGTTTGACCTCATACCGAATTTGGTTGAAACCGTAAAAGGATATGCGTCCCATGAGAAAGAGACGCTTGAACAGGTCGTGGCATTACGCAATCAATCGTATGATGGTATGAGTGATGATGAGAAAGTGGCAAATGGCGTCGCCATATCACAGGCGATTCCGAAAATTATGGCTATAGCCGAGGCATATCCGGATTTAAAGGCGAACAGCAATTTTTTGGAACTGAGCTCACAGCTAGAGACGGTAGAAAATGATATTGCAAATTCACGTAAATATTATAATGGGGCGGTCAAGCGTTATAACCTGACGGTGCAGTCCGTACCAAGTAATATAATAGCAGGCATTTTCCATTTTGAAACAAAGAAAATGTATGAAGTTGAAAACACGTCGGAACGTCAGAATGTAAAGGTGGAATTTTAGATGAAACAATTGCTAACAATGTTTGCGTTCGTATTCTTCCTTTGTCTCACGGCTTGTCCTGCGATGGAAGCGAAAGCATATGATTTTACCATCGATTCTTATCATGTGGATATGAAAGTAACGAAACAGAATACCTATCGGGTGACTGAGAAGTTAAAGGTGAACTTTAACGTTCGTCGTCATGGTATTTATCGCGATATCCCATTATTAAACCATATTGAGCGTAAAGACGGCAGTAAGGATACAGTAATGGCAAAGCTTGAAAATGTGTCCTGCTCGGATTCTTTTTCCTCTTCGAGAAAAAAATCAGGAGATGCGGATTACTGCCGGCTTCAGATTGGGGATAAGGATCAAGAAATCATAGGGGAAAAAGAATATACGATTTCTTTTGATTATGTTATGGGAAACGATGTTCTAGCTGAAAATGATGAGTTATATTATAATATAATTCCCACGGAGCATACGAGTCCCATTCGCAACATCACATTTTCGATAGAGATGCCGGATACGTTTGATGAGAAAAAACTTGGGATGAGCTATGGCTCATACGGGGGCGAATTGCTGGACGGTCTCACCTATCGAATCGAGGGAAGAACCATTTATGGGCAACTTGACCCTGACATAACGTTACGGAATGGTGATAGTGTTACGGTACGCCTGCTTTTAGAGGAGGGTTATTTTAAGAGTACGAACACAACGTCATGGTTCGCTTACATTTCGATTGCGGTTGCCGCTTTTGGTGCGCTGATTGCCTTTGTTCTCTGGTACATTTACGGACGCGATGACCCGGTTGTGGAAACGGTTGAGTTCTATCCCCCAAACGGTCTTAACAGTCTGGAGCTTGCGTTTGCCTACAAGGGAACGGTGGATAATAAGGATGTCGTCTCTCTGCTGGTGTTTTTGGCACAAAAGGGGTATTTGCGCATTCTAGAGAAGGGCAAACGTGATTTTACAATTGAGAAAGTAAAGGAATACGATGGTTTCAACGAGGCAGAGAGAAAATTCTTTCAAGGACTGTTCCGTAAGGGAAACAGCGTGTCCAAAAAAGATTTGACGGACTCGTTTTATAAAACCGTAAATGCCGTGAAAGCTCTCGTTGACAATAAGGAGAACAAGAAAGTTATCTATTATGCAAATTCCATCAATAAGGGATGGATACTATGGCTGCTGACAATCATTTCGTTCGTTTTTGCGTTGATAAAACCAATGAAAGATTATTACTTTTCTATTCTGCCCGGACTTGGGGCCGGAGTGGGGCTTGCTGTCGCCGCATGCCTTGCCTATGTGTGCCTTTTTGATGAGAACGTCAAAATACTGGCGCGAATCATTACTTTTGTCACTATCACAGCAGTGGGTTTTGTGGGCTTTTTCATATTTTTGAAGGAGCCGGTAGTATATGCGGATACATGGTATAAGACGTCTTTGATTTTAGATTTGATTTTTGCCGGCGTTACTATGTTTTTCTGCTCCTACATGTCGAAAAGGACGCCATACGGCACCGAAATACTCGGCCGTATCCGCGGTTTTAGGACATTTCTTGATACTGCTGAAAAAGAGCGCCTTGAAGTGTTGGTAAATGAAGAACCACAGTATTTTTATAACATATTGCCATACACGTATGTGTTGGATTTATCGGACAAATGGATGAAAAAGTTTGAGGGGATTTCAGTGGAACCACCGAATTGGTACTATGGCAGTAACCATTCGATGTTTGATATGGTAATGTTCCATCATTTTATGACGTCGACGATGTCACAAGCAACGAGTTCCATGACATCGACTCCGAGTTCGTCCGGAGGCGGAGGATTTTCCGGCGGCGGTTCCGGTGGTGGCGGCGTTGGTTCATGGTAATTTTGATGGGGAGGTGACGGAAATGGAATTGGCAACAAGACATTTTGTTCGACCAAAAGATTTGAATCATCATGAAACCGTTTATGCGGGGCAACTGGCAGACTGGCTTACGGAAGCGGCTATGGTAGGGGTGACGCAGATAGTGAAAAATAGCAGCAACATAGTGCTTGCTACTTTGAAAGAGATGCGCGTACTAAAACCGATTATGGCCGGCTGCATATTGGAATTTGAGTATGAGAAGCAGCATTTGGGAACAACGAGTATAGAAATTTTTGTAAACGTGAAAGATATGTTATCACAGGAACAATATGCGCGGGGAAGCGCTGTATTTGTCACCGTAGATGAAAACGGGAAAAAGACCCCGCACGGGTTAATGTAAAAAGCGTAGAACTGGAGGTTTCACAATGGAGAGAATCAAAATTAATCACTTATTTGAAAGTGACCACACGCTGGCGATGAATATTTTTGATGGCGTTCAGTATCCTTATGAGGTTTTGCCAAAGATTGGTGAGTTCATTATCAACTTAGGAAAGAGTCTGCCTGCCGAGCGTTTCGAATGCCGAAACGGCAATATCTGGATTGCAAAGTCTGCCAATGTAGCTGAGACGGCAAGTATTACTGGTCCTGCCATTATTGACGAAGAGGCAGAAATCCGTCACTGCGCTTTTATCCGCGGCAATGCGATTGTTGGTAAGGGAGCGGTAGTTGGCAATTCAACGGAACTAAAAAATGTGATTCTTTTTGATAAGGTTCAGGTGCCGCATTATAATTATGTAGGTGATTCGATTTTAGGTTATCAGTCGCATATGGGCGCTGGTTCAATTACATCGAATGTGAAATCGGATAAAACGTTAGTTGAAATCAGAATAGGAGAAGCTAAGACGGCTACCGGACTAAAGAAAATGGGGGCGATTCTTGGCGACCATGTAGAGATAGGATGCGGCAGTATTTTGAATCCGGGAACGATTATCGGGAAAAATACAAATGTCTATCCGCTCTCTAGTGTAAGAGGTTATGTGCCGGAGGGAAGCATATACAAAAAACAAGGCGAAATTGTGGAGAAAAAGTAAGTGGCAAAAGTGTGGGAATGCCTGCCATATGGAACAAATTGTTAAGCCGCTGCCCTTGAACAGAGCTGTCAGTAATTGACAATTAGAGGAAAATATTGTATTATTTCTAAAGGATATGAACAAAATTCTGAAAGGAGTTACGACATGATTTATTCACAAGAAGTAGAAAACATGTGCCCGGTTGCTCAGGGTGTAAACCACGGTTGTGCACCAATCCCTGAAGAAGCAAAATGGGTCAAAGCAAAAGAAGTTAAAGATATCTCCGGTTTGACACATGGTGTAGGCTGGTGTGCACCACAGCAGGGCGCCTGCAAGCTTACCTTGAACGTAAAAGAGGGTATCATTCAGGAAGCGCTGGTAGAGACGATTGGCTGTTCCGGCATGACTCATTCCGCAGCTATGGCGTCGGAGATTCTTCCGGGAAGAACGGTTATGGAAGCATTGAATACAGACCTTGTTTGTGATGCTATTAATACGGCAATGAGAGAGTTGTTTTTGCAGATTGTATATGGTAGAACACAGAGTGCATTCTCCGAGGATGGTTTGCCGGTAGGAGCAGGTCTGGAGGACTTGGGAAAAGGACTTCGTTCTCAGGTTGGTACGATGTACGGTACATTGAAAAAGGGTCCCCGTTATCTGGAAATGGCAGAGGGGTATGTGACGGGAATTGCCCTTGATGAAGAGGATATGATAATTGGTTATAAGTTTGTAAGTCTTGGCAAGATGACAGATTTCATTAAAAAAGGCGACGACCCGAACACCGCATATGAAAAAGCATGTGGACAGTATGGCCGTGTAGACGATGCTGTTAAAATCATCGACCCGAGAACTGATGAAGTACTTAAATAAATAGAGGAGGAAAGAAATCATGGCATTATTTGAATCATATGAAAGAAGAATTGATAAAATCAATGGCGTATTGGCTGAGTATGGTATCTCCTCTATTGAAGAAGCAGAGAAGATTACGAAAGACGCCGGCCTGAATGTATACGACCAAATTAAGGGCATCCAGCCGATTTGTTTTGAAAATGCATGCTGGGCTTATACAGTAGGTGCTGCCATTGCAATTAAAAAGGGCTGCAAGAGAGCTGCCGACGCAGCGGCTGCAATCGGTGAGGGACTTCAGGCATTCTGTATTCCCGGCTCGGTAGCAGATACCCGTAAAGTAGGTCTTGGACACGGTAATCTTGGAAAAATGCTTTTGGAAGAGGAAACCGAGTGTTTCTGCTTTTTGGCAGGACACGAATCTTTTGCAGCAGCAGAGGGGGCAATCGGTATCGCGGAGAAAGCAAACAAAGTTCGCAAAAAGCCTCTTCGTGTTATTTTGAATGGTCTTGGTAAAGATGCTGCACAGATTATCTCCCGTATCAATGGTTTTACTTTTGTGGAGACGGAATATGACCCATATAAGAATGAAGTAAAAGAAGTGTTCCGCAAATCTTATTCCGAGGGACTTCGCGCTAAAGTTAATTGTTATGGCGCCAACGATGTTCAGGAAGGTGTTGCGATTATGCATAAAGAGGGGGTAGACGTATCTATCACTGGTAACTCTACTAACCCTACACGTTTCCAGCATCCGGTAGCAGGTACTTATAAAAAAGAATGCCTCGAGCAGGGAAAGAAATACTTCTCCGTAGCATCCGGTGGCGGTACAGGACGTACACTTCATCCGGATAATATGGCTGCCGGCCCGGCTTCTTATGGTATGACGGATACATTAGGCCGTATGCACAGCGACGCTCAGTTTGCTGGTTCTTCATCCGTACCAGCTCATGTCGAGATGATGGGCCTGATTGGTGCAGGTAATAACCCAATGGTTGGTATGACAGTAGCAGTAGCAGTTTCCATTCAGGAAGCGGCAGATAATGGGAAGTTCTAAAACATTGTAAATATGTGATTGAAGAAATGGTAGGAGTGGCTAAATGTAGGTCACTCCTACACTATTTTACAGTATTCTTACATTTTGTTGAAAAAATATTTTTGGCAAGATAGGAATGCTTTGAAAAGAGGAATGGATATTTCTTTCGGATTGTGGTAATATAAAATTATCAGTATTTTGGAAAGGGTGATGAACATGGCATTAGCAGAGGCTGTAAAAACAGTAGAACCTACTTATACAATTGATGATTCCATGAATGTCTTGTTAGGGAAACTTGATGAAGCCATTGACGATATGGAAAATGGCAGAGTTCAGACGATTGATGAGGCATGGGATGAAATTGAAAGAGTATAGGGAGTACAAATGGCAGAACGATACAAAGTGGTAATAGCACAGAGTGGAAAAATGGATGTCATGAATAAAAAGCGGTATATCATTGAAAATTTTAAGTATCGTGATTATGCTCGAAACTTTTCCGCTAAGATAAAGAAAGCTGCACAGGGATTGGACACACTCCCAACCGGCTATGGAACCACAGGTTTTCAATACCGTGGATATGATATTTATATGAAGCCTATTAGTAATCATTTATTGTTTTATACGATAGATGAAGAAGAGATGGTGGTCACTTTACTTCGTGTATTGCAGGATGGCATGGATTGGGAGTACATAATTAAGCATTGGATTGAAAGTAACTTATAAGCGAAACGTAAATGTAGACTGCTTGGAAAGAGCAGAACAATGTATTAAGGAGTGTTTCAGTGTAGGTTATTCCTTGATTATTCCTACACTTTTATTATAAAATACCGTATGTCAGGCGTTTCATGTTTCCATTCAGGAAGCGGCAGATAATGGGAAGTTCTAAAACATTGTAAATACGTGATTTAAGAAATGGTTAGGAGTGGCTAAATGTAGGTCACTCCTACACTATTTTACAGTATTCTTACATTTTGTTTAAAAAAATATTTTTGGCAAGATAGGAATGCTTTGAAAAGAAGAGTGGAAACTGGTATTAAGCAATAAATATGCTATTGTCGATATATAATTTAGTTATTATTCTTTAGTAATCAAAGGAGGAGGATTGTGAAAGTAGAAAATAATTCCAATCAATATCATGTAAACAATGTGGTAGATAATGCAAGCAGGTACAATAATCAAAATGATAGAGGAGTGGCGGATTCTCTTATAGATGAAGGTATAAAAATGGAAATATCTAAAAGAGGACTTGCTTTGGCAGGAGAAATGGAACCATTTCTCGATACTTATGAAACTACTTGCGCTTTACTGAAAGGTACTGGTCATGTTGGAAGTGAAAAAATGATGAATGGAGACTTTGTTGATGTTTTGGCGGAAAACTATCAAAATGAATTACAAAGGCTTAAAGAAAATTATTCCGGCAAGGAATATGACAGACAGCTTGCAGTTCTTGATAAAGCATATGAAGAGGCAGCCCAAAGTGTTTCTAGAAGTTATACAAAACAGTTAAAAATGCTGACAGGAGATATTGTCATAAAACCACAGACAGGTATTTCCTATTATTCAAAAGAAGAGGCGGAAAAGGCTTATCAGGAAAATCTTGAAAAAGACGGAAAGCGAAAGTCAGTCATTGATTCAGAATTGACTGCTACGATACAGAATGATGTCAAAAATATTTTACTTCAATTAAAAAATCCTGCTTTGAACCGGCCAGATAATAAGAATGACATTTGGGGCAGTTTTATGGATAGTCATATGCATTTGCTGAAAATGTCAATTTATCCACGAAAATTATCATAGTTTTTGCGTTATACGAGGCTTATAATAGAAGTGTTATAAAAAAGAAGTGAAGCTTGTTTATGACACTTTAGAATGGAGGTAATTATGAAAAAAACTTGGAAAAAGGCAATATCTGGTGTTTTAGTAGCCGCATTATGTATCTGTAGTTTGTCGGGAGCACCGGAGCAGGCGGAGGCTAAGAAGAAGAAAGCTTCCCTGAAAACAAGAACGATTAAAGTACAAAAGGGGAAGAGTAAACGTATTGCGATAAAAAACAAAAATAAAAAATGTCGTTATACTTTTACGAGCAGCAACAAAAAGATAGCTACAGTTTCCAAAAAAGGTGTTGTTAAGGGAAAGAAAAAAGGAACAACAAGAATTACCGTTAAGGAAATTAGCAAAAAGGGTAAAAAGAGAAAATTAGGTAAAGTTAAGGTTAAAGTTACCGTTAAATCAATTACGAATAATAAAGAGACACCAAGCACAAACAATACAGGTAACTCGAATGGGGGAAATGTTGCTACGGCGACTGCGACAAATGTTCCGAATACGCCGCCGACATCGAATACGCCGGGAACAGCGACAGCAACGGCGACGGCAACGCCGGGAACACAAAAGCCAACGAAAGTTCCGTTGCCGACGGATTTGCCTGCGGAACTGGTATCGCCAAAGGCAACGACAGCGCCGGGAACGTTAGCGGTAGCAGATAAGCCGTTGATGTATTCTGATGTACCGGATTTGGATTACATACGTGTCGGCGATGATTACTACATGGTAAGCACGACGATGTTTTTAAATCCGGGCGTACCGATTATGCATTCCACAGACTTAGTACATTGGGAAATTGTTTCCTATGTTTATGATACGATGGAAGACAACGATACAACTAATCTGTTGAATGGCAAACAATGCTACGGAAAAGGTTCATGGGCAGCTAGTCTTCGCTATAATGAGAATGAAAAGCTGTATTATGTATGCTTTTCCAGTAATGACCAGTCGAAATTTTACATCTATACAACAGAAGATATTACGAGCGGTAATTGGAAAAAGCATACTTCGAATGGATTAAGACATGATCCGGGTCTGTTGTTTGATGGCGACAAGAAGTATATCTTCTCTGGAAATGGAAATATCAGTATGCAGGAGTTTACATTGACGGAAGACGGGATAAAAAATATCGGTTCGGCAAAAACGGTCATCAAAAAAGCTTCTACTTCTAATATCGTCAGTATTGAGGGAGCGCATGCCTACAAGATTGGAGAGTATTATTATCTGTTCTTTATCGAGTGGCCAAAGAATGGTCAGAGAATGGAATGGTGTTACCGGACAAAATCGCTGACAGACGAATGGGAAGGCCGCGTTGTGTTCTGCAGCGAAGGTATTGCGCAGGGCGGTATTCTGGATACAAAGTACGGTGATTGGTACGGATTGCTCTTTAAGGACAATGGCGCCGTAGGACGTACTCCTGTACTTCTCGAAGTTTACTGGGTTGACGGATGGCCGGTAATGGGAAGCAACGGCGGTAAAGCCAGCGCTATGGACGGAATGGAAGTAAATCTTACGAGCAATGGCAAATCCTATATTTATGCCAATGATGATTTCAATTATACGGAAAATAAACTGCAGCTTGTATGGCAGTGGAATCATAATCCGGACAATGCAAATTGGTCAGTAACGGAGCGAGAGGGGTATTTACGCCTCAAGACGGGAACGAAAGCAGACACGATTATGAATGCGCGCAATTCCCTTACACAGAGAACTTATGGCCCGACATGCACAAGCGAGGTTGGCATTGATGTAAGTAATATGAAAGATGGCGACTATGCCGGCATATGTGCATTTGCTAATCTTTATGGACAGGTTGGCGTTATGAAAGAGGGCGGCAAGACATATTTGTATTATGGAACGGCTACCGGAAACAAGGCCATGACTGTGAGTGATACTAATAAAGTTGAGTTGAAGCAGTCGGAAGTGAAATTAAAGATTTCATATGACTTTACGAAAAGCAAGGCATCTTTCGCGTATTCATTAGATGGCACTGAATGGACAACGATTGGCGGAAATCTTTCTATGGTATATGATTTAACCGTATTTATGGGATACCGTACCTATTTGTACAATTACGCGACAAAGGAAACCGGTGGATATGTAGATTTTGATTACTACAAAATTTATTAATTAATGAGTTTGAATAGTAAACCGAACCCCACAAATGGCGTAAATACGCTGTTTGTGGGGTTTTTTTATGCTCTGTGATACCTTTTTGATACCTATATCAGAGGTATTTACAGAATAACAGGATTCCGTTTCGGCATCAGATTTTTTTCCATTGATATTTTGGCTCACATGGTTCATGGACTTATGAATAATGTGAAGAGTGCTGCATAGGAGCTTGTTCTGAGGGAGTTGGTATATGTGTAAATGTATGCGAGGTGGGAAAACTGCTCCGTATTTTGATTTGTGGAAAATGTGGAATTATGTAGAATGACATGATATACTGTTTATATTGATGTGAATGTCAGACAAAAGTTTAGGAGTGCTTAAGAAATATGAAAGAATATAAAAATTGACACAGCTTTTTTGTTAACACTGGCATATTTTGGGATTATGCTTTTTTACACATTTTTAGATGTGGCGGTTTGGAGAAAGGTTGTTCCTGATTTTTCTAGCAGGATTATCAAAAAATGCTTGAAAGTCTTATCAAATCACCGTTGACAAGTATGATACAGGTATGTGTACTTGCCCCTATTATTGAAGAAATACTAATGCGGGGAGTGGTTTTGGGAGGATTGAAAAATTCTTATGGAAAAGTAATCGTTTTATTGATTTCTGCTATGCTTTTCGCATGTTTACATTTTAACATGGTGCAAACTTTATCAGCGTTTGTGTGCGGTATCGTTTTGGGATTGCTCTATATCAAAACAAGTTCTATATTTTGCTGTATGGTAGCACATGGTGGGTATAATTTGATTTCTTACATTATGATGGTATATCCCTATATCAAATAAAGGAGATTTGAAATGATTGGTATTTATTTTAGCGGTACAGGAAATTCACAATATGCCTTGGAAACTTTTCTTGATCAATATGATGAATCAGCGAAAATTTTTGCAATAGAAGATGAAAACATAGTCAGTCACATAAAAAGCAATGAAGAGATTATTTTTAGTTACTCTGTGCAGTTTAGTAATATTCCCAAAATGCTTAAGGATTTTATAGATAGATATCAACAGTTATGGAAGGGCAAAAAAATTTCTCCCTTTTCGGAATTGTGTACCCACTGAAAACGAGCCTACAAATATACAGAAAATAGTATTTGAATATTTTATAATTAGATAGTTAAATTAATAGTATCTGCCAGAGGTGTGGAACGATGAATATGAAAGCCTATATGGTAAAAAATATTATAGGGGGGGTAGATTTGCTGAATTTTAATATACATGAAAACCGCTAAAGGAGGCAACAACGTAATGTTAAATGAAATTTCTTTTGAAGCGGGTTCTTTGGAAACAATGATTGAAAGACTTTTTAAAACAATGAACTCCATAGATAAACAGTGGTCAGAAAAAGTTGAACCGGCATCGCAAAAACAAATCCATGCCTTGGAGGAAATAGCCGATTTGAAACAACATGGAAAAAGTATTCCGTATGCGTATCTATTGTTTTTAGAAGAAATGGGTCAAAATGACAATGGATTGTTGGAGCAGGAATGGGATGGGTATACAGAAGTCAATATTGACAGTATATTAAGGGATTATCTCCGTTACATAGATGAATTTGATATTGATATGAATGAATATATGCTGTTTTCTACCCATTGGTCAGAAAGCGTGTTGTTTTTGAAACTGACAGAGGGAGAAAATCCGCCGGTTTATAAATTTGACGGACAATTGTTCTCAGGTTCATTTGAAAACTACTTATTTCAAATGGCATTCCGGAAAGTGGAAGATACACAGTTTTTATATCAGACTGAATTTGCGGCTTCCCCAAAGAGATTTCGTGAGATTTTATCCGAAAAGTCAGTGCAAAATATTCAATGGACAACGCGGATGGAATTGATAGAGTCTTTATTGGAACCGTATCAATTACAAAAGACATGGTTTAGTGATGAAGTGCATTTCTATGGCATTTCATCGGAATACATTATAAGAAATTTAACAAGGCGGAGTAAAGGGCTTCTAAATAATTCTGTAATCGTATGTAAACATATAAAATATTATATATTTTGTACATCAAGAACACTTTTCCGAAAAGGGAGAAAAAATATTATAATATATATACAAAGAGCTGAAACCCAGCTTAAACAGGCGGTTAGTCCTCAAAAAGAAAACAG
>CAJTLS010000015.1 GCA_910577295.1 uncultured Eubacterium sp.
AGGACTGAGGAAGAACAGCAGATGTCCAAGACAAACATGAAAAGTGCTATTCCGATACAGGTCAAAGACGATGAAATCATTACGAAGGAGGCAACTAGAGAAGAGTTTTACGCTAGCCTGAAGAAGAAAGATGCATCGGGCAATGCAACTTACAAAGTTGATGGTGTTCTATTTTCTGCGGAAGAAATGACATCAATGCGGGAAGCGTTAGGCGATGTGTTTGCCTCGGTGAAAAGACCGGGTTACAATCTTGATTACAGCGATTATGCCAAGATGGGGATTGCGGAAAATGTGAGCCGTTCCTATGCAGAAAAAAATCTGAGCGAAGAACAGAGCGAGGTCGTTATGAAAGCAATTTCAGAGCATATGAATGATGTGATTGCTAAAGAACCAGAGGCAAGTTTTGTGGTTGAAGATCAATATTATGGAAAACGAAATAATAGTGAACTCCATCAGAAATGTATTCAGGCAATTAAAGAAGCTGCCGCTGCTGCAGATTTTTATTCTGCAGAGACAAAGAAGAGATTTGCAGAAATGAGTGTGGATACTCCTTCGATGACTATATCTGCCTCTAATACAGATTTGGCAAGTTCTCTGCGTAATGTTTTTGCCAATATGGATTTTGAGAACGAAGACGAACTCCAGACATTCTTTAAGCAGTATCGGGAATGGATGAAACCGGCTTATTTAGAAATTCATAGTGGTTCGGAGGAATTTGCAGTAGAACATATTTCAGAGGACATAGCATCATACAAAAAGCAGTACAAAGATTTGACAGCTCGTGTGTTGGCAGCCAGTGTATCCCATGTTGATATGCAAATATAAAAATTATACTGGATTTGTTTTGAAAGGCTTAGATACCCCGTAACAGAATTTTGTTGCGGGGTATTTTTAGGACTAATAATCTATAATGATTTACAGTATATAAATGGTATAAGTTATAAAAAATGGTTGTGTTGTTTTACTATAGTAAAAATGTTATACTTTATGCTACATTTAAATTTTGGGAAAGGAGATTTCTATAATGTCTTTTGCAGATGATTTAAGAAAAAAACAGAACAGAGTAGTTATGTTTCTCCTCAGCAACAGAATTATATGAATAAAGAGAGAGAGTTACGAAGTTCTGTAAGAGAAATTAAGGAACGTGGACTTGATGGTATGATTTCAAGAATTAAAGCAGCCTGTGAAGAACAAGCTTCATACGGAAGAAATAATGCTAAAATTCGTTTTGGTGTAGGT
Organism: uncultured Eubacterium sp.; assembly: GCA_910577295.1. GTDB lineage: Bacteria > Bacillota > Clostridia > Lachnospirales > Lachnospiraceae > Eubacterium_F. The sequence continues at coordinate 1,240 of CAJTLS010000015.1, forward strand.
TGGAGTGATGGATATTCTCGTTTGGCATCTGACTTATATTTTTATAAACCGGGTTCATACAAACCAGCAGGTTTGTTTTCAAAAACGATATATGGTTTGTCGGCTAGTACTATATTAGACCAAGAATTAGGTCAATACTTAAAACAATATTTCTATTCTATTGGAATTAATAATATTAGTATAGCTCCCGAATAAGAATACGATCCATATAGGTCTAAATATTTTCTTACCGTTTATGTATCTTGGTAAGTACATATTATATTTATATTCCCAGTAGGCTAATATGAGGAATATGATGAGCAGAATAAAAAGCATGAACGCTTAAAATGTGGTATTGATAGGATGAAATATTTTTTAAAAGTCCCTAAAAATTTTACAGACAGTCTGACTTTGAAATCAGATTGTCTTTTTTTATACTCAATGCTATCTTAATAAAATTCGACGCAATTCCCAATAAATCCCATTTTTTATATTGTATACTAATTATTATAAGAAAATTTGAGAAACTCTGACATACATAATATTTATAAATGAAAAGAAATGACGATTAAGAAAATAATAAGCAGTTACCTGTTGAAAAAGCGAAATAATCTACATAAAAGTGCCGTAGCCAGAAAATGGGCTGCGGCACTTTTATTCTCGACATATTTCTTTTATTTTCAAACTATTTCCGCAAAAGAATTAAAAAAAATACAAGAGGATATATTTATTGTGATGAGAATAGTCCTTTTTTTGTTTCAACAGGGCAGAGATGTTTTGTATAAAAAGGCACGTTCTCCACCCTCCAATCTGAAATTTCAACAAAAAATTTCAGATTGGAGGAATTTATTATGAACGGAAACCACCCGAAAAGGAGACGGGACAAATACAATCCTTACCATATATATGAACTGGAAGGGCATTATTATATTTCCTTTCAGGACGGGCAAGGTGTTTTGCAAGAATTTGAGATTACTCAAACGCTGTATGAGGCATTTGATGAATTTGAATTAAGTGACATATCGTATCTACACAAATGGGACAAGTACATAGAGCACTCAGAGATATGGGAAACCACGTTAAATGAAAGGGCATTTTTACAATCGGAAAGTGTAGAGGAAATCGTGCTGAAGAATATTTTAACAGAGGAATTACATAAAGCGATTCAGACGTTATCCCCAGTTCAAAGACGCAGGCTTATTTCATATTTCTATGAGGGCATGACTTATGAGCAGATTGCAGAAAAGGAGGGATGTACCAAAATGCCAGTAAAGCGTTCGATTGACGCTGCTATTGGCAGATTGAAAAAAGAATTAAAAAAATTAAAATAGTACGGCTACTTTTTTAAGATTTTGTGGGAAACAAGTGAGAGGGAGTTTATTCCCCCTCATCTGTTTCCTTTTTACATGGAAACAAATTGACCTTTGACAATTTCATAGACCATTCATCAGGCACATTCCTGTTGTTATCGTGATGAGGTAAGCCACGTTAGCAGGTACGCCATGAGCCGAAACAGACAAACGCAGCGAAATCCCACTTATACCAGAAAATGATTTGCGGTCTGCCTGCCTGTTTCGGGGAGCGGGAACTACCGGGTTATAACTGCCAGCTTGCTGCTGGCAGGGCGATAACAGACAGCAGGCATAATGATACTCCTGTCTAGTCATAAAGTCGAGCGTACAATGCGGACTCGATTCTGAAGAACACGAAGTGTTCTTTGAAGAGTACATGGTACTCTTTTGAATGTTTCGCATTTATTGGCGTCGCAACAAATGAGGGCAGCTTCGGGTGATCCCCGGAGGGGTGCGATTCCCGTGGAGCTGGTCAGCAACCAGCCGTCTGATGACTTCCCAGTACAGATTGTACCAGCGTTTGAATAGACGCTGCCGCCGGGGTGTCGGGGACAAATAGGCGCTACATACCTGAAAAACAGCATTTTGCTATAAAACAGGTTCATAAAAACAAAAGATTTGCTTTTAGAGGAAAGGAGTGTTTTTTATGGGAAAAAGACATATACGGCGAGGGGATATTTTTCATGCAGACTTAAATCCCGTTGTAGGTTCAGAGCAGGGTGGTGTCCGACCTGTGCTGATTATTCAGAATGATACTGGTAATTATTACAGTCCTACGGTGATTGTGGCAGCTATGTCTGGCAAGATAGAAAGTAAGGCAGACTTGCCAACACATTATAAAGTAGGAACATATGCTGGCTTGAAAGAGGAATCTTTGGTTTTGCTGGAACAGATTCGCACGATTGATAAGCGTCGTCTGAATGATTATGTTGGACGATTGGAACAAAAAGATATGGAACAGGTTGACCGCTGTCTTGCAGTAAGCCTAAGTCTTGACTTAAAACATGTGTGAAAGGGGTTGAATGAGATGAAGTGTTCAGATATTCCTGTATTGACAGAAGAGATCAATGGATGCCTTGTCACTTTGTCATTTTTGCCGGAACCAGCGGATGGTGTTGTAGAAAAAGTGAAATCCATTCTGTCAAATGCTTATGATGAACGGGTGCAGCATGATTTGATGAAACTTGCCAGCCTGTAATGTAATTAAAATGGCAAGTCTGGCGGGTATCACTATAAGTATCCTGACATAGTACCATAGTGTAAATTCAGGATTCGCACATTTGAGAATGATTGTGTTTCTTCCTATAATAAAGATGATTACTGGCTAGCCAGTAATGCACCTTGACAATTTTATAGTGTATCCCGTAGAAATATAAGATTACGGGAGGAATAGCAAGTGAAAAGAGTTTACACATTATACAGGGTTTCTACAAAGAAACAAGTAAATAGCAGTGAGGATCATGCAAATGACATACCTATGCAGAGGGGAGCCTGCCATGATTTCATCAGGAATATGCAGGACTGGAAGATTATAAAAGAGTATGAGGAAAAAGGCGTATCCGGATTTAAGGTATCGGCAAAGAACCGGGATGCTATCCTTGATTTACAGGAGGCAGCACTAAATAAAGAATTTGACGTGTTGCTTGTATTTATGTTTGACCGGATCGGGCGTATTGATGATGAAACCCCTTTTATTGTGGAATGGTTTGTTAAGACAGCAGGCGTAGAGGTCTGGAGTGTCAAAGAGGGGGAACAGCGTTTTGAAACCCATGTTGACAAATTGACCAACTACATCCGTTTTTGGCAGGCTTCCGGTGAGAGTGAGAAAACATCTATTCGTATTAAGACCAGAATGCAGCAGTTGAGGCTGGATGGTCTTTATACAGGTGGACCACTCCCGTATGGATACCGGACAGTGCCAAGCGGAATAAAAAACCGAAAAGGGCAGGAACTGAAGAAATTTGAGATTGACATGGAGCAGTTTGTGGTGTATCGGAAGGTGGTTGAAAAAACAATCCATAGCGGTATTGGAAGTTATGTGATTGCACATGAATTAAATGATCAGGGTTACAAAACAGCCAATGGTGGCAAATTTACCTGTATGGCAGTTACGAGGATGCTTTCAGCACCGTTGCCGAGAGGATATACAAAAGAGGGGGAAACCTCCGAGGCTTTGCAGAGGTTGAAAATTATCAATGAGGAAGAAGCAGAGCGCATTGATGAAATTCTAAAGCAAAGAGCAAATGTTGACGAGGAAAAACGCAGGATTGCCACAAAGACAAAAGGCGAAGCATTGTTGTCGGGAAATATATTCTGCGCTCATTGTGGCGGGAGGATTACGACCACTCATCACAAAGACCATTATTTTCGTAAAGATGGTAGCGAATATTTGAAAGATGAACTGAAATACCGTTGTTATCATAAGGCTAACAAGCTGTGTGAGTGTGACGGACAAACTAATTATATCGCTGCCAAAGTGGATGAAGCGGTCTGTCAGATTATGCGTCAGTTATTTGCTAATATGGCAGGTGCGCCGGAAAAAGAAAAGTATAAGGAAATCTTAAAAAGACAGCAGGCGGCACATAATGCGGGCAGGCGTAAAATCAGTCTGGCATTAGACAAAAATAGGAAACAGTTGGAGGTATTGCAGGAGGAAATCGGGAAAACGCTGTTGGGAGAAAGCCTTTATACGCCGGAAGACTTGAAAGAGGCAATTAACACGATCAAGACGAGGATTACTGAAGGCGAAGAACAGTTGCAGAAACTGGATCATGATATGCTTCAGGAAAAAGAAATGACAGAAGCAGTCCTGCCAGCCTATAAACGGTTCAAGAGTTGGGCAGAGGAATTCGACACCGCAAGTAAAGAGCAGAAGAAAATGATAGCTTGCCAGTTATTTGAACGTATCGAATTAGGGAAAGGCTATAAACTTACTTTGCAGATGAATATTACTTACAAACAGTTCTGTTCTGAGTATGTTACGGTAAAAGAAATTCAGGGTATTGCCTGATAGAAAAAGGACATGTTACTGGTATGACTGAGCTTTTCACTGAGCTATTGGGTGAATGTTTTATGTATAGAATATTGAAAATGCGAAAGAAGTGCTTGCAATCTGTATTTCAATATGATAATATAAGTTCTGGTATTGAATAATTGATAACCAGAAATAAAGTCCCCATCTTTCGGTGTGTATTCACACCAATGGTAGAGCCCACGGCTGTTAACCGTGTTGTTGTAGGTTCGAGTCCTACTCGGGGAGCTAAAAAATCCTGTAAACAAAGTAATGTATATTTCTTTGTTTACAGGATTTTTTATTAAATACGCATTTTGAGAGAGAAAAGAAGGTGTTTTGATAAAAATCTTTAGATAAATGGATAGTTATACAATTAACAAGAATTATGTTGATAGATATACGCCTACAGTAACAAGTGAATTAGGATATTGTTATTGTAATATTAATGGTGCACAAGGACAAGGGGCCTTATGGACTATGTTGGGCTGCCACGGTGGCTACAATTGGAAATTACAGAAAGGGAACAAACAATACAGCTAAAGAACTTGCCAATGCGATGAGGATTGGATATAATGATGGTGGCAAGGATGAGGATGATAGTGGGTTGTCCGTCATCCAATTTTGTGTTTTCGACTGCTTCAGACAATTTTACCTGAGGTAAGACAACACTTTTGCGCCTTGCATCATATAAATAGAAAAGGGAGGTTGGTTATATTGAAAAATAGAAAGTTTGTAATCTCGCTTATGCTGTTGCTTTGTTTGTTTATGCAGTTTCCGTGTGCAGCGAAAGAAAAAGTTAGGTTAAATCACAAAAAATTGATTTTGAAAGTTGGGCAGATAAAAAAAATCAAATTAAAAAATGCAAAAAAGGTTAAGTGGAGTAGTACCAACAAAAGAATTGCAAAAGTGGACAAGAAAGGGAGGATAACAGCAGAAAAAGTAGGAAATGTTGTAATAACGGCAAAAAGCGGTCGAAAAAGATATCGATGCAAGGTTAAGGTAACAATGAATACGAGAACATATAAGTCACATCAACTTGTAGTTAATAACGGTATTTTTACGCTAAAAACATACAAAAAAATCCGCAGTATAATACTATATGATGCGAGCGGCTCTCCTATGTATACTGTTACGTCTCCAAATGGGATTTATCGTATTTTTTTACTTTTGTCAGAACGAAAACTCATTCAGAATGGGGAGATATTTGATGGAGGACGTTCTATCTGTCTGAAATATTTTGATGGAAAAAGTTACAAATTTACAATAGGCAGAGATTTAATAGTTGGGGGAAAGGTCTATTCTATGGATAAACAAGTGGTAAATAGTGTTGTATCGATGATAAAAAAATATAACAATCAATGAAGGATAAGAGATGGAAATGGGGCTATCTTTCCTAATACTGATAAGGGGAAAGCAAAATGGTTTACTACTGAACTTTAAAATAACGGAACTGTTATTCCAAGTTTTGAGATAAAGTGGTTTTTTGTAACTTTTATGACAGTTCAGTTTTTTGAGTACCTCGTCCAAGCTATTAGTATAATCCAATCACAATCCAAAGTGTTCTGTGCGGTATCGCCCCGGTGAAATCCCCGCCTTTTTAGTAAAGCTGCGTATAAAATTGGCATAGTCATTAAATCCGGCGGTTGTGCAGGCGTTGGATACACTCATTCCCTCTTGCAGCGCCGATTTGGCAGCTTCAATTTTTTTGTCAAAAATATATTCACGAAGAGTCAGGCCTGTGTGAATTTTAAATTGTTTGCTCAGGTAATTACTACTATAATTAAGTTTTTCCGCAATATCCGAAAGAGTTATTGTATCTGTTAAATGAGCTTCTATATATCGCATTGTCTGGATAACAATTTCCGGCATAATATTATTAAATTTTTCACCCTTGCAGGAAAGAAAACACTGATTTATCAAAACAAGAAGTCTTATAATACACGTAGTGGCAAGTAAATCCTTTCCCCATACATCACGTTGCTGGTAGCGCAAAAAATCATCTGTATAAGTGACAAACTTTGTCAGTCTGGAGGGGGAAATTTGAGTAATTAGGGAAGTATTTGAAGAAGCAGGATGAAAACATGTCAGGAGATTTGACTGATCGGAAGAGAGAGCATTCAGGCATTCGCCGTTAATATTGATAACGATACGCTCATATGGTGAGTTATCTAAAACAAGGCAGCGGTGGAGTTCATTTGGGCGAACTAAGACAAGCGTTCCCGGTGTAGGGATAAAGCAGTGCTGTTCTACATACATTTTCAGATTTCCTTTTATATACAGATAGATTTCATAGCTGTCTTCATGTCTGTGATAGGGAGGATTTGCTCCCGTAACAAAATCAGCGAAAGTTCTGTGAAAGCATCCGATATTATTAATTAAATTAATGTCAATCATAAATCTGACTCCTTTATTGTCATCTGACGCAATATTTTGTATTGAATATGCAAAGATTATATCATGAAATTATTGTACAATACAAATATAAATTTGAAAGGAGGACGATTTCTATGAAGAAGAAAGTAACTGCTATTCTTCTCATGATTTCGATGTTGTTGATTATGGGAAATGGATATGGAATGGGCTCCGTAAAAAGGACAGAGGCTGCCGGCACTACACTGGGAAATGAAAACGGATTCTTATTAGCGGATAAGAACAAAACAGCTACTGTTTATGTGGACACGGACAGTGAGGAGGTCAGTACCGATGGCGAGCATAATTATTGTGGGTTAAAAATTATTGCTGATACTTTTGCTGACGATGTGGCGTCTGTTACGGGAAAGAGCTGTAAGGTAGTGACAGATACCAAAGATATGTCTGGCAATATCATTATTGCGGGAACTATCGGACATAATAAGGTGATTGACGCACTGATTGAAAATGATACCATTGATAGTTCCAATCTTTACAAGGATGGAAAACTCAAATGGGATTGTTATCAGATTCAGTTTGTGAGCGGGGAAGTATTGGCGAGTGTTGGATATTCCGGCGTAAGTAAAGCGCTTGTTATTACCGGCTCTAACAAAAGAGGCGTCATGTACGGCTTGTTCCACATCTCCGAGCGCATTGGCGTATCGGCATGGGTTTATATGGCAGACGCCGTACCGCATACATATGGTGCCGTTTATTTGGACAAAACACTTTTGGAGTTTAATAAACCGGACATGTATCTTGCCAAAGAGCCATCGGTTAAATACCGTGGATTTTTTATCAATGATGAATCCCCGTCGTTTACCGGCTGGGCTTATAGTAAGTTCGGCGGTCTCAATGAAAAGTGCTATAAAAATGTCCTCGAGCTTCTTATTCGCATGAAAGCAAACTATCTGTGGCCGGCAATGTGGGGGAATAGTTTTTCTGATGAGGGAAAAGAATTTAAACTTGCCAATGTCGTACTGGCAGATGCCTATGGCGTATGTATGGGAACTTCCCATCATGAAGCGTGCTGTCGGGCCGGTATTGAGTGGCAAAAAATATATAAAAAGTATGGTACAAGCAATGAGTGGAATTATGATACGAATAGTGAGGCAATTTATAAATTCTGGGAGGACGGCATTAAGCGCAACGGTAACTATGAGAGCACAATTACGCTGGGGATGCGTGGAGAAGGAGACAGCGCTCTTGGCGGTAGTGTTCAGCAAAATGTTGACCGTCTGAAGAGAATTATCACCGACCAACGAAAGATTATGGATGATTACATGGCGGAGAATCCTGATTCCAAAGCAAAGGATGCGCCGAAGGTTTATATACCATATAGTGAAAATGAGGAGTTTTTCTATGGAACGGATGACGGGAAAATAAAAGGGCTTAACGTGTGGGAAGGTATGGATGACGTAACGGTCATACTTACGGATGATAATTACGGCAATCTCCGCTCTATTCCGGAAGAAAAGATTCGAAACAGAAAAGCCGGCTGGGGACTGTATTATCATCTGGACGGACACGTAGGTACTGGCGCTTATGAGTGGGTAAGCTCTACCCAGTTAGAACATATCTGGGACCAGTTGACAATGGCGTATGATTATAATATAAGAGATATCTGGGTCGTTAATGTCGGGGATATCAAGCCGTTGGAAATGGAGCTGAACTATGCGATGGATCTTGCCTATGATATGGATAAGTGGGGCAGGGAGAATACGGCGGAGGAGTATCGTAAAACTTGGCTTCAAAACCAGTTGGGCGGCAGCGCCAACTGCAATGACAAAGCGGCAGAGGAGGCAGCGGAGTGTTTTGCCAATTTCCTTAAAATAAGTACTTATCGTAAACCGGAGTATGTAAAATCATCACTGTACAGTAATGAAAATTACAATGAGGCGCAAAGAGTACTTGCCCTGTGTGAGGAAACGATAAAACAGGCAAATGATTGTTATAACAAGTATTTTAAGGGGAGCAAATGGGACGATGCTTACTACCAGCTCGTATACTATCAGGCAGTGGCAACGGCGAATGTTACGGAAATGCAAATATTTAAGTCGCTTCATGATTTGTATGGGAAACAAAAGAGTTCTCTGGCTAATGTATATGCCGGATTAATTGATAAGTGTGTGGCATACGATAAGGAATTAACGAATTATTATAATAAAACGATGTCGGGTGGCAAGTGGAAGAAAATGATGTCGTCTCCGCACGTAGGGTTTGTCACATGGAATTCAGACGGCTGGAGTTATCCGAAAGCGGCGCCGGTAACATTGGAAAACGGTAAAAAAATGCTGGTGTCACCGGATGGGGATAAAAACGCTTACCAGACGGGAAGCGCGGTGCTTCCTGCCTTTGCGGATACCGTCAGGGAACGGCATTGCGTTACCATGGGCAACGGCGGCAATGAGGAATATTCCTATACGGTAGAGAGTCCGGAGGATTGGATACAGATTACTGATAAAAACGGCGACAGGAAGATAAGCGGCGGCACTGTTAAGACAGCAGAATACTTTTATGTATCCGTTGACTGGGATAAGGTAAAGGAAAATAAAACCGGCACGGTAATTATTAAGGGCAATGGTCAAGAGGTTACGCTAACTGTCTCCGCTGTGTGTACAGCGTTTCGGGATACTGTGCCAAAGACACATGTGGAGAGCAACGACGTAGTAACCATTGACGCCAATGAATACGTGAATAATGTAAGTGTGGAGGGGGTTACATGGAAAGAAATTAAGGGATATGGAAGATATAAGAGCGCCATGAAGATGCTTCCCTCTACAGTGTCATTTACAAAACCTACGGGAAAAACGCATACAGTTAAGGTAGGGAATAATATAAGAACGGTAACGGAGTATGAGGAAAACTCGAATGCTCCATATCTGGAATATCAGTTTTATATAGACGAGGATGACGATTACATATTTACCTTATATACAACGACAACAAATAACATATTTAAACCGTCTGACTGGGGATATGTGCCGGTAGAACTCTTTTACGGAATAGCAGTAGACAGCGGGCGCATACAGAATATTAATTCCCTTCCTGACGGCAAATATATTTCCTATGCCGCAGATGGAGATAATAAATGGAAGAACGGAATTATGGATAATATTCATATTTCTACCTCTTCGGAGACATTGGAAAAAGGCGTGCATACAGTTCGGATATATGGCATGCATGCCGGACTTGGAGTAGAACGTCTTGTCATCAGCAACAAAAAAATCAAATCCAGTTATCTGGGGCCGGATAAGACTTATTACATAGTGGATAGTAATAGTACGCCGAAACAAAAGGCGGGGCTTCATTACGAGGCGTTTGCGCCGGAAGAAGGAAATACTCAGCCGGTACCGACTGTTTCACCGTCGCCAAATGATCCGAATGCTGGAAATAACGGAAATAATGTGGTGACACCTCCGAAAACCGTTAAGGAGGATAATACCGTATCGGCAAAGGCAAAAATAGTGAAAGGAAAAACATATACCTATAAAAAGAATAAATATAAGGTTACAAAATTAACGAAAAAGGGCGGAAATGTCAAGTATATGTTGCCGGTTAAAAAATCGGTAAAGAGTATAAAAATACCTGCGAAGATTAAGCTCAAAGGAAAGACTTTTAAGGTGACGGCGATTCACAAAAAAGCCTTTAAAAAGTGCAAGAAACTGAAAAAAATAACAACTTCTAAGGCATTGAGAAGGAAATACAAAAAGCTGATAAGAAAAAGTATTCGATAACCCCTTTTGATAGCCGTTGTCAGGCTAAGGGAAAAAGTTGCTAAAGAGGAGGGAACTAGGTATTTATGATGACAGGAATGAATTGGAAACTTTTCTGTTATCTGTTACCGGCACATCAGGTACGGTTTTTGCGGCAACAAACATGGTGTTTAACGCAAAATACACGTTACGCGTACGGATATTGAGGATGCCAAGAGGCATGTTGTAAATGTAGCGGATGGTTTAGATGCTGGTATCACCGTGGTATGTTATCGGGGAAAACGGAGACATTTGGAGTAGATACGCAGCTCTTGGGTGATAATCTTGGTGTGCGGATTACGAATGCTTCACGCAAAAAAATGTAATCGCAATTTGGGCAGCCTATGATGCCTCAGATGCAATGGGCGGTTAATGACTATAAATCTTTGTTGTTCTTATGGGATAAGGAAACACTTAATCCATATTCATCGGAAATTCCGATTAAGTAAAATTGTCTGACACAGGGGAGGCTGTAGCGCATGTGCATTATAGCCTCCCCTTATTAGATGTAGAGTTGTCTTTTATTGCTATATTTTGCAGAATGCCTATTTATTAATTGCAATTTGCTATCAAAAGTGCTACAGTATTCATGTCAAAATATATGGTAACCAGATGGAGGCGGTTGAAATGGGACAGTCTACAATTAGTGTACGCTTGGATGATACCATTAAAAAACAGTTTGACAGCCTGCGAGCAGAGTTTGGAATATCTGCGTCCACAGCTTTTAACATTTATGCACGGATAGTTGTAAGGCAGAAAAAATCCCTTTTAGAGAGCTACAAAGCCGGAACCGCTTAGGGAATTCAGTGTGGATGAACGAGGTGTAAACGTATACCAGAGTAAGGAACATTATGACGATAAATAACCTATAAGGAGTTCAGGCGGTGATAAAGATGCTTTCGGTAGCAGTGTGTGATGACGAAATGTTAGTTTGTTGTAATTTGGCAAAGGACATCAGAGAGATTTTGGGAGAGGCAGGTATTCCCTTTATTGTGCGCCAGTTTTCAAGCGGCAGGGACTTGATAAATGCTATAGAGAATTTTGATATTATTTTTCTGGACATCATGATGTGTGGGATGGATGGTATGGAAACGGCACAGTTTTTGAGGGATAAGTCGTTTGACAAAATACTTGTTTTTATATCGGCAAGCAGAGATTATGTTTTCGAAGCATATGATGTGGAGGCATTTCAATATTTGGTAAAACCGGTCGGTTATTCCAAATTACAGAGAGTTTTGCATAAGGCGGTAAAAAAGCTGGAAAACCAATCGCAGGATTTTATCATTATCCGTCAGGACAGGACAAGGAAAAAGCTGTTATTGAGAGAACTATATTATTTTGAAATTAGGGGTAGAATTATTTCCGCACATAGCGCGGAAGGTATCTTTGACTATTATGAGCAGATGCGAACTTTGGAAGAAGAACTGATTGGGAAAGGTTTTTTTAGGTGCCACAAGAGTTTTCTTATAAACTTAAAATATGTAGACAGCTATAACAGGCAGGAAATTTTCCTTGACACCGGAGAAAAGATACCGATAGCAAAAAGAAGATATGAGGCCTTTTGTCAGGAAATTCTGGAATATATGAAGAAAAGCGGGGACTGTATATGAGAGGAGATTTAATCGTATTCCTGTTTTTCTATATGGGATACATATTATCGCTATGTAAGTTTTGCGAAAAATATTTGAATCGCTTTCAAATGAATAAAAAGATTTTTATTATTCTTTTGCTTGTAATGGAAATAGGAGTTAATTTTGATGGGGGCGCTGGCGCGCCTTATATTTTGCGGGCAATGATAAGCCACATATTATTTGTCAGTTTATTTTTTATTGCCTTTTCTGATTATGTAATGAAAAAAGTCTTTGTGGCAATGATTGTAATTGCCACAAAGACTTTTGTGTGGAACTTCGGGTGCTCCCTTTTTTCCTGCATTGCGTTGATTTGTAGCGATTTATTTGCGGGTAGACAGGCAGCGTACATGGATTTGTGGCTGGACGTTATAATTGGAGCGGTCGCTTATTTTCCGGTTATTCTAGTACAAAACTGTTTGCGGAAAAGACTGGATTCCGTATTGGAATCTAAAATAAGAAGTTGGTATCTTATGACGTCTGCCTTTCTTATAGGAATTGTTGCTGTTGTAGATATTGTGAATTGGGGAGCAAGTAATGGGATTATGGTAGTATCAAACGCCGGTGGGACAGCGCAAGGAGATGTTTATTATAATCAGATTTTTAGCCACATTTCCATCTGTCTTTTGACGGTTCTGGCAGCTTGTATGGCAGGTGGTTTTGTATTTTTTATGAATAAGGTTTATGTCGAGCAGCGGCAGAAAGAGCAGTATAACGCACAAATTGGGTTCTGGCAAATGCTCAACGAACAACATATGCAGATGGAACGGTTACGGCATGATATGAAAAATCACGTGCTTGCTTTGTACGGCTTATGGGAAAAGAAAGAATTTGATAAGGTGGGAAATTATTTGCAAAAGATGATGGAAAAAGGAAATATTGGTTGTGAGGATGAGGTGACAGGTAATCGAGCGGTAGATGCTTTATTGTACAATAAAAGAAAAAAGGCGGAGGAGCTTTCCGTCCGCTGGATGGCAGATATACAGATTCCTGAAAAATGTATGATTGATGAATTTGACTTATGTGTACTCTTCGGGAATCTTCTTGACAATGCGATAAAAGCCTGTGCGGAAATGGCAGATGAGAAATATCGTTTTGTGGAAATTCAGTCGCAGCAGGTAAAGAGATGTCTGCTTCTTGTTATGAAAAACGGGGCGGCTTTGAAAAATACAAAGGAGATAAGGCAGGGAATCGGGTTTTTCAATGTCAGTGAAACAATAAGAAAATATGATGGCACTGTCAGCATAAAAGTAGAAAATCAGGTGTTTGAAATTTCTGTTCTTATTCCCATGAATGACAACGGATATAACATGAAAAAGACCGTTTAATACGAAAATCTAAATCCGGATACTCCGTCTGACGAAAAAGAAAATGAAAAGCTGCAATAGCAAAAAATTAATGGACGGAGGTAGTGTGAAAAATAAATTTTTCACACGGCAACTTTGTGTCTGCGCGCTGCTTGACACAAAGTTGCTTATGGCAAAAAGCAACGCAGAATGGAGGTACCATGCATACAAAGACAATGGAAGGTTTAATTGGCGCGAAAACAAATATCAACCACGTAAATACGCCGCTGCGGGTTTATAAGGAGGCTGAGCGCAGGGGTGATATCGGTACGATGGAGCGTGCCATGGGGTATGTTGGCGATTTTTCAAAAAAGGCAGGGCAATATCAGGAAGAAACGGACGACGGTCTGAAAGAAGACGCAAAGGAAGCAAAAGAAAAAGAGAAACTGGAGCGTGAAAAGGCAATTGCAAAGCGCAGAAATGAACGTCAAGAAGCAGAAGAGAGAATGGAAGAAGATAAAGTGGCAAATACGGATACGGTAGAAATCAGCGACGAAGGGAAACGGTTGTTGAGAGAGGTCGGGATTCCGGTTGAAACAATGTGTGCGGAGATGGAAAAGCCGGATACGGGCAAAGAGATATTCGGAGTGGAAACACTGTAGAGTGTTCTGCCAGAAGAAATGGACGTGCGGACTTTTATACGGGAAAGGAAAGAGGTTTGAAACAGGATAAGATTATTATCAAGGGAGCTTGTATTCATAATTTGAAAGGGATTGATGTGACGATTCCCAAACAGAAACTTACCGTGATTACAGGGGTATCCGGCAGCGGTAAGTCGAGTCTTGCTTTTGATACCCTTTATGAGGAGGGAAAGCGCCGGTATTTATTATTTTCAGGTACACAGTTTATGATAGACAGTGCCCCTTCTTTTGATGCAATCACCGGATTGTCGCCAACGGTAGCAGTCGAGCAGCGCACGATTCGTCAGGCGAATCCGCGGAGTACGGTTGGAACAAGGATGAAACTGAGTCCCATGCTGGCGGCATTATATGCCAATTATGGCAGACGTGACGAGAAATATGACGATGGGCTGCCGCTTGATGTTTCCATGTTTCAGAGAAATTCCGCAAAAGGTATGTGTGTCCGTTGTCTGGGGAAAGGAGTTGCGCATTTCTTAGATGAGGTTTCGCTGTTTGCGGACAAAGAGCAGAAGATTGTTGAGATAGCATGCGGGTTGGGAAAGCGGGCTGACACAAAGAAACTGCTTGCGCCATTTTGTGAAAAGTATGGGATTGATATGTGGAATGACCGGATTTGCGATTTAACGAAAGAACAATTGCAATTCATAAAATATGGCGATGGCGGAAAATCGAAATTTTGCGGCTTTATTCCATGGATTACCATGCTGGCAAATGGAGTTCTTTCTACTTCAGGACGGATGGCGCACCTGCTTACGCAGGCGGGAATGATGAAAAAATGCGAATGCCCGAAATGCAATGGAACCGGACTGGGAGAGCAGGCATCGCATACATATTTTTGTGGAAAGACGATTGTGGAATTGGAAGATATGTACATCGGGGATTTGTATGAATTTTTAGCGTTACATGAGGAAAAGAATGCTTTGTTGCAGGAAATTACAGGCAGACTGGCATGTATGATAGAGGTGGGACTTCAGCATTTGGCGCTTTCCCGACCGTTGCCAACCTTGTCAGGGGGAGAAATACAGCGGCTCTTTTTGGCCGTGTATACGGTATCACAAATGGACTCAATTATTTTTGTATTTGATGAGCCTACGATTGGACTGCACGAGTCGGAAAAGGAGAATCTCATACGCATTTTGCGCAAATTGGTGAATCAGGGTAACACGGTAGTTGTGGTCGAACATGATGAAAATTTTATGCGGGAAGCGGACTATCTCATTGAAATCGGCCCTGAAGCGGGAAGCAATGGCGGCCGGAAAGTTTTTGAGGGAGCATACGAAAAATTTTTGGAGTGCAATCAATCAAAAACAGCTCCCTATTTGTGTGGGACATCACTTCCGGTTAAGACATTATTTCGACCGCTGAAAGAACAAAAGTTATTGATTGAGAATGCGAGTGTACACAATTTGAAACATATAACGGCAGAAATCCCGCTTGGCGTCATGGTAGGTATCGCAGGGGTGTCGGGGAGCGGAAAGTCCAGTCTGATTCTGGATACGCTTGTTCCGCTGCTGAAAAGCTATTTGAAAAAGAATTGCATAATGGAGGAAGAAGAGGGAGTTCAGACATTCGGGACAGGAGAAGCGGTATTGCGCGGAGCAGAACAATTAAAGAAATGTTATGTTATCGGACAGATGCCGATTGGCCGCAGTCGGACATCGTGTCCGGCAACCTATACAGGAATTTTTGAGCGAATCCGTGACTTGTTTGCAGAAACAGAAGAGGCAAAAGCGCGCGGATATGGTGCTGGCATGTTTTCCCGAAACAGTCATGGCCGTTGTCTGAAATGCAGCGGCGACGGTGTCGTTCATTATCATGTAGGTTTTGGTAACTTTATTGATGTCGACTGCGAGGAATGTAATGGCACGGGATATGTACAGGAAGCGCTGCAAATTAAGCTGGACGGAAAGAATATATGCAAGATTTTGGACATGAGTGTGGATGAGGCATATGATTTCTTTCGTGACAAAGAGGATGCTATTTGTCGGGTGCTGGAAATTCTGCAGAGGGTAGGGATGGGATATATAAAGCTGGGGCAGGCAACGCCGACGATTTCGGGTGGGGAGAGTCAGCGGATTAAGCTGGCAAAGGAGCTGGCGAAAGGAAAAATCTCGAAAGGGAAAGGGATGGAGGGCATACTTTACATACTGGATGAACCAACGACGGGGCTGTCATTTTCCGATGAGGAAAAACTGCTGCTCCTTTTGAACGAGCTGGTTGAACTAGGGGCCTCTATCATTGTAACGGAACATGACCCTTTCATTTTATCCAATTGCGACTACATACTGGAAATGGGTGAGGGCGGCGGTAGTGATGGCGGTCGTCTGATTGCAAATGGTACACCTGCGGAATTGAAACAGAACAAAGATTCAATGATTGGAGCGTATTTGAAATGATGGAAGAAAGAAATATAGCAGAAGAGATAGATTGTTATATTGCCCAAAAGAGGTATCGTCTGATTAATAGTGTAATTCTTTGGCAGGAGGGTGAGATTCTCGCAGAAAATTATTACAATGGCTTTACGAGTGAGAGCCGGAATGTTATGCGTTCCGTTATAAAAAGCATTTTATCGGCAGCTACAGGGATTGCGTGCAAACAAGGAAAACTTACCGATCTGGATACGCCGATAGCGACATATCTGACCCCGTTTCGTGAGGGGCGCAACCCAATGCATAGTATGATAACAGTTCGCCATCTGCTGACGATGACATCCGGCATTTACTGGAATGGGGGAGTTCATTATCATTGTCCGATGATGGAGCAATTGCGCCGATCGAAGGACTGGGTGTCCTATATTGCGGATTGTGCGGTAACGGATATCCCGGGCATGAAGTGGAATTATAAGGAATTTGATATGATTCTGCTGGCAGCTGTTTTAGAAAAGGCTTGTGGCGATTTATATGATTTTATCGAGCAGGAATTATATGTTCCGCTTGGGATTCGGAGCGGACGTTGGTTTCGGAGTCCTGACGGCGTTTATTACAGTGTGGCGGATAATGAGAAAAACGAGGCGCCGTCTAATTTGACAGCGAGGGAGATGCTGGCAATCGGACAGTTATATTTAAATGGGGGAGTTTTTAACGGAAAGCGTATTTTGACGGAAGACTACATACAAGAATCAACGAAACCGCATATGGAGCCAAATTATGGTTATTTGTGGTGGTGCAGTCCGGATTGCTTTTCCGCCATGGGGTTTGGCGGGCAGAGAATTACGGTCTTTCCGGAAAAGCGAGTAGTCGCTGTTGTTCAGGCGACCCCGACGCCGAGCGGGAAAGCTTACGACGATATGGTATTTGAGATTGTTGGCAGATTTTTTGGCTAGCCTGACATTTCTCTGTACATTTATCCCTGATTATGCTATTCTGTAAAAGAACAGAGGGATATTTTTTATCATATATAAAAAGGAGATGGGGACAATGTCAGGAGTATGGCCAACCTATATGATAGTATATCTTTTGGGAACTGTATTTATGGTTGCAAATATGTTTCGGTGCCTGTGGAGTAAGCAGCTATTTAATCCGCCAAGCCTTGAGGAGAGCAAAGATGAAACCGACCGTATGAAAGTGCGCATTATTTACGGAGTAGCGCAAGGGGGAATGTTGATTATATATATTGTTTGTTTTATCAATTTCAAAAATCTGGCGGCTTCAATGATTGGATTTGCAGCAGGCGTATTATTACCGATTGCGATTGTATTTCTGTTTAATATGTACTTAGAACGTGTAAGCAGGAAATTGTCATAATACCTTTTGTTTCAATATGATAAAATATGTACTTGCATTTTTCTTATTGTTATGGTAACATAACTAATGTTGACGTGGTAAAAAGTATCCCGTATCGGGGACCTTTAGCTCAGTTGGTTAGAGCATCCGGCTCATAACCGGACGGTCCGGGGTTCGAGTCCCCGAGGGTCCATTTTGGCCTAGTGGCTCAGTTGGTTAGAGCGCCGCCCTGTCACGGCGGAGGTCGTGGGTTCGAGTCCCATCTGGGTCGTTCAGGAGGAAAGCTATTCCTCTTGTATGAAATACGCTGGTGTGGCGGAACTGGCAGACGCCCAGGACTTAAAATCCTGTGGGTAGTGACACCCGTACCGGTTCGATTCCGGTTACCAGCATAGTGAGGCTGCGTGTGAGAGCAGCCAGATAGAGAAAGTAATACGATTTAACGAGGATGTCGTTAGGTGGTATTACTTTTTTCTTATCTTATTAAGAAAGTTCATCCATTGTGGAATAAAAATAGGAATGAATACCTATTCCCGTTGATACAATAGAAAAAAAGGCTTTTTTATGGAAATTTATATTGTACAGACAGGGGATACAATAGATACCATTGCTGAAAACTATGGAGTGTCGGTTGAATCAATTTCCTATATTAATCAGATTCCGTTTCCATATGCACTGGCAATCGGTCAGGCTGTTTTGATTGACAGAGGGGACGAGACAGCGCCGACGAGAGAGGTGCAGGCGAACGGATATGCGTATCCGTATATCAGTCCTTGGGTGCTCTCGCAGACGCTGCCATATTTGAGTGCGCTCCTCGTCTTCTCTTATGGCTTTACAACCGAGGGGGAGCTGCTTCCACCTGCGGTATCGGATGAGAATATGCGGGAAGCGGCTGCGCAGGCAGGGCGTGACAGTGTTTTGACATTGACGCCGTTTGGTCCGGATGGGCAGTTTAACAATAATCTGATTCATCAGATGTTAATCAGTTCTTCTGCCAGAGAGCGTCTGATGGATGAACTTTTGGCAACGATGCCGACGAAAGGGTTTGCCGGCGTCGATGTGGATTTTGAATATATTTTGGCAGAGGATAGGGATTTATTTACGTCTTTTGTGGCAGAGCTGCGCCGGAGAATGAATGAAAACGGATATCGCGTAAGTGTTGCGCTTGCGCCGAAAACATCCGCAAATCAATCGGGGCTATTATATGAGGGAAAAGATTATCGGGGACTTGGTGAGGCGGCGAACGAAGTGCTGCTGATGACGTATGAGTGGGGATACAAATATGGCCCCAATATGGCTGTGGCGCCAATCAATAAAGTGCGTCAGGTTGTGGAATATGCATTGACAGAAATTCCGTCCGAAAAGATATTACTCGGCATACCAAATTATGGATATGATTGGATTCTGCCATTTATACGAGGGGAGAGCGAGGCGGTGACAATAGGCAATGTTGAGGCTGTGCAAATCGCCATTGCCAATGATGCACAAATCCGTTTTGATGAACTATCGCAATCACCGTTTTTTAATTATGAAAGGGATGGTGTTTTGCACGAAGTATGGTTTGAGGATGTGAGAAGTTTGCAGAGTAAATATAATTTATTGGAAGAATACAATTTGCGGGGAATAGGCGTGTGGCAGATTATGCGTCTTCAGCGGGCTATGTGGCTGCTGCTGGAAAGCAGATTTACGATTCGCTAACAGATAATGAAAAAATAAACGGGGAACTGCGGACTTTGAAAGCTTTGTCGCGCAGTTCCCCATTGGTTTTTCTATGAAAAATGGTTATTTTTCATTGCGATACTGGATTGGCGTCATGTCATATAATTTGCGGAATGTCCGGCTGAAATGCTCTACTGTCTGATAGCCGACGGAGAGAGCGATGTTTTCCACCGTCATATTTCCATTTTTGAGAAGCGTTCTCGCCTTTTTCATTCGTATATTCGTCAGATGTTCGCCAAATGTCTTTCCCGATTTTTCGCGGATATATTTGCTGATATACGGTTCGCTCAGATGAAACTGTGCCGCCATATCCGAAAGCGTTATCATCTGATAATTGGCCTGCATAAAATTAATCATGCCCATCAGGCGTTCGTCTTTACAGACCTCGTTTTTTTTTATATCCGGCAGCTTATTGACGCATACGCAAAGTGCATGAATGGATGCCTTGATAATATCCTCGTCGATGCCAACGCCCCAGAAAATTTCACCGTTACAGGTGATATTGACATATGCGATTGCCTTTGAGGAAGAGCCTTGTGTGAGGGAATGTTCCTCATAATTTGACAATTGATAGCTAATGCCAAAGTATTGCTTAATCGTATTACTGACAGCGTCGAGACGTCCGTTACCGTTGGCGTCTACTACTGTTTTTTTGTCGCCGCAGACAATCGTTGTCTCTGCCATAATGCCATCGACCTGTTTGAAATGGCACTCGCTAATCTGGAAATACGGAGTAGGCGTAATATAATGCTCTTCAAAGATTTCATAAACCCATTGAGGGGAGAGCTCTTTGTGCTCTTCGTCGGACACATGCTTCATCAGATAACCCACTTCTTCGCGCATGGCATCGGGAAGAGAAATGCCGAAGTTTTGCTTTAATATATAATTGACGCCGCCTTTTCCTGACTGGCTGTTAATGCGTATGACATCGCTGTCATACGTCCGTCCTACATCTTTCGGGTCAACCGGCAGATATGGTACGCTCCAAATGTTAAGCTTCTTATCTTCACGCCACTGCATTCCCTTGGCAATCGCGTCCTGATGAGAGCCGGAAAAAGCGGTAAATACCAAATCCCCGGCGTATGGCTGCCGCTCATAAACATGCATACCCGTAAAGTTTTCGTAGTTGGCGCGGATTTTTGGCATATTGGAAAAATCTAATTCAGGGTCTACGCCATGTGTGAACATATTCATTGCCAGAGTGACGATATCTACATTTCCGGTGCGCTCGCCATTGCCAAACAGCGTTCCCTCAATGCGCTCTGCCCCGGCCAGTACACCGAGTTCGGCGGTGGCAACGCCGCTTCCACGGTCGTTGTGCGGGTGCAGGCAAAGCGTAACGGCGTCACGGTATTTCAAGTGCTTGTGAATGTATTCCACCTGTGTGGCAAAAACATGCGGCATGGCATTTTCAACCGTAGATGGAATATTGATAATCGCTTTGTTGTCAGCTGTTGGCTTCCATACATCCAGAACGGCGTTACAGACATCGACGGCATAATCCACTTCCGTACCCGGAAAACTTTCAGGACTGTACTGGAAAGAAAAACTTCCGTCCGTCTCGTCCGCTAATTCCTTTAAAAGGATGGCGCCGTCAACGGCAATCTGCTTAATCTCTTCTTTACTCTTTTTAAATACCTGCTCGCGCTGGGCTACTGATGTGGAATTGTACAGATGGATGACAGCGTGCGGCGCACCTTTTACCGCCTCAAAAGTTTTTTTGATGATGTGCTCGCGTGCCTGTGTCAGCACCTGAACCGTTACATCCTGCGGTATCATATCCCGCTCAATCAGCGTGCGCATAAATTCGTATTCCGTTTCGGACGCAGCGGGAAAGCCTACCTCTATTTCCTTAAACCCAATATCTACTAACATCTGGAAAAACTGAACTTTCTCTTCCAGTCCCATCGGCTCTATCAGAGCCTGATTCCCATCTCTTA
Organism: uncultured Eubacterium sp.; assembly: GCA_910577295.1. Lineage (GTDB taxonomy): Bacteria > Bacillota > Clostridia > Lachnospirales > Lachnospiraceae > Eubacterium_F. The sequence continues at coordinate 22,744 of CAJTLS010000015.1, forward strand.
AGTCAACCGAGCACCAAATCGGCGCCTTGTCAATCGTATCCTTTTTCACCCAGTCATAGGTGCATTCAGGCGGCATAAAATATGCCTTTTCATACTTTTCAAAGTTTTTCATAATCATACCTCCGTTTTTGCACAGTCTGTTGTGCGTTATAAAGATAATCGGTCTGAACGATAAAAAAACTCCCGCTCCACAACCGATGCGGTTGTAGAGACGAAAGTATACTTTCGCGGTACCACTCTACTTCGTGTCATCAGACACGCTCTCGCAGGCACTGACATGCCTTTCCCAAATAACGGTGGGGAACCGATGTGAACTACTGGGAAACACGCGGTTTCCGTTGGAACACATAGCTCAGAGGTGAGTTCGCGATATCTCTTCTGCTGCCTCGCACCAACCGACAACTCTCTGTGAGAAGATGAACCGTTACTATTCCTCGTCACTGCTTTTACTGTTTTTATATCATATCACAAAAGATGCGCTTTGGGAATGATTAAATTTAATCATTATTATTGATTTATTTTTTACATAAGTCAAATAGGGAAAACTTTCCAAAATAAATGCTTGACTTTTGATTTTTTATGAAGTAATATAATACATGCGTTGTACGTGTAGCTCAGCTGGATAGAGCACTTGGCTACGGACCAAGGTGTCGGGGGTTCGAATCCTCTCACGTACGGATTAGCGACTGTCGTATACAAAGGCAGTCACATAAAAAAGAAAATAAGCGAAACCGTTATAACTGTCTTATCGGTTTCGCTTATTTTCTTTTTTTCCATTCTCCCTTCAGTGCGAGGAAACTTTCTTCACTAATAATGTGCTCCATCTTGCAGGCGTCTTCCTCTGCAAGTTTATTTGATACGCCCAGAGAGATAAGATATTGTGTCAGTACGTGATGTCGTTCATATACTTTTTCTGCAATCGCCTTGCCAGTTTCCGTTAAATAGATATAACCGGCGCCAGTTACGGTTATGTGTCCCTTTTCGCGCAGATTTTTCATGGCGACACTGACGCTTGATTTTTTAAAGTCCATCTCCGTGGCGATGTCGACAGCACGTACGACGGGTAGGGAATGGCTTAAAAGTAAAATTGTCTCTAAATAATCTTCTTCCGATTCGTTGTATTTCTTTTTCACAACCGGTATCCCCTTTCCGTTTCTTGCGGTGTGAGTCTTGCAATAATTCTTACAAAAGTATAGCACGATTCGCATACAGACGCAAGAAATCAAATGTTCTTTCTGCCATCTTCTTATTATGGATAAAAAGCGTATGGCAATTTCCAGAGAAAGGGTGTTGACAATAAAAGTTAGTAGTGATAAACTATAGTTAGTTTTGTGAAACTAATAAAAATGATACTGTATTTTCAGGAAGTAGAGAATGATTATTGGGAAAGGAGTGAAAGAAGATATGAATTTGACAGAGGCAAAGGACGGAGAAGAGTACATTGTAAAAGATATTGCCACGGAAGATGAAGAGTTGGAGGGGTTCCTGTTTTCCCTTGGTTGCTATAGCGGAGAACCGATTACGGTAATCTCTCACATTAAGGGAGGGTGTGTGGTTTCCATTAAGGATGCCAGATATAACATTGATACTGATTTAGCAAAGGCTATTTCACTATAGGGGCATTCGATATCTGCAGAAGAAAACTATAGTTTTTGAGCTGTGTTTTCCTGCACCATTTTTTTACACTGTGGTTAGTTTAGGCTAACTACAGTCGAATGCATCTAAACATAAATAAAAGTAAGGAGGATTTGAAATGAGAATTGCATTGACAGGGAATCCGAACAGTGGGAAAACTACTATGTATAATGCTCTGACGGGAAGAAATGAAAAGGTCGGGAATTGGGCCGGTGTTACCGTAGAAAAGAAAGAGAGTCCGATTAAGAGGGGCTATTATAATGGGAAAGAAGAACTGATAGCAGTGGATTTGCCGGGAGCCTACTCCATGTCTCCGTTTACATCGGAGGAGAGTATCACCAGTGCCTATGTAAAGAATGAAAATCCTGACGTAATTATTAATATTGTAGATGCTACGAACTTGAGTCGTAGTCTGTTCTTTACTACGCAGCTTCTGGAACTTGGTATTCCGGTAGTTGTGGCACTGAATAAGAGCGATATCAACGAAAAGAAAGCTACGGAAATAAATGAAGAACTTTTGTCCGAAAAATTGGGCTGTCCGGTGATGAAGACGGTATCGGTTTCTGTCGGTCATGCGGGATTAAAAGAAGTGGTGGCAAAGGCTGCCGCTCTCAAAGGAAGCGTTCAGAAAGCTCCTTATGATGAGGGAGAGATTGACTTACATGATAAGAATGAAGTTGAGATTGCCGACAGAAAGCGTTTTGATTTTGTGAAGTCAATTGTGGAGTCGGTTGAGAAACGTAAGGCGCTGTCAAAAGAGAAAAACGGACAGGATAGAGTTGATGCAGTATTGACACATCCGGTATCTGGATTGGCTATTTTTGCAGTAGTTATGTTTTTAGTATTTCATATTTCGCAGTCGGAGGGGCCTCTCGGACTTGGCAAATTGCTGGAAGGCATATTTACCGAATGGATTGAAATTTTTCAGGGCTGGACAGCAGGTCTTGTCGAAGATGCCAACCCGTTTTTGCAGTCGCTTCTTGTGGATGGCGTTATCGGCGGTGTTGGCGCCGTTGTCGGTTTCCTGCCGCTTGTTATGGTTATGTATTTCCTGATTGCTCTTTTGGAAGATTGCGGATACATGGCAAGAGCTACGGTAGTTCTCAACCCCATCCTCAAAAGAGTGGGTCTTTCCGGAAAGTCCGTAGTACCGATGATAATTGGAACCGGATGTGCTATTCCGGGCGTTATGGCATGTCGTACCATTCGCAGCGAGAGGGAGAGGAGAGCAACGGCAATGTTGACACCGTTCATGCCATGTGGCGCAAAGTTACCTGTAATCGCATTATTTGTTGGAGCTTTTTTCCCCGATTCGTCGTGGGTGGGAACTCTCATGTACTTTGTCGGAATTATTCTGATTTTGCTGGGCGCTTTATTGGTAAAGGCCATTAGCGGCTATCGATACAGAAAATCATTCTTTATTATTGAACTTCCCGAATATAAGTTTCCGAATTTTAAGAGGGGAGTAATTTCCATGCTTGGTCGTGGTAGGGCATATATCGTAAAGGCGGGAACGATTATTCTTGTCTGTAATACGCTTGTACAGATTATGCAATCGTTCAACTGGAAGCTGCAGGTGGTCGAAGAAGGCTTGGAAAATACTTCTATTCTGGCAACGATTGTTTCGCCGATTGCCTACCTGCTTGTGCCGATTGTCGGCGTAATTGCATGGCAGCTTGCGGCGGCAGCAGTAACTGGTTTTATAGCAAAAGAAAATGTAGTGGGAACGCTGGCGGTATGCTATGGATTGAGCGCTTTTATTGATACGGAGGAGCTTTCATTGATTGGGGACGGAAATGTAGTTGCCTCCGCAATGGCGCTTTCCAAAGCGGCTGCGCTTGCCTATTTGATGTTTAACTTATTTACGCCTCCTTGCTTTGCGGCGATTGGGGCAATGAATTCGGAAATGCAGAGCAAAAAGTGGTTATGGGGCGGCATTGCACTTCAGTTTGGAACGGGGTATACGATTGCGTTTCTTGTGTATCAGATCGGTACGTTTATTACAACGGGACATACGGGAGCAGGTTTTGTGGCGGGGCTGTCTGCAGTACTTATCATGGCTGCAATTGTCGGATTTCTGATTTATAGAACGAACAGGCGGTTTGAAGCTGAGTACAAATTAAAGAAAGCGGTATAAGGTATTTATATCCGCCTGGAAAGGAGTGGCAATGGTAAATTTAATAATTATAGGAATACTTCTGTTTTTAGCAGGCATGGCAGTACTTTATATAAGGAAAGAAAAGAGGAAAGGCGCCGGATGTATCGGATGTCCGCTGGGCGGCTGCTGTGCAGGGAAAGGATGTGGCGGCAAAAAGGAGAATGAGAAAGGATAGTCTGCAGCAATAAATGGATTTTTGACACAAAGCTGATATAAACAACGGGTTGAATTAAGGGGAAAAATGTGATAGCATAGCCAATAGGAATTGGAGGAAATCATGAAGACTAAAATTGGCACAATATGTGGCATGGGTGCAGTGGCGTGTGCAATGCTTACCAGTTTGTTTCAACCGGCATATTTGGGAAATCCCGACGTCAGCGAAGCCGCATCTACGATTTCGTACCGTATGATGAAAGGAGACAAAGTTAAAATAAAGACGATTGTCTCGAAAAGTAAGTTGTCAGCGGCTAAAAAGAAGAAAGTATCTTTGCTGACATGGAAATCAAAAAATAAGAAAATAGTAAAAATATCAAAGAAAAAATTGACTGCGCTGAAAGCAGGCAAGGCAAAAATAGTTGGTTATTGGAAGAAGAAAAAGAAGCGGAAGAAGTACATCACGCTTCGTATTACCGTTGTGGCTAAGCCAAAACTGACTCGTGCGACACAAAAGGGAAAGGTGAAAGGACGGACGGTAGTTTCAAAAACGGCGATGGCGTGGTATGGCATTCCCTATGCGGCGACTACGGCAGGAGCGAACCGCTGGAGGGCTCCCCAGCCGCTGACGGCGTGGCAGGAGACGAGAGACGCAACAGTCATGCGGCAGAATGCAGTTACATACAGCAGTTCGGATGCCAGAGGCTATACTGGAACGGAAGATTGTCTGTACGTCAATGTGTACCGCCCGTATACGCCGGATACGAAACTGCCCGTCTTAGTATTTTTGCATGGCGGCGGAAATGCATCGGGAACGGCTAATTTAGAATTTGGCAATATGGCAGCCGCGATGGGAGTTGTCATTGTTTCTGTCTCGCATCGCGTCGGTGCGTTTGGGTATATCAGCCATCCGGCGCTTAAAAATGGTACGGCAGAAGAAAACAGCGGTAATTTTACATTATTGGATATCCGCAGAGCGTTGTGCTGGGTGCGGGAAGACATTGCCGCATTTGGCGGAAATCCGCACAATGTGACATTGTCGGGTTTTTCTGCCGGAGCAAGAAATGCGCTTATGTGTCTGATTTCGCCCTCGATGAAAGGGCTGTTTCACAGAGCCTTTATTCTGAGCGGCGGTTTCACTACCAGCACGCCGAAAGAAGGACAGGAGCAGGTAGAGAATCGTCTGGCAGCTTTGCTTGTGAGGCGGGGAACTTATAAGGATAAAGGAGAGGCGCTTGCCTATCTTCAGTCTGCTAAAGCGGCGGAGATAAACAAGTTTCTGAGAGGATTGACAACGGCGGAAGTTGCGTGGATTTATAAGGATTTTGATTTGAAAATGGAAGAGTTTCCGCAAGGTTATACCGATGGCGTAATATTACCGAAAGAGGGATTTGACGTGATTCGCAAAGGGAATTATAATCGTATGCCGATTTTGCTCGGTAGCGATATGACAGAATTTTCCTCTTTTGCAATGTCGGGAAGCCTTACGTCGGGAACGGCAGATTTGTCCGCCCTGTCCTCTGCACGACTGCTGGAATTGATGGAAAAAGGAGTCCGATATGGCAGTATGCTGCAATCGCATTTTTATGTGGAAAATACTGCGGCGGAATTATATGCAGATTTTGCCCATGGGGATATATTTGCATTTCGGAACCGTTGGGGAACATCCGATTCTGTGAGCGACGGTTTTTACAGCAAATTTGCAGGCGCTTATCACGGTCAGTCGAGGGATTTTCTGTTGGGGGATTATAAGCACCGTATGAAAGAGTATTCGCCTGCGGCTGTCTCTGCAAAAAACAAGGCGGGACGTCTGGCTTTGACCGACCAGATGCGCCGATATCTTAAAAATTTCATGGTAAAGGGAAATCCCAATGGCAAATCGCTTCCCGTGTGGAATGCATGGAATCCGTTTTGGGGCGCTAATAAAATCATGCATCTGAATGCCGGATTGAAAAAAGCGACCTCCGCCATGAGTACGGAGATGTACGATAGCAACAGTATTTTTGCCAGTGTCAGAAGTCAGACATCAAAGGAAGAGTATAGCGCTTTGACGACATCATTGTGGGAGGGATGTTTCTTTATGCCATCCGTTGTGCCTACATATTGAAAATCGTAACAGAAAAATACAAAAAAAGAGGAGGGGCAGGCTTATCAGTCTGACAGGAGAACTATGATTTTTTCAACGTATCAATTTATTCTTGTTTTTTTGCCAATAACGTTTAGCGGTTATTTTGTGCTTCATCACTTGAAGATGCATTCTGCCGCAAAGTTATGGCTCGTGTTGGCATCCTTTTATTTTTATGCGCAGGGAAGTACGGACTTTTTTCCATTCTTTCTCGGAAGTGTAGTTGCCAATTATGTTATGGGCAGTACGCTTAGTAAATTGCAGGGCGCCGGGCATCGGATTGAGAGATGGTTTCTCCTTGCGGTTGGCGTTTTGGCAAACTGTGCCCTTCTCGGATATTACAAATATACCGATTTCTTTTTAGTGAATGTCAATCGTATTGCGGGAACGGATTTTGCTTTACAGCATATCGTACTGCCGATTGGTATTTCATTCTTCACGTTTCAGTTAATTGCTTTTCTGGTAGATTCTTTCCGTGGTGAGACAAAGACGTATGACGTCTTGGATTACCTTTTGTTTATCACGTTCTTTCCGCAGTTGATTGTTGGCCCGATTGTGCATCACGCCGAGGTTGTGCCGCAATTTGAAAATCCGCAAAATGCAAAAATCAATTGGAACAATGTCTCACTCGGATTGTTCATCTTTTCTATTGGATGTGCCAAAAAGATGCTTGTCGCCGACCCGCTGACAACGGATGCGCAGGCCTTTTTTGCTCGCATTAATGACCATTTGCCAATGCTGCAGTCGTGGTTCCATTCCATTGAGTATACGGTCTCGTATTATTTTGATTTGTCGGGCTACGCTGATATGGCAATTGGTCTTGGATGTATGTTCAATATTGCCATTCCGCAAAATTTCAATTCCCCTTACAAGGCGAAAGATTTTCAGGAATACTGGCAGAGATGGCATATGACATTATCCCGTTTTCTGGGAGCTTACATATTCCGCAACGTATTTAAGAAAGGGAGCAAATACCGCAATTATTATGTAGCGACGATGGTTACTTTCTTTGTTTCCGGTTTCTGGCATGGCGCCGGCTGGACATTTGTTGTGTGGGGAATTGTAAACGGCATTTTGGTATGTATTGCCTCTTACCGCAACCGGAAGGGAAAGAATACGCCGGTCTGGCTTGGTGTTCCGCTTACTTTCCTGCTGGCAGTACTCACCCGAATTTTGTTTGTTTCTGTGACATTCGATGATGCATGGCAGGTTTTGAAAGGTCTTGTTCGTGTCAACACATTACATATGGCCGAGATTAGCGCCTTTGTGACGGATAATTGGTATCCGGTAGTTCTGACGTTTGTCGGCTTGGGAATCTGTTTCTTCCTGCCGACGACGAAAACGCTTGCTGAAAAGTTTAAGACGGATTGGAAATGCCTGCTTTATGCGGCAGTTCTGCTGATTATTTGTATATGCAGTATGGATAAAGTAGTACAGTTTCTGTACTTCCAGTTTTGATAGAGGAGAAAGGGGAAGCTCGTTATGATGAACGCAAAGAAATGGTCGTGTTGTTTTGTGGCGTTAATTGTTGCCTGTCTGATGGTAATTATGTCATTGAATTATTTTGTCGACCCTTACGGATATTTTGAGAGCCAGTCAGGAGAAGCATATGGATTGGATTACTATGATTATCTTCGCGGACAGAAGGCAGAACATATTAAGCATTTCTCGGACGATTACGACGCCTATCTGGTTTGCGGCTCCAAGGGGAGTGCAGTTCGGCCGTCGAAACTGAAAGAACTTGATGGCTATGACTACTATAACTGCTGGGTGTTGTCGGGAAGTTTTAATGATTATGTGGCTTATGTAAAATATATTTGTGAAAATACCGACGCCAAAAAGATTATGCTGCAGATATCGACTTCTGAATTATTTGAGTTTAACCGTGAGGACTATGGTACGATTTATGAATTACCGGCGGAAGTTACCGGAGAATCAAAAGCGCTGGAAACCCTTTCTTTTTTGATGAAGAATCCAAAGACTGCAGTGGAAGAGCTGACGGAGGACAAAGTTGTCCGTCCGAATAAGAAAACAGGCGAACGCGATTTACAGTATTATTATGATTTCCAAAAATCAAAGCTGACAAACGGTGAATATTTTAATTACATGTTTGAGGGTTCTTATGTCTATTACAAATTTTTTCATAAGCAGTTGCGGGATATCGAAGAAAATAAGGAAGCGAGTCTGGATAGTCTGCGCGAAATCAAGGCGATTTGTGAGGAACATGGCGTAGAGCTGCAAGTGTATTTTGCCTCGATGTTTGCAGCGCAGATGATACAGTATGAAAATGAAGTCTTTTATGATTTCATGGAAGAGGTTGTCATGCTTTTTGGTGATACATGGTGTTTTAATACTTATAATGATGTCGCTCTCTGTCCTTATAATTTTTATAATCCGGCGCATTTTTACTATGAAGTCGGTGATTTGATGGTCGACACGATGGCCGGTAAGGAATGTCCTTTTGAGGGCTTTGGAGAGTTGCTGACGAGAAAGAATATCGGAACCGTGATTGAGGAGCGGAGAAAATCTTATCAGGAGTGGAAAAAGTATTACGAGGAGAATTATTATCCGGCGTATGATTATAACGGTGTCCACTATGAAGCACATAATACACTTCCTTTAAAAGGGTTTAATTCAGAGGCGAATTTGACGAAAAATCATGTTTTAGGAAAACAATGATGTAGAATGAAAGCGAAATTATGCTTTTATTGATTTCTTTTTCTTTTCTGTATGGTATAATGGAGAGTAATGTCGGAAGATTAGGAGGAGAAGGAGATTGTTATATGCAGAGCCGCCAAAAAGCGCCGCTATTTATAAAGTGGAAAAGCAGGGAACAGCGTGGGTAATGTATTCGGAAAAGGGAATGCACCGCCTGTGTCCGATGAATGACAAAGTGATAAGAATTACTTATACGGAACGGGATACTTTCTCGGAGAGAGACAAGCCGGGCGTGACAGCGTTGCCGATTCATAGTGCGTGGGAATATAAGGAGGGAGAGGAAACGCTGCAGTTTTGTTCTCCTTTTCTGAAGTTAGAAGTCTGTCGGGCGAGCGCTTCTCTCGCTTATTACAGAGAGAATGGAGAATTACTCTTAAAGGAACGTGAGAAAGACAGTAAAGTAGTAGAGCAGTTTCAGTCATACCGACTGGATTCGGAGGAGACGTCTCAGGTCAAACAGATTGAGACGCCGGACGGAGTAAAAGAAATCGTTACGGATGCCGCCAGAGTGCCGGACGATTTGCTGTATCATACCCGTATGTATCTGGAGTGGCAGGAAAATGAGGCGCTTTACGGATTGGGGCAGCAGGAAGAGGGAATTTTGAATTTACGCGGACAGACGGTCTATGTACATCAGGCAAACCGCAAGATTGCCGTGCCGATGCTGTTGTCCTCCCTTGGTTACGGTATTTTGATGGATACTTATAGTCCGATGATTTTTAACGATACAGTGAGCGGTTCTTATTTGTATACGGAAGCGGACGATGAACTGGATTTTTATTTTATTGCCGGAGACAATATGAACGATATTGTGAAGGAGTACCGCAAATTGACCGGTAAGGCGGCAATGCTGCCGAAGTGGGCGTTTGGCTATATGCAGTCGCAGGAGCGATATGAGACGGAAGAAGAAGTATTGCGTGTGGCAAATGAGTATCGGGAACGCGGGATTGGTCTCGATTGTATTGTCTTGGATTGGTGTTCATGGGAAGATGGCAAGTGGGGGCAGAAGACTTTTGATGCCTCTCGTTTTCCTAATCCGAAAGCAATGATTGATAAGCTGCACGAGCAAAACATACATTTTATGTTGTCGATTTGGCCGGTTATGAATAAGAGTACGGCAAATTATGCGGAAATGAAAGAGGCGGGAACGCTGCTGCCGGCCAGTGAGATTTATAACGCCTTAGATGAGAGTGCCAGAAAGTTGTATTGGGAACAGGTAAAGAGAGGCTTGCTTGGCGCCGGTATTGATGCTTGGTGGTGTGATTCGAGCGAGCCGATTACCGTGGAGTGGTCGCATACGGAAAGGATGGAGCCGGCGGTGATGTATGCGGAGTTTTGCAGAGAACTTCAGAATCATCTGCCGACGTGGGCGACAAACGCTTTTCCTCTGTACCATGCAAGAACAATTTATGACGGGCAAAGAGAGGATGTATGTGAAAAGCGTGTTTGTAATCTGACGAGAAGCGCCTATACGGGGCAGCAGCGCTACGGTACGATTTTGTGGTCGGGCGACGTCTCGGCGAGCTGGCAGACGTTGCGGGAGCAGATTGCCAGCGGCTTGAATTTTGTGGCCAGCGGCCTGCCTTATTGGACGACGGATATCGGAGCCTTTTTTGTCAAAAAGAGTACCTTTTGGTATTGGAACGGCGAGTACGATGACACGGTGAATGATGCCGGATATTTGGAGTTGTTTACAAGATGGTATCAGTGGGAAGCTTTTTTACCGATTTTCCGCGGGCATGGAACCGACTGCCGGAGAGAGCTGTGGTACTACGAGGGCGAGAATCAAATGTTCTTTAATGCCATATTGGCGGCAAACCGTTTGCGCTACCGTCTGGTGCCTTACATATATTCACAGGCGGGGCGGGTATGGCTCGAAGATGAGTCTATGATGAAGATGCTGGCGTTTGATTTTACAGAGGATACGAATGTACTTGATATTCGGGATGAATATTTGTTTGGCGATAGTTTCCTTGTATGCCCTGTCACTGAGCCGATGTACTATGAGGCAGGAAACGAGCGGCTCGAAGAGCGTTCCTATACCCGCAGGGTATATCTGCCAAAAGGGTGCGGCTGGTATGATTATTGGACAAATGACTATTATCAGGGCGGGCAGTGGATGGAGGCAGAGGCGCCGATTGACAAAATACCATTATTTGTAAGGGCGGGAAGTATTATCCCTATGACTGATTCGACCTCCCATATATCCGTGAAAGATGATATAACATGGACGGTTTATGCCGGGGAAGATTGTGAATATCTGCTCTATGAGGATGCCGGCGACGGCTATGCTTATGAGAGGGGAGAATATAAACTGACAAAGTACGAATGGTCGGATGACAGACAGATTTTGACGGATGAGAATGGTGAGATTATCTCGTCAGTCAATGTGATACAGGCAGAATGAGAAGAGGAGGTTTATGTAGTGAGAGATACGATGCCAAAACAGGGAAGCCGGATGTTTGTTTATAATGCGGAAGAGAAAGCATTTGCTACCGCTTCACAGACGGATTGTCTTGTTATTGCGCCTGAAGATATGGATTGTTTTAACCGAATGCTGGAGGAAGCGGCGTCATTGAAACAGCCTGCGGCAAATTATGCAACGCTGCGGGCGCAAACGGAAGATGGCGGCTTTGCTAACTACTATGTAGGCGTGATTTGCGCGGCTCCCGGCAGCGACATCATTATTACATTGACGGAAATTTCCGGCGTCTGTTTGAATTCGCAGAAGATAGATTCGCTTACCGGCCTTTTGAATCGCAATGGTTTGTCGGCGTGGGTTGATGAGCATGAAGAAATTTTTACGGACATTGAAGATGAGAAATATATGGTCGTCTATTTTGATGTACAACGTTTTAAAGTTGTGAATGAAATGTATGGATTAGCCGAGGGCGACCGCTTACTGAAATATATCGGAGAGGTGGTTGCCGAAGCGGCAGGGGAAGATGGCGTTGGCTGTCACCTTGATTCCGACCGATTCGTAATTGTTGTCAAACGTCCTCCGGATAAGAGGGATTTATTTGTAGAGACGCTGTTAGATGAGATATTGGATTTTGATTTGCCGTTTGAAGTCAGTTGTAATGCGGGTATTTATGTGACGACTAAAAATTTCCACTCGGCAGATACGCTTGTAGACCGCGCAATTATCGCGCAGTCTCTCGTGAAAGGAAGCTACACGAAGCGTTTTAATTATTATACGGAAGAGCTGCGGAAGAATCTGCTTACCGAGCAGGAGATTATCGGCATGATGAGAGCCGGATTGCGGGACGAGCAGTTTGCCATTTATTATCAGCCGCAGTACGACCATGCCACCGGAATGCTCGTAGGGGCGGAAGCGCTTGTCCGCTGGCAGCATCCAGAAAAGGGCCTGATTTCTCCGGGACTTTTTATTCCGGTATTTGAGAAAAACGGTTTTATTACCCAGCTTGATTTATATGTGTTTGAGAAAGTCTGCCAGTTTTTGCGTTTTTGTCTGGACGAGGGAATGGTCATTGTGCCGATTTCCACAAACCTGACAAGACATGACTTTTTCTATCCGAATTTTATTGATACGTTGGAGGGAATCCGCAAAAAATATGATATTCCTCCGGAGTTTATCCGCTTGGAAATAACAGAATCCGTAGCGCTTGGCAACAGCCAGTTTATCAACGAGGCGATGGAGCGTCTGCACAGCTATGGCTATGTGGTAGAAATGGATGATTTTGGCAGCGGCTATTCTTCCCTGAACATTTTAAAAGATATTGATTTTGATATTATAAAGCTTGATATGCGCTTTCTTGAGAATGGGCAGGATGAGACTAACAGGGGCGGAACTATTTTAAGCTCCGTTGTAAGGATGGTGAACTGGCTTGGTGTTCCGGTAATCGCCGAGGGAGTGGAGACAGTCAGTCAGGCCAATTTCCTCAAAAGTATCGGCTGCAATTATATTCAGGGATTTTTATATTCCAAGCCGTTACCGGAAGACGAATACAAGCAGCATATCAGCATGACGAACGTTGGGGTATCGATTCCGCAGAAGAAATTGTTAGATACACTGGACGCCGGCAATTTCTTTGCCAACGATTCGTTAGAGGAACTGATTTTTAATAATTTTGTCGGTGGCGCCGCTATTTTTGACTACAGGGATGGCAAGCTCGAAATCGTGCGCGTCAATGAAAGTTATCTGGCTGAACTCGGTCTGGAACTTTCGGAGAAAGACGTTATGAGCCAAAGTCTGCTGGATGGGTTTGACGACGAGGGCAGAGAGAGCTATCTGGAAATGCTCGAGCGTGCGATAGAGACGGGAGCGGAACAGGAATGTGAGACATGGCGGACGCTTACTTCTGCGGATGGCCGGGAAGAGCGGTTGTGTGTGCGCAGTAATGTCATCATGGTTGGGAAAAGTAAGGATGCCTACCTGTTCTATGCAAGGATACGGAATATAACGTCGGAAATTGATGGTATTGCTGTTTTGCCGGATTTGAAAATGTAAATAAAGGAAATGCTTTTGGGGATGCTTTGGCATCCTCTTTTTTCTTTATAGACTTCGGGCGTCAAAAGCCCCTTATCTCTTAATGTATTGGCAATTGCACAAAAAACAATATCTTCGCAGCAGGATGCACGAACCATTTCACTGAGCCTCAAACGTGGAAATCGTGTTCAGCAAAGGCTTCCACGATTTCCTGAGTCTCAGCTCCATCGTGCATAATGCTGCTCACCTTATTGTTTTTTGTGCAATTGCCAGTTCCCTTAATAATAAAGGACTTTTGAAACCTGAATATTTATAGAAAATTCAAATTACTCCATTTTTCAATTAAAAACAAGAATATTTTTCGAAAAAACAACTTTCTGTCGCAAAAAAGTATGTGTCTGTCGCAAAATCCCCATTTTTATTTCAAAATATGTTATTTTTTTGAAAGCAGTTTCATAGTAGCAGAATCAAATACACAAAGAAATGAGGGATACTTATGAAAAAAACAGTTATCAGTGGGATTTTGGCAGTTTCTGTAGCCGCTTCTATATGTGTTACAGGTTCTTTTTACGGAAGTAATGAAAATATCAGTTTTGCTTCCTCGGAACAGATTCCGGCGTCAATCGTAAACACAGGGGAGCTCACTGCAAAGAGAACGGAGTTTGTCAAGCAGTTTTCCATGAGCGATGGCAGTTACACTGCAGTCACTTATTCCATGCCGGTTCATTATAAAAAATCAAAAGGCGGCAATTGGAAAGAGATTGATACAACCCTTGTCAAATCCGGCAAAAAGAATTACAAGACAAAAGCTACTGACCTTTCCATTCGGGTATCTAAAAAAGCTAATAAAAAATCGATAGTATCCATGAAACGGGGAAAGAGCCGTCTGTCACTTGCCCTCAAAGGCAAGAAAGTGCGGGCAGCCAAAGCAAAAGTCAGCAATCCGAAGAAATCCGTGCCGGCGGATGTTTTGAATCAGAATAAAGTCACCTATAAAAAAGTACTGAAAAATACGAATGTCTCCTATGATATTTTTCCGGAAAAAGTGCAGGAAATCGTCTCTGTAAATAAAAAACAGAAAAGAAAATCGTATTCCTTTCAAACCGGTACGGCATTGAAAGTAAAAGTTAAAGGTAAAAAAGTTTATTTTAAGAGTAAAAAGGGAAAGACAAAATTTACCCGCATGGGCACGAAAATAACCGATGCCAACGGAGTAACGACATCAAAAGTAAAGCTTTCCTACAACAAAAAGAAAAAGATATTAAAAGTAACGCCGGACAAAAAATGGTGGAACAGCAAAAAGAGAAAGTTTCCGTTGGAAATCCGCACAACCTATCTGACTGACAAGCACCGTCGGGATGTGAAAGTAGGCGCTGCCTATGCCGGTTCGCCAAACAGTAACTACGGGTACGATAAGTCGTTGTTACTGCAGGCTAACAAATGTGTGGCATTTACCAAAATGTCCACGCTGGCAGAATTAAAACAGCCAAACGTTCAGATACTGGACGCCTCACTGAATATTAAAAACGAAAAGACGATGAAACTCGGGGCAGGAAAGACATTTGACATTGGAGTACATAAGGTGAAACAGAACTGGAGCGTCAACGCGCTCACTTACAATAACCGGCCGGCCTATGAAGCTGCTGCTTCTGCCACAGTGGGGCTCCAGAAAGCGGGAAACTACCAGTGTGACGTGACCGGCATGGTAAAAGACTGGTATGCCGGAGAAGCCAGCTACGGCGTGGCGCTGGTGGCAGACAACGCCAACCGCGCCTATCAGGCAAAGATTGACCGCAATCCGTATTTTAGCGTACATTATGAAATCGTCGGCTTTGAGGGGGCCGTGGAATTAAAAGAGAACCAGCCGCTTACCCGCTCCGTTTTGCAGGCAGGGCAGGAAAACTATTATTACTTTGACGCCAAATCGGGCATTGCCTATGATTTGTACACTACATCTGCGTTAGATACACAGGGAACGCTATATGATAGTGACAAAAAGCGTGTAGGTTTTGATGATAACAGTGGTCTGGGAAATAATTTCTCTTTCGTAAGGAGCTATGATGGCAGACGTTATTTGAAAGTTAATACAAAAGGAACAGCTACCGGAGAATATACCCTTACATTGAAAAAGCGGTTTGATATAGCGGAACCGACAGGTAAGATTGGACAGGATAGTTACATCATTAGCTGGAATCCGATTGAACATGCGAAACAATATGTTGTTACAATTTATGATACAAATGGTAAAGTGGGCGAAGCGCTTACCGCTGATACTTCTTATGAGTATGTATATACTCCGGAAACGGTCGGAAAGACACTTGCTTTTACGGTGACACCGGAGGAAAGCGAGCATTTAATGGGAGAACCTTCACGCAAAATCTATAATAGAAACAATGCATCGGAGTGGAATTATGACACTCCGATGTCAGAGGGGAAAATCAACTTTGCTAGTGCAGTGTGTAAAGATAAAGTATATATTTTAGGTGGTGAAAATAGGGAAAATGGTATGGTTTGCAAAGATTTGGAAGTGTTTGATACACAAAAGCAGACATGGAAAAAGGTTAGCGGGTATCCGGAACATATTGATGGTATCTGTAACGCGGCAATGGTAACGCTGGCTGACAAATTATATGTTATTGGTGGACAGACAAATACCGGAAGTACAGCTAAGACAATAAAGGAAGTTTATTGTTATGAGCCGGACAGCAACCGATGGGAAAAATTGGCAGATTTACCGGAGGGAAGAACGGGGGTGCCTGTGACCGTATGCGATGGTAAGATTTATGTTTTTGCCAAAGCAGGTACTACGGAGCAGGTAGATATTTATAACCCGTCTGAGAACAAGTGGTCGTCAACGGCAAAAGCAGATACAAGTGTCAATTTGCAGGCGCAGACAATTGATGGCAAGATTTTTGTGTTGCGTGAGAAAGCTTCTGCTGATGGTACGCTTCCTGCCAAAGTATATTGGGAGGAATATCTGCCGGAAAGCGGGGAATACGATAATGCAGGTTCAGAGCTGGCATTGACAGACGCAGACCGCTATCAATCAGGAACGGTAATCAACAGTAAAATATATATGGTCAATAATAATAGAACCAATCAGGTGATTTGTTATGATATTTATCTGGACACTTGGAATAAAGTTCCAGTTCTGAATTTGCAGAAAGAGTTTTCCCAAATACAGTCCGTGGGCAGCACACTGTATAATATAGGCGGTTATATGCAGGGATTTGGAATATTGGATGTATTGGAAGTCTATCCTGTAAAAAATTTGCAGATTACAAAACCGATGGATGTAAAACAGGGTGAATCTTATGAATTACAAGTCAATGCGGGGAAGTGCGAAGACAATACAGACTATCTTGTAACGGTACGGATTGACACAAAGATGCTGGCTTTTAGAAGAACATCTTCCTTTATGCAGAAGGAGGAAATGAAAAAGGGAAAAGATGGGGTTCAGTTAATGAGTTGTACGCCGGAAAAGGGTGTAATGGTATTAAAATTGCACAGCAAAATGGAAGCCGGCGTTACTTTTGAGGCATATCAGTCTATTCCGGTAATGGGATTACAGGATGGAACAACGATAGCTACGATGGAAGTTGAGAAAAAATAAAGGATAATGTTACAAAGGTAAGGGATGGCCCGATGAAGAAACTAAGTATAAATTTTTTGACCCGAAAAAGATTATTTGTTATAGCAGTGATTATGTTACTAATCACTGCGGGAGTGTTCTTATGTATTGTTTTTATGCAGAGAGCCGAGAGGAATTCAGCGCCAAAACAAAAAGCGGCATGGGAGCAGTTAAGTCCGGATGAGCAGAAGATTGCGGGGATTTATGCGCAATTGTATGATGTGCCGGAAGAAAAGGTTGCGAAACTAAAACTTGATATGAAAGACTGGAACAGCGTAAACAGCAGACTGGATACAGAATATTTTACGATAAGCGAAACGGAAAAGTATCAGATGTCAGAGCAGGGATATTCTCTGGAAGATTTATACGAGGCAGAAACGCTGGCCAGAAAGACAGGAAAAAAGGCATCGGTGCTGGCAAAGGAAAAGGGGAAAGCAGCCGAGGGGAAAAAATGGTCTGAAATTTTGCCGGATAACCGAAAGGATAGTTTAGAGGAAAAACTGGGGTTGACGAAAGCGCAGATAAAAATTCTGAAAAGGAAGAATTATAATCGGGATGAAAGAATTGATATTGCCTTACTTTGTTTTAACAGACAGGAAGCCTTTGAAAGCATTATGAAAAAGATAGAATCGGGACGAAGTATCAAAGTACTAAAGGAGGAGACAGCTTATGAGAAATAAATTATTAAAAGCTATGCTGGCGGTTCTGGGATTATTTGTCGGAATTTTAATAAATACAGGCAACTGCTATGCGGTAGATAATCAATATACGTCTGCTAAGGATGCCGTGTATGCAACTACATATAAAGATATCTTTTATAATAAGACAGCAGGTTCTCCTTTAGAATATGAAGCAGAAAACGGGGTAGATAAAGCTACAGGACATCTGACACTGCAAAGAACAGATTTGGATTTACTTGGAACCGGTGGAATGGATTTTGCGCTGACCCGCTATTATGACAGCAATGAAGCAAACATCGGTCAGCCGTCGGTACAGCATGTCAAAAAATTAGATGTAGACAATATGGAAATCAGTTTTCAGGGGGAAGATGGGAAAAAGCACACCTTTGTTGTATCGGTAGATATTTTTAATAATCATTCTGCGGCGCTCAAAGATATGTTTATTGACTATAAAGCAGGAGGCGATGTCAGAGAGGATACCGAGACAGATACACAAAAAACTCAGGTTATTGATAACCGTTCTTATAATGTCTATGGAATCAGCAGTGGATGGTCATTTGATTTCCCTTGGATTGAAACGATGAGCATTAAAGAGGGAGCGGAGAGCAAGTGGTCTGCGAAGCCGATTTATCTTCATTGGGGAAGCAAAGGTGCCATGGCAATTTCTACCAGTGAAAATAGTGGCAACAAAACTTATCGTATAACCGGATTAGACAATTATGGGTATTATGACGTAAAATTGGAGGATTTTAATAAGACAGTAGATGGTGTGAAGTGTCGTTATTTACTTCGGGATAAGACCGGACTTCGCACATATTTTAATGCCGACGGAGTAATTGTACTGCAAAGGGATGCCCATAATAATGCTATCCATTATTCTTATCGCGATAAAATATATTTTGATAAAATTATTGATTCCGTGGGCAGGGAGATTTGTTTTCACTATGGCGCGGAGAAAAACGGACAGCGTTTTTTGCAGCAAGTTACGGTGCAGGGAGAGAACGTGGACGGGGGAGTGTCCAAAAAGACAATAAGCTACTCCCTTTCCGAAACTTCTTATAAACCAAAGAATGGCAAGAAAATATATGGAAGCAAATTGAATTGTGTTACGGTAGATGGAAGCAAAGAAGAATATACTTACCGGACGGTAGAAACATTTGTCAACACTTCCGGTTGGAGAATTGCGGCTCACCGTGCCGATACGAATCAGGCGTATTTGCTTAAGAGTGTTACCTGTGACGGCACGATAACAAACTATGAATATCGGGCGGGAACGATACGGGGAACAAAAGACGGTGTGGAAGGACAAAAAAGAGATGTTGCCACACAGTTTTATTATGTAACCCGTGAATATAAGCAGGACGCCAAAACAAATAAAAAGGCGGAAGGAATTAAGTATGACTATTTCCAGAAGCAGAAAGACAGGGATAAGCTTGTATCTTATGCGGATGGTTTTGATGAAATTGACACACAGCAGTATGGAGAAGACGGGCTCCGTAATGTAACGGTTATCAGCAGCTATAACCCGAAAAAGCACAAAGATAATGGACGTTATTCGGATTATGTGTATAAAAAATCTTCGTTGGATTTTAGTACGCTGCATTTGAGCAGTAAGCCGAAAAAGAATGTCAGCCTGTATATTTATAATACGAAGAAAATGCTGACGGCGGAAATTGAAGATGGAAGCAGTAAGAGCGAAACCCTTTACAGCTATGACAAGGATGGGAAGGGGTCTCTTGTCGTACAGCAGACAGACAAATTTTATGGAAAGAACAGAAGTAAGAAACCAATTACGGATAAGCAGGGATTTACTTACGATACTTATCGCAATCTTCTTACAAGGAAAAGTCCGAAAGCATATAAAGCGAAGTATGCAGGAAAGGAGCATTTGTTTACTGCTCATTACGCCTATTATCAAACCTCACAGGGATATCCGGCAGAAGATAAACCGTTTTGTTTGTGTACTCTTATCAAAGACGAAGAATATCTGAATGGCAGCGATAAAGTGAAGTTAGTCAGTACAATTGCGGATAATGGCTTGGATTACAAAACGATATCGGAGGAGATAAAAGAGGGGAGCAGGGATTACCGTACAATATCAAAAACCGATTTCTCCTATGATACAAAAGGAAATGAGACAAAGGGGATTGTATATCCTTATTTTGACACGCAGGGATTGAAAGAGGTAATTGAAAATAATTATACCTATAATGCACAGGGACAGCAGACGAAAAAGACAGTTACTTTGACATCCGCCAAAAATCCGGAGCAAAACCGCACTTATATGGAGGAAGAAGCCGTTTATGATTCTTTTGGAAATATTGTAAGTGAAACGAATCAGGATGACTATACTACAAAATATCAGTATGATGAAGAAACAGGAGAAACGAAACACAGTGTAGAGGGTGTTGGAACAGAATATGAATATTCACAAGATAAGATGATTTCCGGAGACGGTTTAAAGACAATGTCCGTAGACCAGTACAATCGGTGCATGGTGGAATTTTTGGATGCTTTTGGAAATACCGTTGTAGAAAAGGATGAGAAATCCGGCACATGGACGGAAAGTACTTATGATTATGGGGAGGAAACGCTGTCTTCTGATGAGGAAGAAGAGGGCAGCAGCCAGTTAGTAGAAGAAAGAGTATATAGTTTTGAGCCAGAAGGCGACAACTATATTAATCATGAGGATGGAACCAAAGCGCCAAATTATGATATCGGTGGAAAAGGGCAGAAAGTATTAAGTGGCAGCCGCTATATTTATGATGATTATGGAGAGGAGATTGTAAGCGCTTCCTTTTCAGGCGGTGCAATGGACGCGGCTCACTGTTCTGCATGGACAGTAACGAAAGAGACAGAGGATGTCACGGAGAATCAGATTGTTACCCGCACTTATATAAAGCAATTAAATCCCCAAAAGTATCAGCAGGAGATTGACAGGAACAATTATTATAATCAGTTTGATGGCAGTGTTCTTAGCGAAACAGTAGAAGAGACCGTGACAGATGAAGAAGGGAATGTTGTCTCTGAAAAGACTACTTATATCTGTGGAGAGGAAAAGTCGGAAACGGTCACTACCTATACTTGTGATGAGGCAGGGCAGGTTTCTTCTGAATATAGTAAGATACGGAAGTATGAAAACGGAACATGGCTTCCGGCAAAAGAAACACAGAGCAATTACCAATATGATTATCAGGGGAATGTTATACAGACAGAACTGCGCCAAAAGGAAGAAGGACAGGCTGAGTGGGCAACCCAGACTACCCGTGCGGAATTTGATGAACAGGGAAATCAGACAGCAGAATATAGTCCGCGTGGAGTAAAGGAAGGATATGCTTCTAAATATGAGTATGATATTCTCGGCAGAATGATTCGCGAAGAGATTCCATTGGAGAAAAAAGATGGTAAAATCGAATATCAGACAAAAAAGACAGAGTATGATAATTCGGACAATATTGTGGCGACGGAGGAACAGCAGACAGATACGAAATCCATCCGCACCGAATTTTCTTATGATAAACGTGGAAATCTTATTTTAGTAAAGAACTGCTTGGAAAATGACACGGCACAATATACCCAGTATGTATATGACGCAGAGGGAAACAAAATCCGCCAGATTACCGGATTGACCAGCCCGCTTGCCATATCGCTTGCGGAAGGAACGGGCGAAAATCCCTATAAGTATGCAGGCCATCAATATTCTGTCAACATCAGCGGTAAAAAGAAGTCTGATATTTACAGTGAATCAAAGTATGAGTATAATAAAAGAAATGAGCTGACTTCTTTTATTGATTCAGAAGGAAGAAAAGAATCTTATACTTATGATGAATATGGAAACCTCACAGAAACAAAGGATAAAAACGGCAATACCATAACCGGAAAATTTGACTACCAAAACCGGTTGACAGAATCTGTTGCCAAAGAAAAGGAAACCGGAAAGAAAACGGTACATACATATCAATATGATAAATATGGCGAGTTGTCAAAGCAGGATAATACTTCTTTTGCATATGACAATGTTTCCGGTCAGGTCACAAAGGAGACAACTACCGCAGGCAAAGGAAGCAAAATTGAAAAATCGTATGCTTATGACAGTGACGATAACAGGACTTCTTTCTCCGTCAGTGTGGACGGTAAAACAGAGTTAGATTATCGCTATGAGTATGACGCTTTTTCCCGTCTCTCCAAAGTAAAGCAGGCAGAGCACGGCAACACACGACAAATAGCGGCTTATACTTATGATGAAGATGGCAATCTTTCCAGTCGGGAGGCCACGGAAGCAGGACTGAACAGTCAGTATACTTTTGATTATGCTAACCGTTTGACGAAAATGGATAACAAGACGGCCGATAAGAGCATTTCCTCTTATCAGTCCACTTACTTGAAAAACGGGCAGAAAGCGTCAGAAGAATCGCAAATATCAACAGAAACAAAGGAGAGTGATAAGAAAAAGGCAGCCTATACTTATGATTTGTTAGGGCGGCTGACAAAAGAAACAAATTCCGGTCAGGAAAGTGTATCCTATACCTATGATGCCCATAATAACCGTAAGGAAATGAAAGTGGGCAATCTTACGACGGCTTACCGGTATAATAAAAATGAAGAACTGCTTCGCTCCGATACATTGAATACGGACACGAAACAGGATTCTGTCACACTGTATAAGAATGATTATAATGGGAATCAGTTGGCGAAAGTAACGAGACGGAATGTGCAGGAAGACGGCACCTATTTTGATTTGGATGTGTCGCTCGGAGATAACCGCATAAATGACAATGTAGTTTATCATTATAATGCGCTGAATCAGTTGACGGAGACGTTGACGCGGGATAAGAAAGTTACCTACGAATATGACGCAGAGGGCTTACGGACTGCTAAGACTGTCAATGGTAAAAAGACCATCTATATATGGGATGGTGACCAACTGGCGTTGGAGGTAACAGAATCTGGCAAAGTGCTTCGCCGCTATGTCAGGGGCAGCAGCCTGATATACAGCGACGAGGGGGCCGGAACGAAAAAGCAGTATTATGTTATGAACCCTCATGGCGATGTGGTGCAGTTACTCGATGAAAGTGGTAATGTGACTAAGTCCTATGAGTATGATTCCTTTGGCAATGAAGTAAAACCGGATAAAAAGGATGATAATCCGTTCCGCTATGCCGGAGAATACTATGATAAGGAAACGGCTTCCATTTATCTTCGGGCGAGGTATTATCAGCCGCAGCTGGGGAGATTCCAGACGAGGGACACTTATACGGGTGAGGATGATGACCCGCTGACGCTGCATTTGTATACTTATTGTGGAAATGACGCGGTGAATCGTGTTGATTCGAGTGGGCATTTCTTTGAAACATTATTGGATATCGCAAGCATTGGCTATAGTATGTACTCATTGATTACTGAACCATCGTGGGAAAACGCAGCTAATTTAGTTTGGGATGTAGCTGCTACAGTTGTTCCGGGAGTGCCGGGCTCCTATGTAGGAAAGGGCATCAAAGCAGTAAGCAAAGTAACAAAAAGTTCTAAAGCGGTACAAAAAGGTGTCAAGTATGCGAGTAAGGCTAAGAAAGCCATATCGGGTGCAAAGTCTGTAAAGAAAGTCAAAACTGCTGTTTCAAGCGCTAAAACCGTAGGGAAAAATCTTCTGAATAAGTCATCCCGTGCATTGAAAAAGCGTGTGAAGCTGACAGGGGAAAAGTTAGGAACACGTACTAAAAATGCGCTTAATAAGGCAGAAATTAATGTAAAAAAATTAACTAGTAAAAGAAAAGGTAGAAAAATAAAAAATGGAGGTAAAACAGGAGAGCGTGCATTAATAAAAAAATATGGGGGAGAATCTCAAAAGTATTTTAAAACTTCTTTAGGAGGCCGGTATATTGACCAGTTTGCCAGAGGAGTTGCACATGAGTCGAAAGTAGGTTATACCTCATTAACAAAGAGTATTAGGCTTCAAATATTAAAAGATATTGAGTTAATTAATAATAGAGTGATAAAAAGTTCTCATTGGCATTTTTATAAAAGTCCGAAGACAGGAAAAATTGGGGCATCAAAACCTTTGCGTGATTTTTTGGATAAGCATGGAATAAAGTATTCATACGGCGAGTGACGTATTTTGGAAATTAATAGATTCTAATTTAAGAAGAAAGAAGATGATATTATGGATTACCCAATATTTGAATCGGAGGCACCAATTCAAAAAAATAGTTTTGACAATTTTACTAAGGAAGAAGTGGAATTATATTTCAACTGGTATACGGGGCATATTGATGAAAGAATAGAATATCTGCAAAAGTATATACAAAAGGATGATATTTTAATAAAATTGGATTTTTCGGTGGCATCTCTGATTTCGGTTTGGGAATGGTATGAAAAGAAAATTGTAGTGGAGCATTATACGAGAAGAGAATTAAAAAAGGAGGCGAAGAAATATCCGGATTGGCTTCGTGAGGAGATACTATCGGATGATACAAAAATTAGTGTAAACACACTGGCAATTTGCGATGATTTGGCGATATATTTTGCAGAAGTTATACGAAGAAATAATTTAGAGCATATATATTGGGGATATTATACGAAACCTAAAAACCGCATGTCGGTAAATGAACCCGTTCTATTAGGTTTTGTTAAGGATATGGAGATGAATCCAAGAAGAATTGTGTATAATTGTACGCTTTGCTCAACTGAAAAGAAGGATAAAGAGATGCTAATAAATTTATATTATACGTGGATAAAATATATTGAATGAAAAATAAGGAGCATAGTTTTGGACTTAAAAATAGAAGAAAGTTTTGTAAATAAATATATTAGTAAGAATAAGAGAAACAGAATATATCATGAATTATCTAATACTAAAAAAAGAAAAAGAGCTATTGGAAGGTTTTGTCATAATGCAATGGAATGTATTGACAGTGAAATGATAAAGTATCGGGGGGAGGATTTTCAATATGGAATAGAGTTAATCAGTAATTCTAATGATAAAGAATGTTATTTAATTTCGTGGGATGATTCTATTGATGGATGTTTATACGAGCCATTAGAAGCTATTAATAAAATGGATAGCATTGGAATGCCTTCCATAGCAATTTTTTCTAATTTTTGTATTATAAAGACAGAACAGATTATGGGTGCAGCAGAAATATTTATTTTAGAGTAGTCAATAATAGAAAAATGGGGTAAATAAGCAATGGAATCGGCATTGAGTAAAGGGAGCTTACAAGGAATTTAGTTTAATAAAAGAGGATTTAAAGTGTAGAGATGAGCAAAATACTCTGATTTAAAAATCGAATTTAGTAGTTAGTTTCTATAAATTGAAAATATAGGATTTTACGTCATAGAAAAGCTAATGTAAGTTCCAAACTTACGCAAATAAAGGCGTTATGGAATGGTATTTCATCATGCGATTCGTTGACGGCTTTCAGTTTGTGATAGGATTGGCCGGAACCACTGGTGATTGCGGTAACCACAACTGCCAGCAGGCTAATGTGGGTGAGCGTATTTAAGCTTATGACGAAGGATTGATTTTTTGTCCACATCCGTTACTGTCCTATGTTTTTAAACTGGGAATTATATTGTTCACATTCTGTATGAAGAGAATACCTG
Source organism: uncultured Eubacterium sp. (assembly GCA_910577295.1). GTDB lineage: Bacteria > Bacillota > Clostridia > Lachnospirales > Lachnospiraceae > Eubacterium_F. Next base: position 47,893 of record CAJTLS010000015.1, read on the forward strand.
TTTTTAAAATATTTGCCATCTTTTTCAATAGGAAGCCTTACATCATCCGGAATGGTTATGTGTTTTGTGTAGCCGCGATGCTTTTTTCCATTATAGAAGTTTTTATGATGGTATTGGCGGTCAACATCTTTAGATGACTTTAAAGGAGAGCAAAATGTTAATAAGATTTTTTCTTTATTCGAAAAATAAAAATGATGCGATAGACATTTTGAAGATTGTATAAGCTGTATTATGAATTGCGTTGTTGAAAGGCGGGAGCAAAAGTTAGAACCATATTGGAAATTTACTGATATGTATGTTGTTGAGGAAACACTTAAATTTAATATTAATACATTAGAGAAAGAGGCCAATATATATGCAAGAAATAAAAGATTTTAATGAGTATTATAATAATAACCCGCTTGCCCAAAGGGAGGAAGAGAGATTTAATTTACTGGATGATGAGAAAAAAGAAAAGTTAAAAATTCTTGAAGAACTAGACTTAAAAGAGTATCAGTTAAAGGTAATAAAGCGAAAACGTGTGAAACCTCAAAAGGGGGATTTATTTGTAGTGTCACCAAAAGAAAATATGTATTTTTGGGGTGTTATAATAAATTCTGATGTTAAGGTTTGTGAAGAAGATGGGTTTATGGTAGTTTTTATATTAAAGGACAGAGCAGAATCTCCCGCTGATACAAGTATTCCCAATAGTGTCACAAATTTATTAATAGAACCTGCTATTGTGGGAAAGTGGTATTGGAATAAGGGTTATTTTTATAATGTTGGAATAAGTATAGAAATTCCTGACAATGTGGATTATGGCTTTTATTCGGTTGGTAGAAGAAAATATGTAGATGAATATGGAAATACAATGAAAAAAGAACCGGAGTTAGTAGGGATATATGGGGCATGTACCAATCAGGGCATTGCATATGAAATTAATTATGAATTAATAGCGTCCGGATTAATTTGATGGTTCTCTGTCAGCAGATGATAAAGTTCGTGGGAAGCAAAAAGAGTTTGTGCACAATATGAGGTGGAAAATGAGTAAAGAAAATGAAAAAATAATTATTAACTGTGTAAAAAAGATAGCTAAACAAAATCATTTTAAAACAATATCTAATTGTATATACAAAACGGATGGTAATTTGCTTATATATGCAGTGGTTTGGGCAACAGATAATCATACTATTGTTTTTCGGTGGTGTATCAAAACGATAGAGTTAGATGATATTTTTTGGGATATATTTGATATGTCAGATAATAAAAATGAAAGATTTAGTTTGAGAATAGAGGGTGCATTTTGTTGTCCTTCGTATATCTTTGACGAGAAAGTATGTGAAGTGGAAAATATGGAACTATTAGAAGAAATCGTGGACTCGTTTTTTCTTTCAGAAATGAAAAAAGTTGAAGAATATACAAATAATATTAAAGCGGAGTATGGTGATTTTTTATCATATATTATTAAAAGAGAAGACGCTTATGATTTAACAAAACTTTTGGCACATATTTTATTGGGAGAGTATGAATATGTATATAAAATTGTCAAAAGTGAATTAAAAAGAGGGGAAGATGGAGGATTTGGAAACAAAGGGAAAAATATATACCAATATATGGAGGAATATTGCCGCAGAAAAATACGAAATAAAAAAATAGGTTTCAGGAGTAAAATTAAGAATCTTAAGAAATAGATGGAGAGAGATTATTATGGATTACCCAATATTTGAATCGGAGGCACCAATTCAAAAAGATAGTTTTGACAAGTTTACTAAGGAAGAAGTGGAATTATATTTCAACTGGTATACGGGGCATATTGATGAAAGAATAGAATATCTGCAAAAGTATATACAAAGGGATGATATTTTAATAAAACTGGATTTTTCGGTGGAATCCCTGATTCCGGTTTGGGAATGGTATGAAAAGAAAATTGTAGTGGAGCATTATACGAGAAGAGAATTAAAAAAGGAGGCGAAGAAATATCCGGATTGGCTTCGTGAGGAGATACTATCGGATGATACAAAAATTAGTGTAAACACACTGGCAATTTGCGATGATTTGGCGATATATTTTGCAGAAGTTATACGAAGAAATAATTTAGAGCATATATATTGGGGATATTATACGAAACCTAAAAACCGCATGTCGGTAAATGAACCCGTTCTATTAGGTTTTGTCATAATGCAATGGAGTGTATTGGCAAGCAAATGATAAAATATCAGGGGGCGGATTTTATGGCAAAATTATTTGATAGGCAAAAGAAAAAATATATAGAACTTGTACTATGTGTCATCAATGACCCAGAGTGGTTATCTTATAAATTATCTGGTGGAGAAATATTTCCGGATAAGAGAATTGAATTATTTCGATTAGATAATGAGGACTTATTTCTTCACGATTCTTATGAGAAAGAGGTTGAAATTATTATTGAAAATCTGCGAGGTATAAAGAAAGTGCACCCTTATGCTTTTCAACCAAAAGACGAGGGGGAATTTTTGCTTAAGGTTGACTATCAGGATGGCTTTGTATTAGTCAAATTAGTATTTCGGGTGATAGATGAGATAGACGAAACAAAGGTGTGTAATAATATATTCGAAATTGAAACATCAGATGTTTTTCTGGAAGATTTTCTATACGATTTGGAAAAAGAGTATAATAGTATAACCAATAGTCTTTAGTTTAGAAATAATTTCCTTTTCCAGCCTTTTTATCAAATTGACATTTACAAATCTTAATGATAAAATTACACAAAGACAGAATTTCTTTGTAAGAAAGGGAAAAGGGTGATTTATGAAAACTATAAAGGTAAAAAAGATAGCGAAGAGTTTACTTGCCTGCGGCTTGATTTTGCAGGGTTTCATTTTTGCACCTGCGGCCTATGCGGAGGGAACGGATGATATTGTTTCGGTGCGGACGGTGGACCGTGATATCATGGTAGGAACGACAGCAAATTCCCTCTATAGCAGTGACGAAATTATTAGCAAAATGGATTTGGATGCATCTTTGGCAAATCAGAGTTTTAATATGTCAACTACCGAGATTGACGCTACAGATTTATCCAATTGGTATGTATATGACCATTACGACACGAAAGCATATGCAGATGAGGCGGCTTGGCAGGAGGCCACAGGATATAATAAAAATCTGCGGCCGCATTTTACATATTCCGAAGCAGCTTCTAATGTTTTCTTTTCAACGCCGCTGACTGTTGAGGAGGCGTTGGAAAGGAATCAGAATACTGGAGGAACGGGAGGCAATGTTTACTATTTAAAAGAACATATTGTGGCAAGCAGCGAAAATGGTAATGCGGCCATGAAGTTTTATGGTTATGGAACTACCGGATGCACCGATTTTCTTTTCTATCCGGCGCAGGAGACGGGCACAAAGAAAGTAGAGTATACGATAAATGCAAAGGATGTTAAGACGCATTCACTTTCGCAGGCAGGATTTTTGTTTAACTGTGGAATAACAGAGGATAAGCTGAGTGGTTATGCCTTAGTGTTTTCGTTCATTTCCGGACTAGCGCAGGAGGGAGATGACCCGAGAAATATCTGTGCGGGCGGTATTCAGTCTGCCGTTATTTATAAGATTACGAATGGACCGGTGGCGTTGCTCCATGAAGACAGTTCGATGTTCTCTCCGATGAGTTCCTATATTACGCAATTGAAAAAGATAGATTTGTCTTCAATTTCATTTGACGGACATTTTGATGTTAGTAATATTGAGATGTTGATTACGAATAACTCCTTAAAAGTATATATGACGGAAGCAGGTGAGCAATCCGGAGATAATCCGGAAAGGAAGACACTGTTTGATTTTCAAAATCAGAATAGCGGAGAGGATACTTATTGTAAAGATTATACTCCGTCCGGTTTTGGTGGTTTCGGACCAATTGTTCCTTATCAATTTCACAATTGCCAATATACTTCGTCGTACGTGTATTCGAATTTGAAAATGAGTATTTCGGAATCGGACTCCGTTCTTTCCGGTTTGAGTAATTGTGACTATACAAAGGCTACACAAAAGGACGGACAATATGTTGACAATAATAAATATTTTGTGTTAATCGGGGACAATACAGAAGGAGAAAATGGCTTCAAAGATTGTTTTAAGCGAGATTTTGATGATGTATATTTGGAGATGTTGAAAAATCAGAGTGTAATGCTCATAACGAATCTCAATATCGAAAATATGGAAGGTAATATTAACGGAACCAATTACAATCTAAAAGACTATTTAGGAGAAAATAACGTCGTTCAGATTCAGGGCAATACAGCAGAGGAACTGGCAGCAGAAATTGAGAGAGTGGTTGCAAATCAGCAATACTCCAAAGAAGAGGCTGAACAGGCAAAAGATGCGTTAGATGAGGCGACAGGAACCGGACACGATGACCATGCGACGGCAAGGTGTTTTGTAAGTTATAACGGGTTACAGGTAGATAAAGTAAATGTGACGCGTATGGGAGAAGATAGTATCGAATTGCTCATTGATGATTCTCTGTCGATTAACGTAACTAATCCGACCCATATGCTCCGTTATCCGGATGGAACGACGAAAGTTCTGCCGGATAATAAAATTACCATTCAGGGAATTGCTAACTGGCCGACAGGAGAGTATACTGTCATATCCGAGTATGCGGAAAAAGTGTCTGCCAGAACAGTCTTTTCTGTTGTCTCAGCCCAGAACAGTTATTTAAACGGAGTGGGCGCGGACGAGGGAGCAAAGGATGACCATCTGTCCTGTCTGGTGAATACGATAGGCGTGAATCGGGTGGCTGGAAAAAAAGAATATAAAACAGCTTTGATAGCCGACGAGGGTTATCAACTTCCCCAAAATATAGTAGTAAAAACAGATACGCTGACAAAGGGAACAACTACGGATGCTAATGGCGTAGTTAGAGACAGTGAAGGGAATCCGGTAGAATTGAAAACTCTTGTTCGCAATAGAGATTATACCTATGATTCTGCGACGGGTGAAATCGTAGTGGACAAAGACTGTATTACCGGAAATATATATTTGTACGCCAATACGGCGAAAGTCATCTATGACTTTACTAATGTAACAGCAGGAACGAATCCGGTTACCAGTGTTTCTTCTTTTGATAATAAAGATTTGGAAGTGAGGCTTTCTGTTGATTCGATATTGGAAATGCCAAAAAGTGTTACGGTGTCGGCTGGGGAAGAGAGCTTTGAAATTGCGCAGGACGAGACGAAGAATGTAAAGGGTGGAGTCATTGCTTATTTGGGAAATAAGGTGCAGGTTTCGTCGTCGCTTTTAGGAAACAATATTACGATTAAGGCGTCTGCCGGAGTGTTCAAAGTACACTACATATCGAACCATGAATGTATAGCGGAGGGCGGAGAAACGGCGGATATCTTTTACGGAAAGGATTATGATAATATTATTACCGTAGCGAAAGGCTATACGGTTGTTGATGCCAGTGCGGCCCTTGGCTCGGAGACGGACGACGAGGGAAATCCGCTGAAGCGTCCGGAGAGTTTTACATTTGAGCCGGAGACCTGTGCTTTCCATGTAGATGGCGAAGAGATTCTAGATGATATTTATATTACGGTACGGGCAAAGAGAAACAACGGTAAGGTAACGGCAAATGTCACGAATCTGGAATTTGATGGCGAGTCATTCTGCGTGCCGGATACCGACTATACGGCGAAACTGACCGCTGAAAAAGGATATGCATTGCCGGAGCAGATTACTGTTACGGCAGATAATCAGGAGCTTTCCGCAGAAAGTTATGAATACAGTCCGGAAACCGGAGAGATTCGCATTGACGGCAACTTCGTAAGAGGAGACATTGTAATTCAGGCGGCGGCAGAAAAGCAGATTTTCACCGTAACGCCTGAAGTGAAGCATCTTGCATTTGAAGGTGATTTAGTTTGTGATATGCTGAACGATTATCTGGCAATATTAAAAGAAGAGCAGGGTTATGCGCTTCCGGAAACAATTCGCGTGACCGTGGATGGTGCGGATTTAGACGGCTTTAAGTATTCCAACGATACTGGAGAACTGCAGATTTCCAAGAGTATGTTGACTGGCAATGTAGTTATTACTGCGGAGGGCGTGGCAAAAGAATTTCCGGTACATACGGAACTGGGAAATCTGAATTACGAGGGAGCTGCTACGGGCAATATGGAGCAGGCCTATAAAGCAAAAATCAGGCCTTATGAAAACTATTCACTTCCGGCTCACATCTCAATCAAAGTTGGCGGTGAGGTACTGGCAAAGGATGCATATTCCTATGATTCCATCACCGGTGATATTGAGATTTTCAAAGGCCAGATTAAAGATGATGTTTTGATACAGGCGAATGCGGATAAGATAATTGTGCCGGCAAAGGAATATTATGTTTTGTATCGTCTGACAAATATGTCTGTCAGTGGAAGCGATAAAGCTGCTGACAATAAAGATTATATTGCCACGCTGCGTGCGAACGAGGGCTATTCACTACCGGCAGTCTTTTCTGTTACATCGGGAGATAAGCTGTTACGCCAGGGCGTTGATTATGGTTATAACGGTATTACGGGCGTCCTGACTATTCCGGCAGAAAGTATTAGCGGCAATATTGTAGTTGAGGCAGCAGGAAATCCAGTGACAAAGGTGGAGCAGAAAAAACCGGATGTCAGTAAACTGGTAGTAGTTCCACCGAAGTATGAAAACTCATTTGATGGAAAAGTTATTGGTGTAAATACGGAAATGGAATATTCCGTGGATGGTGGGAAAAGTTGGACAAAATGTAAGGGTGAGCAGATTACGGGATTAGGAACCGGAAAGGTCAGCATTCGTTTTTACGCTACCGGAACAAAGAACAGCAGTCCGATTGCCAACATTGAATTGGATTCTGCGACAATGGAATATTATATTCCGACAATCAGTATGTCAAAGCTGATGGGAAGAAATAAGAAATTCCAGTTGAAAATAAGGAATGTAAAAGGAGCGGCCGTAAAGGTTTCCAGTTCTAACCCATCGATAGTAAAAGTGAATAAAAAAGGCTTAATCACTTCCAAGAAAAAGACCGGTAAGGCGAAAGTCGTAGTGACAATTATTAAAGGCAAACATATCGTCCAGTATGTCGCTAAAGTTAAGGTTGTCAAAAAGGTAAAGAAAAACTATAGTCTCAGCAAATTTAAGACATCCTATAAAGCGCCGACGATTGCTCTTTACAAAAAACTTACCAAGGGAAAGAAATGGAAAGTGAAAATGACCCATACAAAGAATGCTAAGATTTCGTTCCGCAGTTCGAATAAAAGCGTTGCTACGGTATCGAAGTCCGGCGTAGTAAAGGCAAAACGTTCCGGAAATACCCGCATTATGATTACTGTTGCCAATGGCGGCGTTGTCGATAAGTATTATGTCGTATTGCGTGTATTCCAAAAAGGAGAGCGTTCGAATTTATCCTATCTGAAAGAAATAAAATAATATGCAGCAGCTTGCAAAAGGCGCGCGCTTTGGCGGCGCCTTTTGTTGTTTATGCGGGAATATTTCATGTTTCAAATGTCAATGATATGAGATAAACAATACTATGTTTTCAGGATGGGGATAATTATGGCAGTCAACAAGAAACAGTTTATTAAACAAATGGCAAAGAACGGGCACACAACACAGCTTGCCTGCAGGGAATATTTGAATCTGGCCCTCGATACCTTTTATGAGTTATTGCGGGATGGCAAAGAAATTAAGCTCTATGGTATTTTAAGCGCGGAATTAAAAACCATGCCGGAAAGGATGGCAAGAAATCCGCAAACAGGGAAAGAATGTATGGTGCCGGAGCATAAGCGGGTAAAGATAAAAATTAGCCAGACGTTTCGAGACAAATTGAATGATTAAGTCGATTTTCCGTAATGCTAAATATGAAAAGTGCATTGACGATTTAAGTCGAAAAAAGTATAATTATAGTAAAAAATGGAGGAGGATTTACATACAATGGTGGAAGCTGCCTTTATTGATTTTTACGGAACGGTTGTTCATGAAGACGGTGAAGTGATTGAGAAAATATCACAGGAAATTTTGAGAACCGGAACCGCAAGAAACAAATCGGAAATCGCTTCCTATTGGTGGAATGTGGATTGGAGATTCATTAAGTAGTGATGTTCAGGGAGCTTCTTCTGTTGGCATCAATACAATATGGCTCAATCGAAAGGGACGGGAAATTCCGGAGGGAGTTATTGCCGTCAAAAATTTATTACAAGTATATGATACCGATTATTTTAACTAGGTTTAAGAGAAAGAGGGGGAATTGGATGTATTGTCAAAATTGCGGTAAACAAATGGAGGAAGGAGCGACATTTTGTTCGGAATGTGGTTCTTCTTTACAAAATCAAAACACTTATACGACATCGAACAGTTATACAAAATCAAATAGTTATGCAGCTTCTTTTGAAATGGATTCGCAGAAAAAGGGAACCGCCATTGCAGCGTTGGTGTTAGGAATTTTCGGATTGTTGGCATGGATTATTCCGATTGTAGGCTTACCGATTGGGATTGTCGGCTTAGTGCTTGGAATCAAAGGAAGTAAGAAAAGCGGCAAAGGCATGGCGATTGCGGGGATTGTTTTAAGTACTATTTGTCTCATTCTTACGATTATCAATGGGGCCATTGGCGCTTATCAGGGGTATAAAGGAGAGGCTTGGTTTCAACAGGAGAAGAATGAATTTACGCTTAGGGACGAAAAAGGAAATATTTTGATGTCAGGTGGAATTGAGGCAGTGGAGCTGAAATCTGTAGATTTGGGAAATGGTGAAAAACAATATTCAGCAGAGATTCGGTTTTCTGATTCCGCGGCGGAGAAATTTGCTCAAATAACGGCAGAACATATCGGAGAACAACTGGGAATATATATTAATGATAACAGGGTTTCTAATCCGCGTGTACAGTCTGAGATTAAAGGCGGCGTCTGTCAAATATTTACAGAAAGTTACGAAGTCGCCAATCAAATGGTACAATCGCTTCGAAAATGCATATAAGCGAGGACGGAGGAAGTTTTTTGTGAATGAGTTTGTAAAAAATTTAGAGCGAATCGAATTTGTCGTTACTATGGCTTGTACGGGAAAATGTAAACATTGCTCCCAAGGGAACCACGACTCTGTTTCCGAACATTTTCGTGCCGATGTGGCGGAAAAAGTGATATCCGATATATGCGGGAAATATAAAATTCAATCGCTAATGACTTTTGGTGGAGAGCCGCTGCTTTATCCAGAGGTCGTTTACCGGATACATAAAGCGGCAGCGGAGCAGGGAATCGCAAAAAGGGATTTGATTACCAATGGTTTTTTTACGAAAGACAATAAGCGCATTAATGAAGTTGTTGAAATGCTTGCGGATAGCGGGCTCAATGGAATTTGTCTATCCATTGATGCCTTTCATCAGGAAACAATACCGTTAGAGCCTGTCAAATATTTTGCGGAGTGTGTGGCAAAAACTGACATGTCTATAAAGGTTCATCCGGCATGGCTGGTTGATGAAACAGATAATAATCCATACAACGTAAGAACAAGGGAGATTATGAAAGAGTTTGATTATCTGAAAATTCCTGTTAGTTCGGGAAATGTAATTTTTCCGAGCGGAAATGCTGTCAAATATTTGGGTGAATATTTTGATGAGAATAAGGAATATACAAGCCCTTATGATGAGGATCCGAAAGATATCAGAGCAATTGGCTTTTTACCAAATGGCGATGTGTTAAATGGTAATGTATATCGGGATAATATAATCGACATTTTAAATGGGTATAGGCCATTAGATTGCTATGGAGTATAGAGGAAAAAATGCAAATTTAATATATAAGTATGTTGTGGCTCATTGCAATGGCGAGAGAATACTTAGTGGTATTGACAACGATTCGAAAGAAATATTGAAAGGGAAAGGAGACTATCATGGCATTTTGTTTTAAATGTGGAAATCAATTACAAGACGGAGCCGTATTTTGTTCCAATTGTGGAACAAGAATTGATGGTGCGGCAAATACAAAATCAGAAGAGGAAGAAAAAGTTTTATTGGAAGGTTTATGCAATAGGATTAAAAGCAAGTTTAATGTTCAGAACGGACATGGGTTGCTTACAAATAAAAGATTTATTTATAACAAACATAGTCTGGCAAAAATAGCAGCAATTGGTCTGCTTGTTAATTTTACAAAAGGTACCTATGATTTTGATATTAAACTTTCCGACATTAAAGAAGTAAAGGATGGCAGGCAGGGGGTAAGCAAAACTATCATTTTTGTGAATCGATATGGTGAAGAATACAACTTCTATATTAAGAACAGGCAGAAGTGGGTTATTGAACTAACAAATTTGTTAGGAAGAGAGAAAGTCCACTGCTCCTTATAGTTTGAATTCAAATTTTGAGTCAGGAATACGCAGACCGCCGTTATGGAATTTCGCCATATGCGGCGGTTTCTAATTTTTCTGTATTGGCTATGTGTGTTTTGTAGGCAATCTGCTCCTGTGACTTAGTGGAGACAGACCATATCTGAGCAGAGGTATTTGCACTTTTATGCAAAAAACGTCAATGACTATTAATGATTAATGATGATTGACCGATATACAAATTGACAATATACAGCGAAAGGAAAGAAGCGGTATGGCAAAGGAAGAAATTACAACGAGTGAATGGCAGATTATGGAAGTTCTGTGGGCCTGTGGCGAACCCCTGACATCTTCCGAGGTCTACAAAAGGATGAAAGGAAATGTGGAAATGTCAATGAGAATGGTGCGGGTGTTGATGAATCGCCTGAACCAAAAAGACATTCTCGGTTATACAGTGGATGAGCGCGATTCGAGGGTTTACCACTATTATGTGCAGAAGTCAAGAGAGGAATGCGTGAAAGAAAAGAGCAGGAAGTTCGTGGACAGCTACTTTTCCGGCAATGGGACAAATGCGATGGCAGCGCTGCTACATAGTTTTGCCCTGACGGATGAACAGATTGAGGAGCTGGAAGAGATTTTAGAGAAAAGCCGCAACCGCAGCACAGAGTCTCCGAACAAAGAGGGTGGGCCCCATGCCTGACTGGTCACAGATTGGCAGCCTCATGGATTTCTGTGCGGCGTATTACACGACTCAGCTTGTGCGGTGTGCGGTCATTTCCCTTTTGCTGGTCGCGATTGTGATGCTCTTCAGAAAGATACTTTTTTCAGGCCGGACTTTTTTAAAGGGGCTGTTATGGTCATCATTCCTTCTTGTCCCGTATCTGGGACGACTAAAGCTGTTTTATGAAAATGAAGTCATGCTGAGAATAACATGGTGGATAACGCAGGGGACAATGACCTGCCTGTGGGCTGACCGCATTTATGTGGCAGGCATTTTTATATCGGCTATATGCATATTCGGAAAACGGCTCCGCCTCCGTAAGTCTGTTGCCGGTATGGAAAAGGTTTCGCTGGATAATATTCAGGTCAGTGTTCCGGACATGAATATTACGCCGTTTACGGTCGGAATGCTGAAACCAAAGATTGTCATTCCCAAAGTCATATTTGAGAACTATGACAGGGATGAACTAGCGGCTGTTGTGCAGCATGAGCAGACGCATATTCGGTTAGGACATTTGTGGTTTGGACTTGTATGGGATATTCTGCGGTGCCTTTTGTGGGTGAATCCGCTGCTGACAATCGTCCAGAAACAGTTCCGGGCAGATATGGAAGACATTTGTGACAGGGTGTGCATACAAAATAGTGGGAGGACAGCGCACGAGTATGGTCTGGTGTTGCTGAAAACTCTGAAACTGCTGTGCTCCGGTTCGGAGAATACGCCGACTGCCGTTACCTATGTCAGGGAAAAGGAATTTGCAGACATGAAAAGACGGATGGGTGGGATTGTTGGTTTTCGTCCGTACCGGAAAAGGATGTGTGCGGGTATGGCAGCGGCTGCCGTTCTGGTGATTGCGTCTATTTTGCTGGCGGTATATATCCATTCCTATGCCCGATATAGTGAGGATGAAAACATACTGGTATATGAATATGCTGATGGTGAAGGGACTGTTATTGCAAACGGTAACGGCAGACTTCAACAGATGATTTCACATGATGACAGCTATGTTTACGTGGACAGGGAGGCATTTGAAGCTTTTTGCGCGGCAAACAATGTAGCGGGAGATGTTTTCATAGTTTTTGGAGGTGTTGAAAAACTTCCCGGTTTTTCAAGTGGGGGAGAATCCTGCTTATATAAAACCGGTTCAGATGCTAGAGTAGTTCGGATTCCTTATGAAAAGAAGATGAATGGCTGGCTGGCGGCGTTGTTTAAAATATTGTAAGAGAAAAGGATTTCAAAAAATTATTAGGGAGGACAAATCCTCTGCTCCTGTAAGGGGCAGTCGCATTTTCTTTCGGAAAACAGGAGGATTATTATGGCAATTATAGGAGTGAGCAATTACAACAGTGTTTATGAAAACACCTATGTTTCATCAAAAAAGGAAGAAACAAAAAAAACAGCGGCTGCGCAGAAAAGCGCTGGAACATTAAAGAAGAACAGCAATGAGGAATATCTTGATAATTTGCAGAAACAGTTTCCTAATATGAAGTTACAAGCTGGCTATGGGGTTAATACAAAAAATGATGGTAAAGTAGATGTTTTGAATATTAGCCCGAAACTTTTGGAGAAGATGCAGAATAATCCAAAGGCAGCAAAGGAATATACGCAGAGATTGAAAGATGTGGAAGCTGCACATAAGTATGTACATAGTTTTTTTGCAGCAACGGGAAGTACAGTTGTATGCCGCCATGCCTATTTAGATGAAAATGGAAATTACAGTAATTTTACCGTTTCAGTAAGAAAAGATGAGTTAAACGAAAAACTCCGTAAAGAAGCACAGGAAAATGCCGAAAAGCAGATTGAAAAGAATCGTGAAAATGCGCGTGAAAAATCCGAACAGCTTGCGGAGAAAAAGGAGGAAAAAGAAGAGGAAGCGAATGCGGATGAGAGCAAGACAGAACAGGCGGAGAAACTGCTGACAGGTAAATTAGAACAGGCAGAGGATGGGAAAGTATTGCTTGACAACGACGATATACAGAAAGTTATTGAAGCAGCAAGGGAACAGGAGGAAGGACAGGCAGTTAAAGAGCGCGGTAATAATGCGAATGCAACAGGTGCAAATGTGGATTTACAGATATAAGAAAGAAGTCATGCCGTTCATCAACTATTTAGGGAAAGAAGGACTATTTAGGTAGTCCTTTTTTCTTACTTTATAGGAAAGACCGTCCTGCGCAGAGTAAGAATCAGCGAAGCTGATTCCTAGAGAACTTTAGTTCTTTAGTGTTTTTTAGATGGCTGCGCTTTTCAACCGCCGCTTTTTTATATTATAGGAAAGTGCGCCCAGTGCGGAGCGAAAAACACGAAGAACTTTAGTTCTTTAGTGTTTTTTAGATGGCTGCGCTTTTCAGTCAGCCATTTTTTATGGGAATAATAAGAGTAGTGTCGGGATGAAAAACAAAAAATCTGCGTTTCGCGCGGCTAAAATAACCATTCACGAAACAGGTGTTAGAGATTCCCCTTATTTTTCCGATAAGGTAGTTGAAGACGGGAGGTGGCAGATACGATAAAAATTGCAGTGTGTGATGATGAAAAAAATATAAGGTCTTATCTTGTTTCGCTAATCAAAAAGCAGGACAGAGAATGTAGTATTACGGAATATGCCTCTGCCGATGAGTACCTGTCAGATGGCAGAGAGTATGATTTGGTATTTCTGGATATAGAGATGGAAAGCTCCCATACGGACATGGATGGCATGGGATTGGCAGGATATATCCGAAACATGGAGGTTCGGAAACAGCCCATCATCATTTTTGTAACAGGATATGAAAAGTATGTTTATGACGCATTTGACGTCGGGGCGTTCCAGTATTTGGTAAAGCCTGTAGACGAACAAAAATTTGCCGAAGTGTTTGAGCGGGCAGTGAGAATAGTATCGGAGGCGGAACGGCGGAAGAAAAAACTTGTGCTCCGTTATGGCAGCGAGAGAAAGGTGATACCACTGAGTGACATTTATTATATGGAAAGCCGGAATCATACTATCGTTTTGTGCCTGAAAAGTGGAACTATGGAATACGCTGCAAAAATGGGTGATTTGGAGGAAGAACTGGCGGGGCAGTTTTACCGCATCCATCGAGGATACCTAATCAATCTTTTCCATGTGGAGGGATACAACAGGACGGAAGTAAGGATGGCGAACGGAGATAAGTTGCTGCTTTCGAGATATAAATATGATGGGTTTGTGCAGGCGTACATGAATTACATTTCGGAGGAAAGTCTATGAGCCAGTCAACATTTCAAACAATAAGCAATATATTGGAAATTTGGAAAAATGTCATACAGTCCATCCTGTTCCTTGTTTTGTGGGCGGCGCTCTTTCATAAAAAGAAAGAGAGAAAGGACGTTATTGCAGCAATCCTGTTTATTTTGGCAAATACAGGTATAGGATTTCTGCCATGTGCCTCATGGGTCAGGTATGCTGTTTCTGCTGCTGTCATAATAGGATATGGAGCGCTATGCTGTAAAAAGCAGATTAGTAAAGTGGTCTTTGCCGTGCCTGCCTTTTATAATCTTCATTGCCTGAGTTATTTAATTGCCAATAGCATTCATGTGGAGACGGTGAGGAGATTTGTCAAAGAGGTTGATACTTCGCAGGATGGCTATGTACAGCAGATGTATTATGGTGCAACGGTAGGAATGTTTTTATTAGTCCTTTTTTATTCGGCATTATTAACAGCTATGGTGCTCCTTATTTGCAGATTAGTGAAAGGAATCGGAGTAATGACATGGCAGGATGTGATATTGCTTTCCGTTCTCAATTTTGTAGGCAGTATGATAACAAATATTGTTGTAGAACTGTATGTAGTGCAAATTGGAGAAGGCGCCTTTGTTCTGTTTGATGAAAAGCGGGAACTATTGTGGAAATTGCCCGCGATAGCAGTTTTCATTTTTGCGGGGGAAGCTGCGCTCATCTATTTCTGGCAGAGATACCGCGTTCTGCTTGCCGCCAGACAGAAACATTTTGTAGAGGAGCAGCAGGTCAGGGCCATGAAGAGACGTCTGGAAGAGGCGGAAAATTTTTATGGCAGTATCCGCAAAGTACGGCATGAGATGAAGAACCATATGGCGAACATTAAAGGACTGGCAGGAGCCGGACAGTACGAGGAAATAGAGGACTATGTTCAGAAAATGGATGTAACCATGCAAAAATTAGAATATAAGTATGTGACGGGAAATGCGGTTACCGATGTTATTATCAATGATAAATGCCGCAGGGCAGAGAAATTAGGAATCCGGTTTGCTGCAGACTTCCGGTATGATGGGAAAATTCCTGTATTCGACTTGGGAATCATACTCAACAATCTTCTGGATAATGCCATAGAGGCTTGTGAGAAGCTAGAATCGGGAGAAAAATTTATACGCCTTACCCTGAAACGCAAGAAGCAGTTTTTATTATTGGAAGTAGAAAACAATTTTGACGGAACTGTTCCCATACAGACGGATGAAAACCTGATACCAATCACAACGAAGCCGAGCGCCCTGCCGGAAATTGTTACGGAGCATGGAATTGGGCTTGAAAATGTGTGTGATGTGGCGGAGAGGTATTTTGGCGGTGTAAACATAAAAGTAAAAGGGAATGTGTTTCATGTGACAGTAATGCTGCAGCAGGGAGAGGGGGAAGAAATTGAGTAAATGGCATCAAAGTGACTTTTATTAAATGAAGTGGAAAAACAGGGGGTAAAAAATGGTTATCAGCGGAAACGGGCTTAAATTTTGTTACAATATGACAACAGCGAAAAATACAAAAGATGTGAACGATATGGGGAAATTTGCATTAGAGAAGACAGGAAACACAAGGGAATTATCAGAGCCGGAAGAGATGGAATTGTTCAAGAAAGAGTTTTACGAAGACCTTTCCAAGCTTACAGTACACAAGACATTGAACAATGTTGCAATTAATATTTCAGAAGCAGGATTTAAAGCGATGAAAGAGGAACCGCAGTATCGGGAAAAAATTCTTTCGCTGCTTCAAAGGGATTTGGGAAGTTCGGTTGCTCCGAGAAATTGTTCTGCAGTATTCACGGTAGGGGCAACATTAAATGAGTACAGAGGGGATTCGTGGCCTGTAGGCAATGATTCAGAATTTTATGCCCATTCTCGGAGGAGCTTTTTTAAGAAGATGGGTAATCAAAGAGACAGGCGCACAAAACTGCTGGAAGAATATATGCAAAAATGGAAAAATATAAAATTTTAAGGGGGATGAAATTATGGCAATTTCAGGACTTGGAGACAATTATAACAATGTGTACGAGAGTGACTATGCAGCACAGAAAACTGCGGCATCTAAAAAAGTGGAACCGAAAGCTGCCGTACCCGCACAGGCAGGAAAAGCAAAGGATGTCGGGGAAAAGGCAGTATCGGATTATTATTCTTATCTGCAGAAAAATTATGATGGTATGTCTAAGGGCAATGTGGCGGTATCCGGCGGGTATTTGAAAAAATGTTCGGGAGATTCCCAAAAGGCGAAAGAGCTGGAGGATTTTCTGAAAAAGATACCAGAACTTGAAAGACAAGGATATGAGCAGCTTTCCGCACAAAACCGAGGCTTAGGCGGGACAGTGACTTATTATCAGCAGACCTGGTCAGTCGGCAGCGATGGCAGCATACAGAGTACCGTATATTCGGTAACAGAAACAGGGATGACCAATGCGGAAAGAATGAAAAAGAACATGGACGAGCGGCTGGAGAAGCAGAAAGAGAAGAAAGCGGAAGCAGAAAAAGTAGAGGAGAAAAAAGAAGAGAAGGCGGAGCAGGAAATTACGGTTAAGTATGTAGAAGCAGAATCTGAGCTGGAAGCGAAGATGATGATGGAGAAAGAAAAGCCGGAAGATGTGTACTATCCTAAAGTTGATATGAATGTTTAGAATTAAAAAGGTTAATGAAAATGGATATAAATAATCTGCAAAGAACACTGCCGTATTCATACCGGATAGATGCCGACAAGATAAGGCAACGCTTACAACAGGAGGATAAAGACTATGAAACGCACAGCAGGTTTATGGTGACGAATATGCAGATATGGAGCGAACTACAGGAATTTCAGGCACAGACGGTATATCATTTCGGCAGTTCGGTAAAGGAAACGGCTGCTGTGAAAAGGCAAAGCACAGATGTAGGAGAGCAAGCCTATTGTGCGTTCACGGATGCCATCAGTGAGAAGAACAACACTACTGCAGGGAATAACTTGAACAGCATTTGGAAATTTTATACAAAGATGAAACAGTAGTATGATAGTGGCGAGTCGAACTCCTTCCGGCTCGCCGCTATCATACTACTGTCAGCGCTGATTGAAAAAATCGATAAGAGTGTTATAATATATAGTGTCGGCTGGAAAATTTAATGCAAAGTTGATGCAGGGAGAAGAGTATGAGATTATTTAAAAAGAAGACAAAAGTAATGATATATGACAAGGGAAATAAGAAACCTGTAGTCAAATCAAGCATTTGCAATGGCGAACAGATTGCAGGCTTTAAGGATATACATACGGGGAAATTTGAAGAAATTATGCTTATTAGGAGCCAGTCTGATTTAGATAAATTTAAAACCATGTATGCAATTGAGGAAGAAATAGTAAAGGAATATTGAGTAATGAAAATATGATGAGCTTTTATAACAGTATTTTGGAACAGGATAGAAGTGCCGTTGTAATATGCAATCTAAAGCATGAAATTATTTATATGAATCCGGCGGCTATTCTTAACTACGAGAAACGGGGTGGGGATAAACTGATTGGGACATGTATGAGAAACATGAATATAGAAATAGCGAAACAATGAAACTATATGATTTGTGGTAAAAAAGGAGAAAATATAATGAGGACAGCAATTATTTACGCGTCAGTGCACCATGGTAATACGATGAAAATTGCAAAAGAAATTGCAAACAATGGGCAAATGGATTTGATTCTGGCATATATTATAGAAAATTTCATCAGTCGGTGTTAAATTTTGCATTAGTCAATCTTCCGGTGGGTAAGGATGTGTTTTTTATATGTACTCATGGAGGGAGTTCAGTATTTCAATCGATAGAAACAATCACTAAAAATAAACAAGAAAATTGTCTTTGGAGTTGGTGTCTTGCAATCGTTGCAGCAATTGTTATAATTGGTGTTTCCATTATAAATAAGGTATCACCACATGAGATAAAGAATACGCAATTAATGAAGTTGATGGAATATACGAGTTCTTCCGAAATAAAAAAGACTTAGGTGATGATTACGAGCATAAAGTGTGGGATACTTTAGATTCAACAAGTGATGTGTATGAAGACATTGTTATTGATGGTAAAGAATATGTAAAGGTAGAAATCTCTTATCAGAGTAATGGAGACTATAAGAGAATTTATCTGGATTCTGATTCTATTTTGATAGAAGAAGAATATAAAATCTTAGTCAAAGATTTTATTGAACAGTATGGTGATGAGTATGATTATGAAGAAGCTGAATATAAAGGAAATGCCATATATGATTATTCTTGGTATATGTCTTTCTATCGTAGAGTATCACTATCTGTTCATCAAAGCAGCGATGATAAAAAGATGTATTGGGTGAGAATAAATTCTTTTCATAATTAAAATGAAGGGGGATAGATGTGGCTCTTATAAAGTGTGTAGAATGCGGTAATGGTGTTAGTGATAAAGCAACACATTGTCCGAAATGCGGATCACGCGGCATTTATGACGGCAGAAAGATAAGCCACGAAATAAACCGTAAATCAGAAAAACCAGTCAACCATAAGCGGGTGGAGCGCATTATGCGTGAGAACAGTATACGGTCTAAAAGCCATAAAAAGTATAAAGCGACAACGAATTCAAGGCTGGCTCTATCTTGCCGGCGTCATGGTTCTTTGCGGGAATAAAATAGTGGG